>JAMOQJ010000001.1 GCA_027064065.1 Desulfurellales bacterium
TTAGAGCAAAAATATCGAGAAGAAATACACTCTTGTAAATACGTCTGTTTTTTTATGTTTGTATTACACGGACGATTTTTTTTCCATGCTATCAAGACCTTGTCTTTTTTTGCAGTGTTTGGACAATGACCTATATAAACTTTGCTGTTTTTAAAGTTTAGTTTTAAATTTCCACCTATAAAATAGTTTTCTGCAACTATTATGCCGTTGTCAAATCCTAATCTATTTTTGATTTTATAAGATATTGCATGGAAGGGATAGTTTAATTTTTTGTGTTTTCCTATTAAGTCGGAAAAACAGGTTCTAAATACTAAAGCCGCAAAGATTATACACATAAACAGGAAAACACTCATAAAATAATAACCAATTTTCTCTTTTTTTATCTTTTTGATATTAAGGTTGGATGTTAAATATAAAGAAAAAACGAATAAATATGGTTGCATCCATCTGTCTTTAAATTTAGTAGCCCCGCTGACAATAGCAAATATAGCCAATATAGCAAGAACACTTACAAGAAAATAAAATAAGAATTTATTTTTGTTGTTGGTAAAATATTTGCCAAAAAACAGGGTAAAGATTATGACAAAAACAGCTATAAATACGATAATGGCTCTTAATAAATCGGCTATTCCGTATAAAAAATGCAAGCTATTGTGGGTAGGATGCAGTTTGTGGATAATGGAGCTTGTAGCAAGACTTAAGTGGGTTAATATCCAGTAAAAATGCGGTAAAACCAAAATAGTTGCAACAATAACAACTATAAACGATTCTTTTTTTAGTAGTAGATAAGAATTGCTTCTTTCTAATAGCAAAGCGATAAATAAAGCCAAAATAAAAATTGCATAGTTGTATTTTGATAGCATGCCTAACCCTATCAAGACTCCTAAAATAATGTAGTGAGAGATTTTTATTTCTTTTTGTGAAGCGTTTTTTATTTTTAGTAGTACATATAGTGTCGCAGAAGAGATTGTTGTAACTAAAACAGAGTGGGTTAGCGCTCTTTGAGATTCCCAAGATATCTGAGGAAAAAATATAAGCCCGGATGAAGCTAACGAAGCTGCAATCCTATCCTTTGTAATGATATAGGAACTTTGGTAAACAAAATAGTAGGTTAAAAATAAAAGCGTGTTTTTGAGTAAAGACATGGCAAAAATATTCACGCCAAACAGTTTAAAATATAGGTATTGAATCCAAGCGTATAAGGGCGGTTGAGAATTGTATCCTAACGATAACTTTTGGGTTAAGATAAGCATTTCGGATTCATCCAAACCCACGTTCGGAGAAATTATTATCCTTAATATAACTTGTAAAACAAAGTAGAATAACAGTAATATCAAGAATTTGTTTACGCAGACATCTGCAATTGTTTTTGGTAGCTTCATAGCATAAATGTATCATTAAATGTAATGATATTCAATACCTTAAGAGTCTTTTGACGTTGACTTTGATATTAATATATGTATTTATACAATTAAGAGCAAGAATTTGGGAGTTTTTATGCTATCTTTATGCGAAAAAATGCAAGGAATGATACAATTTACACAAGGATGTACTGAGCCTGCAGCCATTGCTCTAAATGCCGCATATGTTGGAATATATTTAAAAGACGCACAAAAAATAGAATTAAACATAGATAAAATGACATTTAAAAATGCATATAGAGCCGGTATTCCAAATTCTGAAGATAATATAGGCGTAACCTTTTCGCTATTATTTGGTAATCTTTTGGCAAAAATTAATTTGCCAAAAGATTATAATTATAAATACGACTTGCTTGGAAAAACATTTTATGATACGATAAGAAATATTAAAAAGTACAAAAAGGCTTTTAGTATGTTCGATATGAGAACAATAGAGATATTAAGGAGTAAAGATGCGTCTCGATAATCCTGTTGAAATAGCAGAAGACATATATTGGGTAGGAAATAAGATAGCTAATGACCCTTTTCAATGTCATGTATATTTGATTAAAAATGGCAAAGAATCTGTATTGATTGACCCGGGTTCGCGTATAACCTATCAAGAAACAAGAAGAAAGATTACCAAATTGGTTGAACTAAACGACATAAAATATTTTATATGTCATCATCAAGACCCTGACATTGTAGGTTGTATGTACGACATATTGGATGAGATAGATTCACGCAACAAATACCTTGTTACCCACTGGAGAGCGTGGGCTTTGCTAAAGCACTATAATTGGAATATCAGTCTGTATGAAGTTGAAGAAAACGGATGGACGTTGATAGCGGGAGATAGAAAACTCAGATTTATATTTACGCCCTATATGCATTTTCCCGGAGCATTTTGCACATATGACAAAAAAACACACGTTCTGTTTTCGAGCGATATATTCGGTGGCTTTACAGATGAATTGGAATTATTTTCGAAGGATGCCGAAGATTACTTTAAAAAAATGAAGCCTTTTCATGAACACTACATGCCAAGCAATGTAATACTTAACCACGGACTTAACAGAATAGAGCAGTGTTACCCAATAGAACTTATAGCCACTCAACACGGCTCAATAATAAAAAAGGAACACATAAAGCCGATTATAGCAAACCTTCGTAAACTAAAATGCGGACTGTTCGGTGATTATGTAGACACAAAAGAGATAATAGCCCTATCGGAGCTAAATAGTGCACTAAACGACATAATCAACATAGTGGCATACGATGAAAACTTCTTTGATATAATACATAAAATAATAACTGCTCTAAACAAATTTTATTCAATAGAGTATATTAGGGCTTATGTTGCAGATGACGACGAAGAAAATATATTAGTCATGGACTCAGAGGAAAAATCTATAAAAATAATAGATGACAAGATAAAAACAAGAAATATGCTTAATGCATGCTGCTATCTTAAAAATGGCGGTGTATTTTACAATTCCAACTCTTTACATTCTATGTTCAATATAAAGGATAAATCTTACACCTTTCCAATAAAAGACAAACAGGATAAATATCACGGAGTTTGTTTTATTGTTTTTAACTATAGTAATGTTAACAACTTGTCGAGCTATCTTGAGGTTATGAGCAAATTTGAGATACCCATCTCTATGGCTGTACTAAAGCAAAAGCATCTCTTTTCTTTAGAAAACCAAAACAAGAAACTCTATGAAGAATCAATAAAAGACCAATTAACAGGCTTGTACAATAGAAAATATATGAATATGTTTGCTTGTCAGGAATTAAGTAGAAGTAAAAGATTTAATCAAACGCTTTCTGTTATGATGATAGATATAGACCATTTTAAAAAGATTAATGACACATTTTCTCATCAAGCCGGAGATGTAGTTTTGCAAAAAATAGCAGCCACAATAAGGAATATAATACGCTCAACAGATATGCCCATAAGGTACGGTGGAGAAGAGTTTGTCTTATTGCTTCCTGATACAACAAAAGACAATGCATATAAGGCTGCTGAAAAAATTAGAAAAGCCGTGGAAAATACTACGGTAAACTTTGGCGAAAACAAGATAAAGTGCACAATTAGTATAGGTGTTGCTTCAACCGAGGATAGCGCAAACAGTATTGAGCATCTGATACTTATTGCAGATAATAGGATGTATAAAGCCAAAGAAAGCGGAAGAAATACTATTGTAGTTGAGTGAATCTTGGAATGCAAAATCCAAAAAACAATGCTACGTTTAAAGCTGTAGCTACAATTCAGATACCGTTGTTGTTTTGATAGTTAGATTTGAAGCCTAATTTCTAAGGTTTGTAAGCCTTTACGTTAATAAAAACTCGGTTCTATAAATTTCAGTATTTTAAAAAACTTAAACGTATATAAAAACGAATGAAAAAGTCTTAAACTTTTTTATTGACTATGTTTAACGTTTATCACAATATAATAGCAATTGTCAAAAAAAGGAGGAAACATTGAGCGAATTTAAGGTCAAGAAAACGATAGAAGAGATAAACGAAAAGATAAAAAACGGCGAAGCGGTGGTGGTAAATGCCGAAGAGATGATAGATATAGTTGAAAGGAAAGGGATAATAGAAGCAGCAAAACAGGTTGATGTCGTAACGACGGGAACATTTGGGACAATGTGCTCAAGCGGTGCGTTTATCAATTTTGGGCATACAAAACCAAAGATTAAAGCGGCTAAGGTTTGGCTAAACGATGTTGAAGCATACGGCGCCGTAGCTGCGGTTGACGCCTATATCGGTGCAAGTTCTGTTAAGAAAAACGACCCGTTAAACGCCGTTCATCCCGGTCGATTTGAATATGGCGGTGGTCACGTCATAGAAGATTTAATAGCACATAAAAAGATAAAATTGGTAGCTGAAGGATACGGAACCGACTGTTATCCTTCAAAACATATAGAGACGGAGATAACCATAAACGATTTGAAGGAAGCAACGCTTCTAAACCCACGAAATGCATACCAAAACTACTCTGTAGCGATAAACACGACAGATAAAACCATTTATACATACATGGGTGTACTTAAGCCTAAAATATCAAATGCAACATACTCGTCGGCTGGACAGATGTCGCCTTTGATGAACGACCCGTTTTATCTAACGATAGGTATTGGAACGCGCATATTTTTAGCCGGTGCAGATGGTTACGTAATATATCACGGAACACAGCATAACCCTAATGAAGAAAGAAATAGGCGTGGAGTTCCAAAAACAGGAGCGGGTGCATTGGCTGTTATTGGTGATATGAAACAGATGAGCGATAGATACATAAAGGGTGCTTCAATTTTGGGATACGGTGTGTCGCTAAGCGTTGGAATTGGTGTTCCTATACCAATATTAAATGAAGAGATGGCGTTTTTCACATCGGTTAAAGATGAAGAGATAGATGCGTATATTTATGATTATGGATACGACTATCCGCTCAAAATAGACAATAACTATGGTTTAACAAATTACAAAGATTTAAGAAGCGGCGAAATAGTCGTAGGCGGAAAAAAGGTTCCAGCAACGCCGCTTTCAAGTTACTGTATGGCTTTAGAGATTGCCGAAGTATTAAAGCAAAGGATAATGGATAAAAAGTTCTATTTAACAAAACCAACTCAACCTTTGCCGCAATCCAAGGACTATAAGCCGCTAAAATATGTAAAAAATTACTTATGAAAAGAATTTATAGGGACGTTTTTAGGGATAGGCTAAAAAATTATGAAATGTCATACAAAGAGACAAATCTTTACATATCGGCATGCAAGGATATGAAGATAGAGATATTCGAATATGTAAGACGCCTAAGAGCCGTATTGGATTTATACATATCAAAGCGCAAGGAATTCTTAACGTCGCTTGAACCCATAAAATTTGATAAAAAGGCGGATTCCATAGTAAAGGATATGATAAAAGCTTCTAAAAAGGCTTCTGTTGGCCCAATGGCTTGTGTGGCTGGAGCATTTGCCCAATATGTAGGTAATATAATTCTGAAGGAGTGCAACGAATGTGTTGTTGAAAACGGCGGAGATATATTCTTAAAGCTCGACACACAACCTACCGTGGGCATATATACAGAAAACAAGTTCTTCAAAGATAGGATAACCATAAAACTAAACAAAAGTAAAAAACCGTTTGGCATATGCGCATCAAGTGCAAAGATAGGTCCATCTTTAAGCAAGGGAAGGGCTGACTTGGCTGTTATTATTGCGGAAGATGCCATATTTGCCGATGGGCTCGCCACGAAAACAGCAAATATGATAGTAAATAAAGATGATATTAAAAAGGCAATAAATTTTTCAAAAGAGAAAGATATAATAGGATGTCTATTTATAAAAGATGACGCCTTAGGCGTTTGGGGAGATTTATCCCTTGTATAAGGAGGACTTATGGTATCTAAAAAAATAATGCTAAGATTTCCAAAAGAGGTTTCCGATAAACCGTTTGCTTCCAATTTATCAAGAAAATATGACTTAACGTTCAATATAATGAGTGCCCAAATATTTCCCAGAAAAGAAGGTCATTTGATTATAGAGCTTATGGGAGACGATAAAAATTTTGAAGACGGTATAGAGTATCTAAAAGAAAACGGCGTAGAGATTCAGTTTATAGAAGATAGTATAATTAGAGATGAAGAAAAATGTTATCATTGTGGATTTTGTTTGCCTGTTTGTCCGACTAAGGCTTTGGTGATAGATGACAGAAAAACAATGAAGGTGGAATTACATAAAGAAAACTGTATAGCCTGTGGGTATTGCGTAAAGGTTTGTCCTGTTAAAGCCATAGAGTTATCTGAATTTGCTTGATTAAGGGCTTGTGTCTATTGGTATAACAAATGTTTAATATGTAAAAATTCAATATTCCTTGACATAAAGAATCATTTTATGTATACCTGTATGCGAAAAAATAGGGGTGAGAAGAAAAAATCTATGTTATTTAGCAACAGCGGAAGAATAAGATGTTTGGACAAGGTATAAACTTAAATTAAAAACAAAATTTTTTATAAGGAGATGCTGTGTTATGAGTACACCTAAAATTATCTGGACAAAGACGGACGAAGCTCCAATGCTGGCAACATATTCTTTGTTGCCTATCGTTGAAAGGTTTTTGAAGTACAGTGATGTAGATGTAGAAACAAGGGATATATCCCTTGCAGGAAGAATTTTATCTTTATTTCCAGAACGCTTAAAGGAAGAGCAAAGGGTTCCTGATGATTTGGCTTATCTTGGAGAGCTTGTTAATAAACCTGAAGCAAACGTAATAAAATTGCCAAACATTAGTGCTTCCATTCCTCAGCTTAAAGCTGCCATCAAGGAACTCCAAGAAAAGGGATATGACATACCGGATTATCCTGAAGAACCTAAAAATGATGAAGAAAAAGCTTTAAAAGAAAAATACGCTAAGGTTTTGGGAAGTGCCGTTAATCCTGTTTTAAGACAGGGAAACTCAGACAGAAGAGCTCCTTTGGCAGTTAAGGAATATGCTAAAAAATATCCGACAGCAATGGGTTTGCCGCTTCAAGAGTGGCCTAAAGACTCAAAATGCCATGTTGCCCATATGGATGCTGATGATTTTTATGGCAATGAAAAATCCGTTACTATGGATAAAGAGCAGGATGTAAAAATAGAGCTTGTTGATGAAAACGGCAATGTTACAGTATTGAAAGAAAAGCTTCATCTGCTTGAAGGCGAAGTGATTGACGGAACATTTATGAATGTTAAAGCTTTAAGAAAATTCTATGAAGAGCAGATTGAAGATGCAAAGAAACAGGATGTGCTTCTATCTCTCCACTTAAAAGCAACAATGATGAAGGTTTCAGACCCTGTTATGTTTGGCCATGCTGTTACCGTATATTTTAAGGATGTATTTGATAAATATGCCGATACGTTTGCCGAAATAGGCGTAAATCCCAACAACGGATTAAGCGATGTTTACAACAAGATAAAGAAATTGCCCGAAGATAAACAAAAAGAGATAGAAGAAGCAATTCAGAAAGTTTATGAGAAAAATCCTAACCTTGCTATGGTTAATTCAGCTAAGGGTATAACAAACCTACATGTTCCAAATGATGTTATTATCGATGCATCTATGCCGGTTGTTATAAGAGACGGTGGTAAGATGTGGGGACCTGATAATGAGTTGCACGATACAAAGGCTATGATTCCCGATAGATGCTATGCCACTATCTATAGAGAAGCCGTTGAAAATTGCAAAAAATACGGTGCATTTGACCGCTCTACAATGGGAAGCGTATCCAATGTAGGTTTGATGGCAATGAAGGCGGAAGAGTACGGCTCTCACGATAAAACATTTATCGCACCTGCAAACGGAACAATAAGAATAGTCGATGAAAGCGGAAACGTCTTGATAGAGCATAAGGTTGAAAAAGGAGACATCTGGAGAGCATGCCAGGCAAAAGATGAAGCCATTAAGGATTGGGTAGGATTGGCTGTAAGAAGAGCAAAAGCTACAGGAGACCCTGCTATATTCTGGCTTGATAAAAACAGAGCTCACGATGCTCAACTCATTAATAAGGTTGAAAAATATCTAAAAGACCATGACACAGAAGGGTTAGACATAAGAATAATGTCTCCTGTTGATGCAATTAATTTCTCTATGGAAAGAGCAAGAGCTGGAAAAAATACAATCTCTGTTACAGGAAACGTTCTAAGGGATTATTTAACAGACCTATTCCCGATAATAGAAATCGGAACAAGCGCAAAGATGCTATCCATCGTACCTTTGCTTGCTGGTGGTGGACTATTTGAAACAGGCGCCGGTGGTTCTGCACCTAAGCACATTCAGCAGTTACTTGAAGAAGGGCATTTGCGCTGGGATTCTTTGGGTGAGTTTACGGCTCTTGGCGCATCCATGGAATTTATTTATGAGAAATACGGCAATAAAAAAGCCAAAGTTATGGCTGATGCTATAGATAAGGCTGTAGGAAATCTACTTGAGAATAAGCAGTGGCCATCAAGAAAGGTTAACGAGCTTGATAATAGAGGAGAGCATTACTACTTTGCAAGGTATTGGGCTGAAGCTTTGGCAGAGCAGGATGAAGATAAGGAACTAAAAGACGCATTTGCAAATGTTGCAAAGCAGCTTGCTGAAAATGAAGCTAAAATTAACGAAGAACTATTATCAGCCCAGGGTAGCCCGTCGGATATAGGCGGCTACTATATGCCCGATGAAGAAAAATTAAAACAGGTTATGAGGGCAAGTAAAACACTTAATGCAATAATAGACAAAATATAGGAATTATAAACTAACGGATAATTTGTAATCGGCTGCCCGCTTAAATGGGTGGCCAAAAATCTTATGTAAAAGGAGTAAGGCTTATGGCAATTGAACAAGCACCGGTAGTAGTAAACGAGGACTTGTGTACCGCTTGTGGTATATGTGTCAAAGTTTGTCCTAAAAATGTTTTAGAGTTAGTAGAAGACCTGCATATATGGACAGGTTCTATGTGTAAAGTAGCAAGACCAGAGGATTGCATAAGATGTAAATTCTGTGAAAATGCTTGTCCTCATTTTGCTATTGATGTTGTGGATATGGGTGTAGAAATAACGTTCACAGACAGTAAAGGTAATCAAGTTACAAAGTCTAAATAGGAGGAATTGATGTCAAAAGCTGAGATAATGAACGGAAATGAACTGGTAAGCGAAGCTGCTATAGCTGCCGGGTGTAGATTCTATTCAGGATATCCGATAACGCCGTCATCGGAAATCCCAGAGCATCTATCAAAAAGAATGCCAGAAGTTGGTGGCGTATTTATTCAGTACGAAGATGAAATAGCATCTGCTATGGCTGCCGTTGGAGCAAGCTATGCAGGCTATAAATCAATGACAGCTTCCAGCGGACCTGGAATATCACTGAAACAGGAAGCTATAGGTTTGGCATGTATGATGGAGCTTCCGCTTGTTGTTGTTAATGTTATGAGAGGTGGTCCTTCAACAGGTTTGCCAACAAGGGTTTCTCAAGCTGACGTTATGCAGGCAAGATGGGGAACGCATGGTGACCATATGATTATAGCAGTAGCTCCTGAAACATTACTTGAGACCTATACAGAAACAATTAGAGCATTTAATATGGCTGAAAAGTATAGAACGCCTGTTTATATTTTGACAGATGCCGTCTTGGCTCACCTAAACGGTAGAGTAGAGCTTCCTGACCCATCAGAATTAGAAATTATAGAAAGAACACAGCCTACTGTTTCACCTGATGAGTATAATCCTTACGATGTGGAAAAATTTGGAGATATTCCACCTTTGCCAAACGCTGAAAATTTCCCAAAATATAAGTTCCACATGACAGGCTTAAATAAAGATAAAACTGGATTTCCAACAGTTGATGTGGCTGCCGTTGAAGCAGATGAAGAAAGAATGATAAACAAAATTATGAACAACGTAAAGGATATTGAAAGCTTTGAGTACTATAAAATGGATGATGCTGACTTAGTTGTTTTTGCCTACGGCACAAATGCTGCTGCAGCAAGGGTTGCTATAGATGAAGCAAGAGAAGCAGGAATTAAAGTTGGAATGTTCAGACCTGTAACGGTTTGGCCTTTCCCTGAAGAGCAGGTAGCCGAATTAGGTAAAACATTCAACAATATGATTGTTACAGAAATTAACTTAGGACAAATGCTATATGAAGTAGAGAGAGTTACAAAAGGTAATGTTGAAATATCAACAGTTCTTCAGGCTGCTGGTGTTCCGATAAGACCTCAGCAGATATTAGACAAAATCAAGGAGGTATCATAATGGCTACCGATTACTCCAAATATCTAAGAATGGAAAAATTGCCTTTATACTGGTGTCCAGGTTGCGGTAATGGAACAGTATTAAAGGCTATGATAACAGCCATAGATGAACTCGGATGGAATACAGAAGATATAATGATGGTTTCTGGAATTGGATGTTCTTCCCGTGCCACGGGCTATGTTGATTTCCACACAATCCACACACTTCACGGAAGAGCTTTGCCTGTTGCTACAGCTATAAAAATGTGTCATCCCGGTATGCATGTTATAACATTCTC
This sequence comes from Desulfurellales bacterium, assembly GCA_027064065.1. Taxonomy (GTDB): domain Bacteria; phylum Campylobacterota_A; class Desulfurellia; order Desulfurellales; family Hippeaceae; genus JALWEJ01. Next base: position 10,458 of record JAMOQJ010000001.1, read on the forward strand.
TGGCGATGGTGACTCTACAGCTATTGGTGGAAACCATTTTATACATGCATGTAGAAGAAATATAGATTTAACTGTTATAATTGTCGATAACTGGATTTATGGAATGACAGGCGGACAGTATTCACCCCTCACTCCTACAGGAACAAAGGCATCAACAATGCCAAGAGGTAATATAGACCCTAACTTTGACATTGCCGAGCTTGCAAAGGGTGCAGGAGCTACATTTGTAGCAAGAGGTTCAGTTGCTGATCCTATTTCTCTTAAAAATTACATCAAGAAAGGCTTGGCTCATAAAGGCATGAGTGTTATAGATGCACTCAGCAACTGCCATATACAGTGGGGAAGAAGGAATAAATACGGAGATCCTGTCAAGCTCGTAGAACTCATAAAAGAAAAAACTGTTACAAAAACAAAAGCTGCAAAGATGACTCCTGAAGAGCTTGAAGGAAAATATATATTAGGCATTCTTCATGAAGACAAAGAAAAGAAGGAATACACCGAAGCTTATAAAGAGTTAGTAGAAAAAGCACAAAACGAATAAGGAGAACTGTTATGGCATTTCACTATGAATTGAGATTTGCGGGAATCGGTGGCCAAGGTAATATGTTGGCAGGTGCCATTATAGCTGAGGCTGCTATATTTTTTGAAGGAAAATATGCTACACAGGTACCTACATACACATCTCAGGTTCGTGGAGGCCCAACAAAGGCTGATATTATTATATCCGACGAACCTATATATTTTGCTGAATCAACCCATATAAACTTTTTCCTTGCACTTGACCAAAGAACATACAACCTATACAAAGGCGATACGCTTGACGGAGCTATTGTTTTGGTTGATAATGGTCTTGTTAATGTACCGGAAGAAGATAGAAAAAGGTGGGATGTTTACGAGTATCCAATAGTAAGGACTGCAAAATACGAAGTCGGAAACGTTATTACGGCAAATATACTCTCAGTGGGTATGACGGGAGAATTAACTCAGGTTATGTCATTGGATAATATCTTTAAAGCCGTAGAAAAGAGAGTTCCACCAGCATTCTTGGAGCTTAACGAAAAAGCATTCAAGATGGGTGTAGATATAGCCAAGAAATTAAAGGCAGAAAAAGGCAAATAAACAAGACTTTTAAGCAACCTATAAGCACACAAAGGTTTTTCCTTTGTGTGCTTTTTTTATGGAGGTGTCAATGAATCCTGAATTTTGGTTTACGGAAAAATACAGTGAAACGTGTGGATTTAGCTTAAAGGTTAAAGAGGTTTTAGAAACAAAAGAGAGCAAATTTCAAAGACTTGACATATTAGATACCTACGATTTTGGCAAGGTTATGCTTCTTGACGGATTAATTATGCTAACAGAAAGGGATGAATTTGTTTATCATGAAATGATTACGAACGTCCCTCTTTTTTCTCATCCTAACCCGCAGGATGTGCTTGTTATAGGTGGTGGCGACGGTGGAACTGTTAGAGAGCTTTCAAGGCATACGTATCTAAATTCGATAACAGAAGTAGAGATAGATGAAATTGTTGTCAATGCCGCAAGAAAATATATGCCTTTTGTAGGTTGCGGATATGATAATGAAAAGGTTAATCTTATAATAGGTGATGGTATAGAATTTGTGAAAGATAAAGAAGATGCATACGATATAATAATTATAGATTCAACAGACCCTTTCGGGCCAGCTGAAGGGTTATTTAGCGGAGAATTTTATTCAAACGTTAAAAGAGCTTTAAAAGATAACGGTCTTGTTGTTGCGCAAGCCGAGAATCCATATTATGATACAAAATGGATGATGCGCTCTGTTAATAATATGAGAAAAGCTTTCTTGGATAAAGTAGAGTGTTATCTTGCTTATATTCCTACCTATCCTTCTGGAATGTGGAATTTTGCAATTGGATACAAAGATAAAGCGCCATCTTTATCTTTTGAAAAAGAAAGATATGAAAAGTTGCAACTTAAGTTTAAATATTATAATGACTCCATACATAAAGCATGTTTTGCGCTACCCGAATTTGTAAAAGATTTGCTTAAACAAAAAACTTGACAAATCCTTAAAAATTGGAATTATTGGGTAGCTATTTTTAAAATCGGAGGAATGTATGGATAATGCTACGTTGACTGAATTGAGAGAAAGATTATTATCCTTAAAACAAGAAATTACCATTAGAATTAAAGAAAATGCCGAAAAGGTGAATAATATTCAAATTAAGGGTGATGAAGGTGATTTCTCAAATGCCGTATACTCCAGAGAAATTTTGTATGATTTGATAGAAAAAGACAGAAGTCATCTAAAAGACATTGAAGAAGCGCTATACAATATAGAAAGAGGCACATACGGCAAGTGTCATAGGTGTGGTAAAGAGATAGAGATAGAAAGAATGAAAGCCAAACCTACGGCAAAATATTGTATTAAGTGCAGAGCCATTGTGGAGTCGGGCAGATAAAACCGTAAACTTTTTACTCAATATTCTATTTCCGCAGCACTGTATTTTATGTAACTCAAAAAGCGATTGGTTTATATGTAAAGATTGCATGGAGTCAATGAGCATCTATAAAGGCTGTAGATGCTCTTTATGCTCAAAGCCGCTACGCAATGCAAAAAATCTTGTATGTTCAAACTGTTTATCAAGAAAAAACTATTTTAATAAGGGATTTTCCCTGTTTGTTTATAATGAGAGTAATATAAAAAAGGTCATTGAATATATAAAATTTTACCACAAACCTCATCTTGTTAAATTTTTAATGCACTACAGCAATTTCATAAAAGAGTTGGATATATTTGAAGATTGCGATTATCTAATTCCTATACCAATGCATAGAGATGATATAGAAGAAAGAGGCTATAACCAATCCGCATACATAGCAAAAATCATATCAAAGATTACAGGCATACCGGTAGGATTTGATATACTGATAAAAACAAAAAAAACGAAAAAACAGGTTGGGTTAAAGCAAAAAGAGAGACTAAAAAATCTCTCAAGAGCCTTTGATGTACTCAAAATACCAAACAATATACGTAAAATCACATTAATAGATGATGTATTCACAACAGGCTCAACAATCAACGAGTGTGCTAAAATTTTAAAAAGACATAACATAGAAAGCAATTTCTTTACGATAGCCACAACATCGGATATAAACGAATAAAATATCGTTAAAAATTATAATTTTTTGGAATTTATGGTATAAATAATGAATATTGGGCTCTATTTGTTTGATTATCTGAAATCAATTTCATATAATCGCAATCGATAAGGGAGAGTAGATGTTAAAAAAAAGGGCTTATGAAAAACTAAAGAGAATATTTAAAGATAGATGTTTTTTAGATAAACTGGGTAGGGTTCAATACTCATACGATGCTACACAAAAGATGTATCTGCCGGATATTGTTGTTTTGCCTACTACTACCGAAGAAGTATCTAAGATAATGAAAATAGCCCATCGGTATGAGATTCCTGTAGTGCCCAAAGGTTGGGGCAGCGGTTTTACAGGCGGCGCTTTGAATATAGATGGTGGTATTGCTTTGTCGTTAGAAAAGATGGATAAGATTGTCGAGTTTGACGAAGATAACTTAATGGTCTGGGTTGAAGCAGGCGTTGTCAATTATGACCTGCAAGAATTTTTAAAACCTTACGACTTGATGTTTCCGCCCGATCCTTCAAGTTGGAAATTTTCAACAATAGGCGGCAATATAGCAGAAAACGCAGGCGGCCCAAGAGCCGTAAAGTATGGCGTTACAAAGGATTGGATTAAGGCTTTGGAGATTGTATTGCCAAACGGCACTGTCTTGAATGTAGGCTCAAAAAATATAAAAGACGTTGCGGGATACGACATTGTAGATTTAATGATAGGAAGTGAAGGGACGCTTGCCGTTATAACAAAGGCTTTGCTTAGACTGTATCCATTACCCGAGCATAAAAGGACTATGGAGATAGTCTTTGATGATATGGAATTTGCGGCAAAGATGGTTAGCAATATTATAAAAAACAAGATTATACCCACATCTATAGAATTTGTGGATAAAGACGCTATTTTAGCCGTTGAAGATGCGTTAAAGGTCGGATTATGCAAAGATGCCGATGCGATTTTAATGATAGAGATTGACGGAAGTCTATGCGAAGTAGAAGAAGGTGTAAAAAAGATAGAAGATATATGCAAAAATTCTCAAGGCGTTATGTCTTACAGAGTAGCAAAAGACGAGAAAGAAGCTGATGAAATATGGCTTGCCAGACGCTCAATCTCACCCACACTAAAGCGCATAGCAGACGGCAAGTTAAACGAAGACATAGTTGTTCCTATAACTAAACTTGCTCAAATGATTAAAAAAACCCAAGAGATTGCTAAAAAATATGATTTGCCTATCGTTAGTTTCGGACATGCAGGAGATGGAAATATACACACAAATATTATGTACCATACAAACGATAAAGACGAAACCAAAAGGGCGTATAAGGCTATGGACGAAGTGTTTGATGTTTGTCTTTCTTTGGGCGGTTCGATTACAGGAGAGCACGGTGTCGGCATAACTAAGCAGGATTACTTGGAAAAGCAGGTGGGAAGCGATGCTATTAATCTTTACAGGGCTATAAAAAAGGCATTTGACCCTAAAAATATATTAAATCCCGGGAAGATGAGGCTTTAAATTGGATAGTCGTTTAAAGGAAACGTGGGAATCTTGCGTTAAGTGTGGTATATGTAGAAGCGTATGTCCCGTCTTTAAGGAAGAAAAATCCGAACCCTATGTAGCAAGGGGGCACATAACCCTTTTAAGCGAGCTTGTAAGCGGCAATGTGGATTTTTCTGAGTATGAAGCTAAAGATTATCTGTATAAATGTCTTTTGTGCACGACGTGCGTTGAAGCGTGTCCTAATAATTCAGAAACCGATACCATTGTGGAGATAGCGCGCCATGAAGTAATAAAACATCACGGCTTGCCGTTATATAAAAAGATTATGGCGATTCTTTTAAAGGATAGGGCTTTAATGGATTTTGCATTTAGAAATGCAACACTTTTTTCATCGTTTTTGTTTAAAAGAAATGATGACTCATCAAGGGCGTCTTTAAAGACAAAATTTGAAACGCCTATTATGGAAAAGGGCAGGCTTATTCCAAAACTTACCAAAAAAACCTTTCTTCAAAAATACAAAGACTATTCGGATAATTACGGGTATCTTTCTTTGTTTCCCGGCTGTTTGATAAACTACACCTATACAGAAATTGGCGACGCCTTCGTCAATATATTAAAAAAACTCGACATATCTTTTAGGGTTCCTCAAAAACAACTATGTTGCGGAGCGCCTGTATACTTTGCAGGGAATTTTGAGGATGCAGCTATTTTAGCAAGAAAAAATATAGATTTGTTTTCAAGGGTAAACAGTAGGTATATAATTGTTATGGAGCCGACATGCGCAAGCATGATAAAAAACGATTATCCCAAGCTATTTATGTATCTTGAGGATAAAGAATACGAAAAAAAAGCCAGGGATTTGGCAAAAAAGGTTTTAGACCCGGTAAAGTTCTTATACGACAATACGGATATTTTGGATAGATTAAAACATCTTGATATGAAAACCACATACCACGACCCGTGTCATTTAAAGCGTGCCCAAAATATTAAAGATGAACCAAGAGCATTTATAAAAAAAGCAAGTAATTTTACCGAGATGAAAGAAGCAGATAGATGTTGCGGAAACGGCGGCACTTTTAGTATAGATTACAGGGAAACATCGCTGAAGATAGCATCAAGAAAGGTTGAACATATAGAAAATTCAAAAGCGGACTATCTTGTTACAGGTTGTTCGGCATGTATTATGCAGTTGTCCGAGATTTTACATAGACACGAAGATGACCATATAAAAACGATACATACGCTTGAGTTAATAGATATGGCTTTAGACGGAGGCAATAATGAAGGTTAAGAAAGCGGTTTTGCCGGTTGCCGGTTTTGGAACAAGATTTTTGCCGGCTACTAAATCATCATCCAAAGAGATGCTACCGCTTGTGGATAAACCGCTTATCCATTATGCGGTAAAGGACGCTATTGATGCCGGTATTGAACAGATAATATTTATAACCGGTAGAGGGAAAAGAGCAATAGAAGACTATTTCGATATATCGTTTGAGTTGGAATACCATCTGAAGTTTCACGGCAAAGAGGATTTAATACAAGATATGAGACAGATTAGCGATATGGCGGATTTTGTTTATGTCAGGCAGAAAGAGCCCAAAGGTTTAGGGCATGCGGTTTTAAGGGCTAAAGATGTGGTAGGTGGTGAACCGTTTGCTGTTATTTTGGCTGATGATGTGGTAGAAAACAAAATAAGCGGCACGAAGCAGCTTGTAGATGTTTTTGATAGGTATCACTGCTCGGTTTTAGGTCTTGAAGAGGTGCCCAAAGAAGATGTTTCAAAATACGGCATAGTTAGCGGAAAAGAGATAGAAAATGGCCTGTTTAAATTGGATAATTTTGTGGAAAAGCCTAAACCTGAGAATGCGCCGAGCAATACGGCAATTATTGGAAGGTATATATTTACGCCGAAAATCTTTGAAGAACTTGAAAAAACTTCCATAGGGAAAGGAAACGAAATCCAGTTGACGGATGCGATACTTTCGTTGAGTAAAAAAGAGGTAATCTACGGAAAGATTTTAGAAGGCAAACGATTTGATTGTGGAAGTAAATTCGGATTTTTGGAAGCAACTGTTGAATTTGCATTGAAGGATAAGGAGATAGGAAAAGAATTCAAGGAATATTTAAAAGGGGTTGTCGAATGTTAGATTTGTCGATTTTAAGAAAAGAACCTGAACTGCTTAAAAAGAAATTAAAGGATAGATTCTCCGATATAGATGTGGATAGACTTGTTGAACTTGATAGTGATGTTAGAAAGAAAAAAGCTGAATTGGACGAACTTTTGTCAAAAAGAAATAAACTATCCAAAGAAGTAGGCAAAAGAAAAGCAAAGAAAGAAAATGCCGATGATTTGATAAAAGAGGTTAATAAATTAGCCGAAAAGATAAAAGAAACCGAAGAAGCCTACAATAAACAGCATAAAGAATTTATGGATTTATGGCTTCTTGTTCCGAATATGATTGACGATTCCGTGCCTATAGGCAAAGACGAAAACGACAACATTGAAGTTAAAAGAGTAGGTGATATACCGAAATTTGATTTTCAACCGAAAGAGCATTTTGAGATAGCGTCGAATTTGGATATTTTGGATTTTGAGCGCGGAGCAAAACTGTCAGGCTCAAGGTTTGTGGTCTATAAGGGCGACGGAGCAAAGCTTGAAAGGGCATTGATAAACTTTATGCTCGATTTACATACCAATGAACACGGCTACAAAGAGATAATACCGCCATACATAGTAAACGAAGAAGTTATGGTGGGAACGGGACAGTTTCCGAAATTTAGGGAAGAAGCATACGAAACAAACGGCCAATACCTTATACCGACAGCAGAAGTACCGCTCGTTAATCTTCATCGCGAAGAGATTTTAAAGGAAGACGATTTGCCGATTAAATATGTAGGGTATACGGCTTGTTTTAGAAAAGAAGCAGGTAGTTACGGAAAAGACGTAAAGGGCATTATCAGACAGCATCAGTTTAACAAGGTAGAGCTTGTGCAGTTTACCAAGCCAGAAGATTCGTTTGATGCTTTGGAAGAACTTACATCCCACGCTGAAAAGGTTTTGCAACTTTTGGGCTTGCCCTATAGGGTTGTTGTTTTATCGAGCGGCGATATAGGATTTTCTGCCGCAAAGACCTACGATATAGAGGTATGGCTACCCGGTCAAAACAGGTACAGAGAAATATCGTCCTGTTCCAATACGCTGGATTTTCAATCAAGAAGGGCATCGATAAGATATAAAGACAAAAACAAAAAAACCGTCCTGCCGCATACATTAAACGGCTCGGGATTGGCTGTTGGTCGATGTTTGGTGGCTATACTTGAAAACTATCAACAAAAGGACGGAAGCGTAAAGATTCCCGATGCTTTGGTCTCCTATTTTGGAAAAGATAAAATAGGATAATGGGGTTTATAGAAGATAAGAGATTTATTCAATACGGCGCGCGGTGTCTGTTTTTTGACAGGCACGAAGGCGTTAGCGATAATCCGTTTGATAGTTTAAACGTTAGTTTCAACGTTGGCGATAATCCAAGTAACGTTAAAAACAACATTGAAATTGTTAGACAGCTTGCAAATGCCGATAAGATATTTACGATTAATCAGGTTCACTCCGACTTAATTATAAAATATGGCGATAATATTAAAGATGCAGACGGTGTCTATACGAAAGAAAAAGGCGTTTTTTTGGGTATTAGGTTTGCAGACTGTGTACCGATAGTTTTTATGGATATTAAGCAAAAGATTATTATGGTTGTGCATGCCGGATGGAAAGGGACGCATCTGGGCATTGCTGAAAAGGCGTGTGAAATTCTATTTGATGAAGGTTGCAATCCCGACAATATTCTTGTGTCTATCGGTCCGCATATATGCAAAAACTGTTATGAGGTTAAAGAAGATGTGGCGTCCAAATTTGGCAGTTGTTCGATAAAGAAAAAAGACGGTAAAATTTTTTTGGATTTGGAAAAAGCCAATATAGTTCAACTTGAAGGTATGGGCATTAAAAAGGAAAATATTGAATCTATGGGTATCTGCACCTATGAAAACAGAGACTTTTTCTCATATAGACGCGATAAAAAATGCGGAAGGAATATTGGCGGAATCTTGCTTGTGTAGTAATTAATATTTATATCTACCGCATTTGACTAAAAAGCTTTCTGTTGATATATTTTTTGTATGATAAAAATATTGCTTGTTGAAGACGATAAATTGCTTGGTGAGTCCTTGTGTGAATTCTTCTTAAAAAACGGATACGAAGCAAAATGGATTGATGATGATAGGGATGTTATGGCAACCTTGAGTATAGAACTTTTTGATATAGTTATACTCGATTTGATGCTTAAGTTTTCAAAGGGTGAAGATTTAGTTAAAAAAATAAAAGAAAAAAATAGAGATTTGCCTATCATAGTAACGACGGCAAAAAATGATATTAAATCCAAAGAAGAGTGCTTTTCTTACGGTGCTGACGATTATTTGACAAAGCCGTTTAATCCTAAAGAGCTTATATTGCGTATAGATGCTGTGTGCAAAAGGTTTTATCCTGTAAATCAGATAGAAAAAATAGGTGATTTAGAGATAGATATGGATAGCAAAACCGTTAAAAAGGGCGCTAAAGAGCTGTTTTTAACAAAAAAGGAATGGGCTCTTTTGGAGTTTTTGATTAAAAGAAAGGGTAAAGTGGTTACACACGGCGATATATTGAACTACATTTGGGCTGATAGGGATGTTGGAGAGGATTCAGTCAGAGCATATATCAAAAAACTGAGAAATATACTGCCTGAAGGTGCAATAGAAACGTGCAAAGGAAGGGGTTATAGATTAAAATAGCATTTGAGCATAAGATTATAATTGTTTTTGCATCTATTTTAACGCTTTGGATTATTGCTATTAATGTCTTGATTATAACCTTTTTTAAATATAGAACCATAAACGAGTTAGATACGCAGATTAATCTTTACGTTGAAATAGAGAAATATGCTCCATCCTACATATTGCCGAAGTATATTAAAGTGTATGATTTTAGAAGACATATAAAGGGATATAGGCTTTTTAAGATTTACAAGGGAAAATATATATATGTTAATGTTTCGTATATAGAAGAAGGATTTAAAAAATTTGTTTTTACACTTTTTTTATGGGAAATATCTCTGTCTTTTGTGTTGATTCTTATGGTTTACTATATCTTGAAAAGGTTTTTAAAGAAAGAACAGGAACATAAAAGATTGCTTGAATTTATTTTGGGAATGATTTCTCATAAATTTGGCAATTTTTTGTCCGTGCAAAGGGTTAATCTTGAGTTGATTGATGCTCAGAATAAAAAGGCGTTTGAGCGTATTAAAGAAGCATACGATTTTATGGAAAAGGATTTTCAAGACATACTAAAAATTATGCGCAATACAGAGCAGGAAAGCGTGGCAAAAGATAATGTGGAGTACGTAGTAGAAAGATGTATAGATGCATTCCAAGATAGATTAAACGACAAAAAAATACATTTATCGCTAACAGATGCTTCTGTAGCATCTAAAAATGACGATTTCTATAATGCTATTTATGAACTTATAGATAATGCATCAAAATATTCAAAAACATACATAAGAATAAAGGCGATAAAAAAAAGAAAAAAACTATATATAATAGTTTCTAATGATATAAACAGCAAAAAAAGCGGCTCGGGATTTGGGCTTAAGCTTGTTGAATACTTAAGCGCCAAAAACGGTTGGCAGTTTGATATTAAAGCAAAAAACAACACCTTTTGCGCCGCTTTAACTATTAAATTATAACTATTTCATTTGCCAGTTGGGTTCTCTTTTTTTCATAAAAGCATCTATACCTTCCTTTGCATCTTCTAACATACATATCTCGCTGAAGGCGTAGTTTGCAATCTCCAAAGCTTTTTCCATTTCCATATCAGCCATTTTATAGAATGCTCTTTTTGTTATTTGTAGTGCAAGAGGGCTCTTCTTAGCCAGTTCATTGGCTAATTTCAAGGTTTCGTTCTCTAATTCTCCTTTTGGTGCTACCATATTTATAAGCCCTATGCGCTCAGCCTCTTTTGCATCTATAATTTTTCCTGTTAGCAATAATTCAAGTGTTTTCTTTCTTCCTAAACTTTTTGAGATAGCTAAAGATGGTCCTATGCAGGATAATCCTACATTTATTGCTGTAGCTCCAAATTTTGTTCCTTCTTCAGCAATAGCCAAATCGCATACGGCAGCCAATCCTATACCGTTTGCTACGGCAAACCCATGAACGGACGCTATAACAGGTTTTTTCATTCTTGTAATTGTTAGGTTCATCTCTTCCATCAATGTTGTTGTCTCATAATATTCTTCAAAGGTTTTATCCTTTAGCTCATTCATATCTATACCAGCAGAAAAACCCTTTCCTTCCGCATTAATTACCACAACCCTAATTTGCTTGTCTTCATCCATTTCTTTCAATGAGTCGTTTAGCTCTCTTGCCAAGGGTGTGCTGAAGACGTTCAGGTTTTCTGGATTGTTTAATGTAATAAAACCGATAAACTCATTTTTTGCAATCTTGATATTATCCATATCTACCTCCGTTATTTTTAAGTATAGGTTAATGTATTAATCATAAAAAATCAATAGGTTGCTATATATCTTGTTCTTTCATCTTTTTTTCTGTTTTGTAAATTATCTCTTCTATATAACTTCCTTCGTCGGGATATATAGCGTATGATATGGCGATGTCTATGTAATTAAGAAGAGATTCGTTGTTTGACGTTGAGATATTTTCATCATATTTGACCATCTTTTTGACAAGTTTTATTATTTTTTCTTTGGAGAGTATTTTTTCTATATCTTCTATCGAAGTTTGGTCGCTTATTTCATATGCAACCAAAAACACATCGGCATAAGCTCTTGCAAGTAGCACTTCTTGATGTTTTCCTACTATATCCTTTAAGACTTTTGCTGTATATAGTATTAAGCTATTACCAACATCGGTTGAAAACTCGTAGTTTATTCTTGATAGTCCTTTTATGTTTAGCCTATAAACAACAAACCTTTTGTTATTTTTTATGCACTGTTTTGTTCTATTTATAAATTCTGTAATGAAAAGCAATCCTGTCATATAATCAACTGTAAATATGTTGTTTCTTATTTTATCTATTGTTTCGGACATAAATATGGCTTCAGTTTGTTCTTCAGCTTTAAAAGAACTAATCAGAATTTTTTCTGTTTTGTTTAGAATATCCTGATCTATCTTTTCTTTTTTTAATATTTCTATTGCTTTTTGTGGAGTAAAGGCTTTTCTGTATGGTCTTGTTGTTGTTAGAGCGTCAAAGATGTCGGCTATTGCCAAAATCCTTGCTTCTATACAAAGCTCTTTACAGGTAAGGCCGTCGGGATATCCGCTTCCGTCGCATTTTTCATGGTGATGCTTAACGGGTTCTGCCAAGTCTTTAAAATGTTCTATTCTTTTTAGTAGTTCGTATGAAAATAATGAATGATATTTAATTATTTCATATTCGTTTTCACTCAATCTTCCGGGTTTTAGCAGTATATTGTCCGGAATACCGATTTTTCCGATATCGTGCAAAAGCCCAGCCTTGTATATCGCAGTTTGATGCTCTTCGTCTAAAGATAGAGCTTTTGCCATAGCTTGGGCATACATGGCAACCCTTTGAGAGTGTCCCTTTGTGTATAAATCCCTTGCTTCTATTATATTTACAAACGTTTCAACAAATTTATTTTCATAATCCCTAAATCTTCTTATGGCTTTATTGAAATGCGAAGCTATTATTGTTACCTGTTTAAATTTATATTTATCTACGTTTATAAAACGGTTTTTGTCTAATGCATCTTCAAAGTCCTTGAAAACATCATCTATCTTTTTATCTATAATGTGTGATATAAAGTATGGCATAGATATAAATATAAGTATCATTACAGCTATGATAGAAAATATTGTTCTTTTTGCTTTTTTAAGCTCGCAGATTTTTTCTTTCTGTTTTTTGGCAATTATTGCTTTTAAATCAGGCAGATATACGCCCGTTGCTATAATCCAGCTCCACGGTTTATACAGTTTAAAGTAGCTGATTTTAGATTCTATTCTATCTGAATTTGGTACGTAATAATGGTATTTTACAAATGAAAAGCCTTTTTGTCTCAAATCCTTCAAGAAAACCTTTCTAAATTGAAATCCTTTAATATCTTTATAATCATCGGACAAACACTTTCCTGCTATCTTTGGATTGCTTGCGTTTATTAGCATTTTCCCAAAGCAGCTGCTGCCGTTTATGTTTGTTAGTTTGATAACAAATACGTATCCGTGATTGTTTTTTCCGTATCTATAAAGAGAAAGTTTTCTAAGCCATTTCATTTGAAGTTTGTTTTCTATTTGCCCAAAATCCAATCGTGCAACTATTATCCACTTCAACGGCTCAAAAACCCTAAAAAACGATGCACCTTTTCTTTGTATTGAGTCTTTATTTAGGTTAGACCAGTTGTATGGCCAATTTTGTATTATTTCTCCTGAGTATCCGTTTTTTGCTTTGTTTATTAGTGTTTTTATGATGTGTTTGTTATTTTTATCCTTTAGATATAATAAGTTTTTCCCTTCAAGTTCATGCCTGTATGGATTTAAGATGCAGTTGCCTTGATAGTCGAAGATGTAGTAGGATAAGGAGTCATTTTTAAAGGTTTCGTTTTCTAGTATATTTTTTATCATTAGACTAATGGAGTCCTTGGATAGGATATCCTTATTTAATTTATAATAGAAGGATAGTGAATTATAAATTGATATGAATTCTTTGAAAGAAATATCCCTATTTTCCTGTATGATGTATTGTCTGTCATCGTTAATATCTTTTATTATGTTGTTGACTGTTTGTTGTACATTGTTTTTTTCGTTTTCTGTATAACGTGTTTTTATTTCGTCGATACTTTTTGTGTAGCTTTTATCTATTGCTTGATACCAAACAACTCCAATGATTAATATAAACAGTATGCTTATGATAGCCGATACCGCTAATAGAAAATATATTAGGGATGTATTTTTTTTCTTTAACACAAATGCCCTTTCATAATTTTTTACAATTTTATAAATTTTTCTGTTAATGTCAATTGTGAATGATGATTATTATAAAAATTGATTTTTATCTGTTTTTATCATATAATTGCATCAAGAATAAGTGAGGTTTGATATGTTGAAAGAAAAGGACATACTTGACATACAGAGTGAGATTATAGAGCATACGAAAAAAAATGATGTATTGTTATTGCCTACGGCATATAAAAAGCTGTTTATGAAATTTGCTAAAAACAAGGGATTTAGCGAAGATGATTGTTTAAATGCCGACAAAGAGCTTGCTTTTGAAAGACTAAAAGAAAAATCAATAAATCTAAAAAACGACAAAATAAATGATGTATATATGGTTATAGACG
>JAMOQJ010000002.1 GCA_027064065.1 Desulfurellales bacterium
CTACCGTTCAGCTAATAGCTGGAGATATTCCAGGTGTTGCTACAATAAAAGCAAAAACGGACAATAGCGAATATGAATCTACGGTTGATATTATCAAGATAGGGACAATATCAATTACTGCGGATAAGCAGTATATGTATAAAAATGACAAAACCCTTTTAACCGTATCAGCTAAAGATATTTACGGTAATGCTATATCAGGCATTAAGGTTGAGCTGAATAGCGATAACGATAGTGCTGTCTCTGTCGAAACATCAACTGTAACGACAGATCAAAACGGTCAGGCTTCTGTATATGCCCATTCTAAAGATGTTTCATCAAGCACAAGTGCTACGCTTACAGCAGCAAGCGGTGATAAATCAGACTCTGTTTCTTTAGAGATTAAAGTTCCATCCGATATTACATTAACAACATCTCCTGCATCCATTAAAACAGATGGAGAAAAGGCTACTATAATAGCTACTGTTAAAGATAGTGCAGGAAACGGAATACCAGGCATAGATGTAAGCTTTACCAATGTTACATCTGATATGGGAACATTGGATGCAACAAGCGTTAAAACTGATGCTAACGGTGTAGCCAAAACATATCTAACAAGCGGCGTAAGAGATGGCGATGCTATGATTAAAGCTACAGTAGACGGATTGCAAGAGGCTTCTACTACTGTAAAAATCGTAAAAGCTTCAGGAGATAAAATATCTATTCAACCTACATCAAGTGTAATAACAACTACAAATGCAACAACAGGCGTAACGGATGTTGTTATAACTGTTACAGATGAAAACGGTAATCCTTTAAATAAAAATGTTACTGTTTCAACAACGTTGGGCGAACTTAAAAATCAAACTACGCAAGCAACAAGTGTTACGGTTACAACAGACGATACAGGAAAAGCTACCGTTCAGCTAATAGCTGGAGATATTCCAGGTGTTGCTACAATAAAAGCAAAAACGGACAATAGCGAATATGAATCTACGGTTGATATTATCAAGATAGGGACAATATCAATTACTGCGGATAAAAAATATATATCTAAAAATGAAGTTTCAGTCTTAACTATTGCAGTTAAAGATGTATATAATAATCCAGCATCTGGAGTGAAGGTTGTTATGACAAGCCAAGATCCTAATAGCCTTGATATTGGCTCTTCTGTATTGACTACAAATAGTGAAGGTGAGGCAACTATTTATGCTTCGCCTAAGAATGTTTTAAATAACACATCCGTTGATATAAGCGCACAAAGTGGAGATAAAACAAATTCTATAACTATTAAGATTTTAGTGCCATCAAATATACTATTAAGCGTTTCTCCTACAACAATAAACAGCGGTGGAGATACAGCAGCAATAACGGCTGTAGTTACAGATAGTAATGGCGATCCTACACCAAATATAACCGTTAACTTTACATCCGATATGGGAACTTTAGTTGAAAATAGTGTACAAACTAATGCAAACGGTGTTGCAGTAGCGCATCTAACCAGCGATGATCAATACGGCGATGCAAAGATTACAGCCGAAACGGGAGATTTATCGAAGGAGATAACCCTTAAAATAATACAGTCAACATTAGTGAATATGCCAAGCGTTATTGAGCTTGATAGTATAGAAACGGATAAAATATATGTAGCAGGAAGTGGAAATAAAGAGACATCTTTAATTAGATATAAGGTGCTTGACGGAAAAGGAAATCCTGTCAAAAATATAGGAATCCAGTTTTCTATACTTGGTGGAAGTGTGGGTGGTGAACGCCTTGTGCCAATAAATGGCGTAACGGATGATAATGGAACTGTAGAAACTACTCTTAAATCAGGCACAAAACCAGGAGTAGTCAAGGTTCAGGCGTGGTATAATGATGATGTCAAGTCGCAAGCCCAGTCCATTACTATATTAAGTGGACCACCCGAAGGAAAACATTTAAGTATGGCTTTAGAAAAGTTAAATATTATAGGACTGAAAAGAGACGGTGTAGAAGATACCGTAACCGCAAGATTGGCTGATTTATATTCAAATCCAGTTCCTGAAGGCACGGCTGTTCATTTTGAAGGTGAGTTTTCCAAGATTCAAGGAGCTGATACAACAACAGGAAGCTCAGAAGAAGGTGTTGCATCGGCTATTTTATATTCACAAGACCCAAGACCTGTAAATGGTGCACCTGTTCATGTATGGTCTCAAACACAAACAGGAGAATATGGATATGTGTCTTCTGTTTATGTATCTAATGATAAAATGTACGCAGGAACAGATGGTGGCGGCTTGTTTAAAACCTTGGACGATGGAAAGAGTTGGAGTAATATAGGTAAACCTAAAAGCTATAGTGAAGGATATAAAGGTTTGTGGGGTACCTATATAAATAGTATGGATGTTTACTCTAAAGATAGTAATTTCATTGTAGTGGCCGCAGAAAATGGTGGTGTGTCGTATAGTGAAGATGGTGGGTATAATTGGATGGACTTGAATAGTAGGAGTGATAGATATACCCAGGATGTTACTACTGCAGCGCCGGATAACTGTAGTTATTTAGATTATGCGCCTATTAATCTAAGAGAAAGAATATCTGTTGTAAACAAATCTGATGGTAAAAATTATATAGCTTGGAAATTTAAGGATGGAAAATTTTGCACAAAAGATGCAGGAACTTATACTATAACGTACGATATTAATTATGGCATGCCGCATACGCCTGCAAAAATTGTAAGGATATTAGATTCTAATAACATATTTGCATATTTTGTTGGATATGGCGTGTATAAGTTTGATAAGAGTAGGTTACATTGGAGTAGTTTTAATAGCGGTTTAGCGTCAACTAATTTGACGACCATGGCATTAGTGGATAGTGATGGAAATGGAACGTATGACGATTTATATATCACAATTAGTGGACAGGTTTATAAATCGTCTGTAGCTGCGGATAATTTTGTAGCCGTTGGTACTGCTCAGTCTTTAGCATTTAACGATGCCTATGTTGTAGGAACCGATATATATTATGCAACGACGGAAGGTGTTAAAAAGTTCGATACTACAACCAATAGTTGGACGGATATTGCTTCAACTGGATGTCCGACGAATAACATAAAACATATTGTTGTTGACGGCGGCAATATCTATATTGGAACTGACATTGGCGCATACAGGGTTGATATCGCAAGCGGAAACGCCTATCCGTTAAACGTTTACAAAGAAGAGACTGTTGCAGCGGCTGATACAAACGCCATAACTCTAACCTATGATTCGGATAAAGACAAAACGCATACGGAAATTTATGTAAACGGGATAGAATTGCCATCCACATATTATAATTTTGATGATGAAAAGACGATTAGGCTTGTTGATGGTGTTGATAATATAACTAAAAATTCTGTAGTTGATATTTATTACGCTTTAAAGCCATTTAACCAAACCGACTATACATCTGCACCACAGAAAAAGATTACAGCTTTATACTTTAAAGGCGGCAAGCTTTATATCGGTTGCAACGACAGGAAACTTTATAGACTTGACAACCCTGATGTGGCATCAAATACGGAACTGCCGAAGATTAACAATATCTTAGGTTTAGCCGATAAGATAAACTATAGACTTTATAGAACAACACAGATTATGTTTACAGGTGATACAAGGATTAGAGCTCATTGGGATAGTAATGGAGATGGATATTTTGATGATAATAGTATAAATGTTCCAAATGGCGAAAGTCAAACTGTACATGTTTATGTATCAGACTATAACGGAAGACCGCTTGTTGCTGGCTCTACTATTAAGTTTGGATGCGATGCAGGAACATTTACTAAACTGGATTCAACTCTTCCGGATACGGAATATGGTGGTTATGGTATAACGGAGTATACAGTAACAATTTCAGATGATGATTCTGCAATTAGTGAAGCTAGAACGGGTTCTCTAACTATTACAGTTAAATCTGAAAACGGCAATGAAACATTATCTATACCTATAACAGTAAATTAACCTTAAGGCGGGACTACCCGCCTTTTTCTTTTGAATTATGAAGACAATTATTAACAGAAAGGCAAGGCACGACTACGAAATTATAGAGACATACGAAGCCGGTATCGAGCTAAAGGGAAGTGAAGTAAAATCAATCAGAACAGGCTCTGCTAATTTAAAAGACAGTTATGCTGAAATCGATAATGGCGAAGTGTATATAAATAACTTCCACATAAGTCCATATAAATTCGCAAGCGCACACACCAATCACGACCCTTACAGAAAAAAGAAACTTTTGCTTCATAAATCCGAAATAAGAAAGCTTATAGGTAAAACAAAAGAAAAAGGCTTAACGCTTGTTCCTTTAAAGGTATATTCAAAAAACGGCAAAATTAAAGTTGAAATTGCCCTTGCTAAAGGCAAAAAGCTCTACGATAAGAGAAAAGACATAAAAGAAAAAGATATAAGAAGAGAGCAGGAAAGGGCAATGAAAGAATTTTAATATTCTTGAAGACTTCAAATAAAAATTAGAATCTAATCAAAACCTCTATCGAGCCTATTACAAATCCGAGTATGCCACCAAAGATGTTTATATATTTAAACTGGTCTTTGCTTATATTTAAAACCACATCTTCTATTTCGGATATATCGAATTTTTCGAGTTTTTCTTTTGCTATCTTGGATATGTCAAAATTAAAAATCATATCACTTTCCTTTTTTAAAACGAAAAGCAGGTTATTTACAGCCATAGATGGCAGTTTATCAACAATGTCGGGCTTTGTAATTTTTAAGATATCGTAGAATGTGTAAGAGTCTGCGGCTTTTTTGATAAGCGATATTATATTTTTAGCGAGTTTTTCTTTGTCTATATTGTCTATTGTGCTATTTATTATTTTATCGTTGAATGACAGGTTTGTTGCAAGTTCATCCAATTTTTTAGTCAGCAATTTTCTTATGTTTTCCAAAGAGCCGAGATTTAATTTCTCTAAAACATAGTCAGGATTTCTATTTAAAATTTCCTGTTTTACCGATTTTATGACGCTGTCAGCTGTTTTTTCTTTAATTGTGTCGTCTGTTAATACGGATTTTAGCTCTTCAATAATAATATTTGGGATTGTTTCACTGTCTTCGATTAGCGGCGAAATCATTCCGATTATCGATGCCATAAGTATATTTGAATCGTCGCTGTATTTTTCCAACGCCTTTTTTATTTTTATTTTTATTAGCTGTTTTGTCTCTTGAGAGTCCATAGTGTCGGTGAGTTTTATTAATGATTTATCTGTTAGTGATTTGATAAATATCTCTATCTGTTCTTTTTGTTCTTTGCTTAGATATTCTTCGATTTTTTTGTTTTTATCTATGGTTAAAAATGCGTTGTATGTTATGTAATCAATGTCAATTTTGAAGTTTTTAAGATGCTCTTTAGCTAATTCCTTTAGATTATTTTCAAGGAATTTTGTTAGAGTTGTCTCTATTTTATCATAATTGATGTTTAGTGAAGAGATTTTTTTGCTCAAAATGCTGTTAAACAGTTTTGTCGAGAATTGATAAAGAAATGTCCTGTTTCTTTTTTTGTATATGTATTTGATTATATCCTTTTTGTTTACTATTTTTGAAGAAACAACGTTTGCTATTTTATTGATGAGCTCTGTTCTTTTTTTGGGTATTAAGCCGGGCGTAAATGGAATTCGTATACCAAAGATAAAATAGGGTTTCTTAGGTAAAAACAGCATTTTTATGGCTATATAGTTTGTAAAATATCCTATGAAAGCGCCGATAATAGGCAATAGTAATATATTTTGTTCCATTTTTATTTAAACAGGTTTTTGAATTTATCTAAAACGGAGTTCTTATAGTTTAACTCTTCTCCCGATTCCTTTGCAAATTCCATTAAGATTTCCTTCTGTTTTTGCGTTAATTTTTTGGGTATTTCCACCTTGACTGTAACGATTTGATTACCCTTAGAGCCAGAAAGCTCGACACCCTTATGTTTAATAATAAATCGTTCACCGTTTTGTGTGCCTGGTGGAATTTCAAGTTCATGCTCGCCCCAAATTGTCGGGACTTTTATAGTGGTTCCTAATGCGGCTTGAGTAATGGATATCGGTATTTCTACGTAGATGTTTTTGCCATCTCTTTTAAAGAATTCATGTTCTTTTACATCTATATAGATATATAAATCGCCATTTGGTCCGCCATTTAAGCCAGGGTTTCCATACCCTGTTACCCTGACAATATTTCCTGTATCTATGCCCTGAGCTATCTTAATATTAAGCGTTTCTTCTTCATATACATACCCTACGCCGCCACAATTTTTACACTTCTTTGTTATAATTTTTCCTGTTCCGTTACATTTAGGACATGTTTTTCTAACAGACAGAAATCCTTGAGAATAAATAATTTCTCCTGCTCCTTTACAATAAGAGCACGTTTCTATGCCGTTTTCTTCAGCTCCTGTTCCATGACAGGCGTCGCATATCTTTTTTTTGTTTATTTTTATCTGTTTTTCAGCTCCAAATACGGCTTCTTTAAAATCGATAGTTAAGTTTATTCTTATATCTTCGCCTCTTTGTGGTCTTGCAGAGTTTTCATCTTCAAAACCATAATCACCAAAAAGATCTCCAAACATACTCGATAAATTTGAAAATATATCGTCAAAAGCAGAAGAGTAGGTAAATCCGCCTTCAAAACCGTTTTCATCAACGCTTCCGAACTGGTCATATTGAGCCCTTTTTGTGGGATTTGATAAAACAGAATATGCTTCGTTTATTTCTTTAAACTTTTCTTCTGCTTCTTTATCGCCTTGGTTTCTGTCTGGATGATATTTTATGGCAAGTTTTCTGTATGCCTTTTTTAATTCTTCGTCCGTTGCGTCTTTGGAAACGCCCAAAATAGCATAATAATCCTTCATTTTGCAAATTTACCGCCTTTTGCTTTTTATTAAAATAAAAGGGGATTCAGTAAATCCGAACCCCCATTTTATTTTACTATTCCATAATGAATTTAGCATATTTTATTTGTTTTTGCTATCGTCTTCTTCAACTTCTGCTTCCACCACTTCTTCTTCGTTATTTTTGCTTTCCTGCTGCGCTGAGCCTTGATTTGCTTCGGTTGTTCCGCCTTCAGCTTGAGCTTTTTTGTATGCTTCTTCAGCCAACTTATGCGATTTTCTGGCAAGCTCTTCTATTGCTTGCTCTATCTCTTCTTTTGAATCACCTTCCATAGCTTTTTTAGCTTTTTCTATAGCTTCTTCTATACTTTTCTTTTCTTCTTCGCTAATCTTGTCGCCAAAATCCTTCAAGCTTTTTTCGGTTGCATATACTAACGAGTCAGCTTTATTCTTTGTTTCTATAAGCTCTTTTTTCCTTTTGTCTTCTTCTGCATGCGCTTCGGCTTCTTTTACCATCTTTTCTATCTCGTCTTCTGTCAATCCTGAAGATGCCGTTATTCTTATTGCCTGTTCTTTTCCTGTGGCTTTGTCTTTTGCGCTAACATTTAAAATGCCGTTTGCATCTATATCGAACGTAACTTCAATTTGAGGAACGCCTCTTGGTGCTGGCGGTATGCCGACAAGCTCAAATTTGCCAAGCGTTTTATTATCCTTTGCCATCTCGCGTTCGCCCTGCAAAACGTGAATTGTAACTGCCGATTGGTTATCGTCTGCTGTTGTAAATATTTGAGATTTTCTTGTCGGTATTGTTGTGTTTCTCGGTATGATTTTTGTCATAACTCCGCCCAATGTCTCGATGCCCAAGGATAAAGGTGTAACGTCAAGCAAAAGAACGTCTTTAACATCGCCCTGAAGTACACCACCCTGAATTGCAGCACCCAACGCAACTGCTTCATCTGGATTTACATCTTTTCTTGGCTCTTTTCCAAAGAATTCTTTTACTACTTCTCTAATCTTTGGCATTCTTGTCATTCCGCCGACAAGTATAACATGGTCAATATCTGAAGCAGACAATCCAGCATCTTTTAAAGCCAACTTACATGGTTCAAGCGTTTTTTGTATTAAGGGCTCAACAAGCTGCTCGAATTTTGCTCTAGTTATGTTCATAACAAGATGCTTAGGTCCTGAAGAATCAGCAGTAATAAATGGTAGGTTTATCTCTGTCTCAAGGGCGCTGGATAGCTCTATTTTAGCTTTTTCGGCTGCTTCTTTAAGTCTTTGAAGCGCCATTGCATCTTCTCTTAGGTCTATGCCGTTTTCTTTTTTGAATTCATCGGCTATGTAGTTTATTAATACTCTATCGAAGTCGTCTCCGCCCAAGAATGTATCGCCGTTTGTAGATTTTACTTCGAATACGCCGTCACCGATTTCCAATATGGATATATCAAACGTTCCGCCACCCAAATCGTATACAGCTATTTTGCCTTCTTTTTCTCTATCAAGCCCAAAAGCCAAAGCCGATGCGGTAGGTTCGTTGATTATTCTTAAAACGTTCAATCCAGCAATTTTTCCTGCGTCCTTTGTAGCCTTTCTTTGAGAGTCGTCGAAATATGCTGGAACAGTTATGACAACATCGTTAATCTTTTCTCCGATGTAGCTTTCTGCGTCGGTTTTAAGTTTCTGAAGTATCTTTGCCGAAATTTCCTGCGGTGTATACTCTTTTGAGTCTATTTTTACCCTACAATCATCATTTGGTCCTTTTGTGATTTCATAAGGCAATTTGCTTTTTGCTTCTGTTACTTCTTTTGATTCAAATCTTCTTCCTATCAGTCTTTTGACAGAGAATATAGTCCTTTTTGGGTTTGTAACAGCCTGTCTTTTTGCCGCTTGTCCTACAAGTATTTCGCCTTTATCTGTAAAAGCGACAACGCTTGGCGTCGTATTTCCTCCTTCTGCGTTTGGTATGACCTTTGGCTTTCCGCCTTCTATGATTGCCATACATGAGTTTGTTGTTCCTAAATCAATCCCTAATACCTTTGCCATATTTAATCCTCCTTGTTATTATTTGTTTTTTCGTTTTTACCGGAACTAACGATAACCTTTGCCGGCCTTATGAGTTTATCCTTATAAAGATATCCCTTCTGCAATGTCTGAAGAACCGTATTTTTTGGTGCATCTTCGGATTCTTGTGTCATGAGCGCATCGTGCAAATCCGGGTCAAATTGCTTTTTTTCTGGGTCAATTTCTTCTACACCGTGTTTTTTCAGTAAATCCTTAAATGATTTCATAGTAAGCTCAATGCCTTCGATGATTGAATCTTTATGGTCTTTGCTAATAAGCAGAGCTTTCTCCATGTTGTCAAGTATTGTCAAAAAGTCGTTTATCAATGCTCTCTTTGTCGCTTCTTTTGTTTCTTCAATCTCTCTTTGAACCCTTTTTCTGTAGTTATCAAAGTCTGCATAAAGTCTTAAATATTGATCGTTCATTTTACCTAATTCTTCCTTTAATTTTTCAACGTTTTGCTCGTTTTTCTCTTTTTCTTGTTCTTCTATTTTTTGAATTTCTTCATCTGTCAATATTTCTTCTTCATTGATGTTTATTGTTTCATTGTTGTTTTCTTTCTTTTTAGCCATTTATCCCTCCGTTTTAATTGTTAAACATCTCGTCTATCTTTTTTCTGGCGGATTCTACTATATTTAGTATTTCCTTATAATCCATGTTGATAGGTCCTATAATACCTACAGCTCCCATCTTTTTATCCTGCTGTTTGTATGATGACGATACAAAACCCAATTCCTGCATTTCTTTAATAGGCAGTTCGCTACCTATGAGTATTACTCTATCACTTTTCATTGCGCTTTTTAAAAGTTCGTAAATACTTTTCTTTTCTTCCAATATATCTACTATCTTTTTTAGTTTTTCCATATCATTGTTAAACTCAAGATAGTTAAATATATTTTTTACGCCCGATATTAAAATTTTGGATTCTTTTGATGCATCCATAAGTTTTTTTAGTAGTGATTCGCATTCCTGCTTATGGGCGTTTATGTAATCCTTTAAGTCTTCAAAAATTTCCTCAAGACTCCAACCTTTATAGTTGTTTGTTACATGTTCGGAAAACTCTTTTAACTCTTTTTGTGAAAAATTTCTTTCTAAGTTAAGCATTTTTGTGTCTATTATATTGCTGTCGGATACAACAACACACATAGCCTTGTCTTCGGAAATTTTTACAAATTCAAGGTTTTTTATCCTTGTTTTTGTGAAATCCGGAAGAGTTAAAAGAGAGACAAGGCCGCTTAAAGAGCTTGCTACATCTAAAATATTGCTCATCTTTTCGTCAAGACTGCCAAAGCCGTTGTTTATGGCTATATTTTCAAACTCGCTTTTGAGACTCGGATTAAAGTTTGACATAATCATATTTAGATAAAATTTATACCCCTTTTGAGTAGGAATCTTTCCGCCGGATGTGTGTGTATGTGTTAGATAGCCCATCTCTTCCAAATCCAGCATAGCATTTCTCATGGTAGCAGGCGAAAAATTTAGTCCGTATCTTTTTGTCAAGATTCTTGAGCCTGCCGGTTGTTTATGTCTAATATAATTATCTACTATAACACTCAAAACCAGCACCAATCTACTGTTTAACTCTTCCATTTTAGCACTCACTCCTTTTGTCTGCTAACAAAATAATCAAAAAAATATTTTTGTCAAGGGTTAAGTATATAAAAATTGATAATATTACTATCAAGTTTTTAAAATTGTTGTTATGGTAAGGATTATTTTAGGATTAAAGATGTTATAATATAAATAATAGGTAAAGCCGCAATGAAGGGTTTTAGTCGTTTCAGTGTTTTTTTATCTTTTATAGCCATAATCAATAACATAGGTATAAATATTGCTGAACCTCTAATGCCCATTGACATATAGCTCCAATCAAGTATCTTTGAATCCAATCCTGTTATCACTATGAGAGATGATGTAAGTAGAACAATTAAGGCTGTAATCTTTAGTTTTAACATTTCGCCTATTTTGAGTTTGTTGATTTTGCTGTTTTTGAGTATGTCTATGTATATATTTGTTGTTACACCAAGCGTTAATCCTGCCGCCGTTCCTAAAATGATTACTGTCAATGATGCCATAAATATCGCAGCTACAAATGGGTTAAAATACAGCTTTATAAAATATGGAAAAATGACAGTGGTGTTGTTTGATAACTCCGGGTGATGAATGCGCATATAGATTCCTACTATTATGCCAAATATGCCAATAGGCGGTATCAGTGCGGCAGATAAAAAAGCACCGTTTCTTGCAGTTTTTACGTCTTTTGCAGAAAATATTGCCTGAAGATAGGTTTGTGTTGATAAAACACCTATAACCATAGCGAACATATCCTTTGATGCTTTAAATGTTCCGTATGAAAATAGACTAAGCATTCTTTTGTCAGGTATGGAATGTATTAGATTTAAGATACCGTTTTGTTTTGTTATTGCTATGTATGCCGATATAATCATTAATCCATACAATAGGTAAACCTTTATTTTTCCTATCGATGAAGACGCCATTACTCCGCCACTTATAACAAATATCAAGATTAATATGAACGTAACAGGTAGAGATATGGTTTTGTTTGATGTGAATATGGTTTCTATTATGGACATTGCTGCTAGAAATTGAGCTACTATATGTATATACATACCAAAAGAGCTAAAAAAGCTTGTGTATGTTTGGAATCTTTTTCCGAGTTTATTGCCTATAAATTCTGAAACGGTTGTTACTTCTTCTAAGCGTAGGGCTTTTGCAAAAAACAGACCTAAGATAAGACAGGCAATGCCGCTGAAAAGTGTAAATATCCATGCCGCAACGCCGTATGTATATGCCAACTGAACCGTTCCTACCGTAGATGCGCCACCAACAAGTGTTCCTATTATTACAAACGAAACCTTGGATGTGTTTAAACCTCTTCCGGCAAGTGTAAAGTCCGATTCAGTTTTTACCTTTTTTGAATTTATTATTAAAAATATGGAAAAGAGTGTTAATATGATAATAAATGTTAACTGCACGCCTTTTGCCTCTTTATTTTTAGTACTTACATATATATGATTAAAGCAATATAATGTCAATAAATCTTTTATATAAATATTGTTTTGATGATTAATATTATTCAATAACAATGTAATTTCTTTTATTTGTTTTGTTGATTAAAATTGATTTTCTTGGTATATATTATATGTGGAGTGCAATGAAACAAAGCTTAGAAATATATTTGTTATAATTTTGTTTGTAGCAAATCTGATAGTTTTAATATCGGCTTCATTTATATTTTATTCAACCTTGAATAGATTACGTTTTTCCATAATTGAACAGTACAAAAATATATATGTTAAAAATAACAACAACAATATTAAAAATGTGGTAAATGGGATTATTAGGGAGATAGAAAATGAAAGAGGTAACTTGATACGGTTATCGGAACATAGATTAAAAGAAAGTGTTTTGAAGGGATATAGGCTTACATCTTTTCTATATTCAACCTTAAAAGGAAAAATGGACGAATCTGAGCTTAAAGATATTATTTTAAATGCATTAAAACGTGAAGATAAAAATTATATAGTTGTCAATATAGATGGAATAGTTCAGCTTCATCCGTCTATAAAGAAGGGTGAAAGCATAAAAGATTTTAGAGATTCTATGGGAGATAAAATTTTTCAAATTATAAAAAAGGATATAGAAAACAATAAAAACAAAGAAACGTTTATATCCTATTATCTGAACTATCCAGGGGTTTACGGCATTGTGCCGCATACGGATGAGCTATTTAGAAGGTTGTTGTATGTAAAGTATTTTAAACCTTACAATTGGTTTATAGCAAATATTTTATTTTACAAGGATTTAGATAAAGAGATTAAAGATAAAATTATTAGAGAAATTAATTTATACAGGTATGGTCCGGGCAATAATGGCTATGTGTTTGTTTTGAAAATAAAGCGGGATAAAAAGGGCTTAAAATTAATAAGAGTGGCAAACCCAAATCTTCCTTTAAACAAAATTGGAACATCGGTATCTTTAGACTCAAAGGATGTGAACGGAAAGCTGTTTGTTAAAGAAATGGTGGATAAAATTTTTACGTATGGAGAAGGTTATGTAACTTATAGCTTTAGGGTATTGGGCAGCAAGAAGATAGCTCTAAAAACAACCTATATAAAATACTATCCTCAATGGGATTGGATTATATGCTCAGGCTATTATCCTTCTGTGTTTTTTAATGAACTTCAAACAAAGAATAAAAAATTGGGTATATTTATAAAAGACAGTGTTGAAAGGACGATAATTGAAGTCTCAATCATGGAAGGTGTTCTGTTTTTTATTGTAATCTTTTTTGTAAATAAAATAATGAATAGAATAGAAACATATAGAAAAATGATTGAAGAAAGGGAGAGTTTTCAACGGCGGCTTATAGAATCCATGCCTAATCCTGTTATAGTGATAGATAAAGACGGAAATATTATTAATATAAACGATTCCTTTCGACGGTTTTTTGGCATAAATCAAGACGATGTAGATGTTAGTGACCCTCAGATACTGTTAATAAAAGAAAATGCTATGAGTTATATGATAAATCAAAGCGGTAACATAACGCATTTGGATTTGATTGATGTAAAAGGTAGACTTAGAAATATAGAATTGTATAAATCGATATTTTACGATGCGTATAACAATCCAGCAGGTATTATCTGTATTTTATTTGATATAACAAGACAAAAAATATTTGAAAAAGAATTGATTGAGATGAGTATAAAGGATGAGCTTACCGGTTTATACAACAGACGATACTTCGATCAAATTATTGCAAAAGAACTTGTTAGGGCAAAAAGATACAAAGAGCCACTTTCTGTTATTATGTACGATATAGATTACTTTAAAAAGGTAAACGATACATATGGCCATCAGGCGGGTGATGAAGTGTTAAAGACATTATCGGACATTGTTGTGCGTAATGTGCGCTCTGTTGATTTTGTTTTTAGGACAGGTGGCGAAGAATTTGTTATACTACTCATTAAGACAAAGGCTGAAGATGCTTTTAAGATTGCAGAAAAGATAAGAAAAATTGTTGAATCTTACGATTTTCCTAAGGTTGGCCACATAACCATTAGCTTGGGTGTAACTCAGCTAAAAGACGACGATACGCCTTTATCGTTCATAGCAAGAGCTGATTCGGCTTTATATAAAGCCAAAAATTCTGGAAGAAACAATACCAAGATAGCTTAGTTTCCAAATATCCATATTAACAATAGTTCTATAAATTACTTTTATAGGTTCATATCGCAGATAAAATTGTATTTTTTGGATAAATTTAACTTTTTTGCTTGACATCCGATTCTATAATAGGTTAAAAGTGGTACAAAGTGGGTGTTAGTGGATGTTTAGAGGTCGTTTTGAATATTCTATAGATGACAAGGGCAGGGTTAAGGTTCCTCCCAAGTTCAAAGACATATTGAAAGATAAAAATATAAACACCCTTGTTATGACCATTTTTGATGACTGCATTTATGTTTACCCACAAGATGTTTGGGAAAAGCTTGAAGAAAAGGCTGTGAATCTGCCGTTAACCAATAAGGCGGCAAGGCGCTTTAAAAGGATGTTTTTTTCATCTGCTCAAGACGTGAATATAGACAGGCAGGGTAGGGTGCTTGTTCCGCATGTTTTGAGAGACGATGCTGAAATAGAAAAAGACGTAGTAATTTTAGGAAATTTAGACCACATAGAGATATGGTCTAAGGAAAAATGGGAAGAAGAGTTTGAAGCTCTACGTGAGTCAGAAGAAGAGCTTGCAAGTCAAATTGAGGAGTTGGGTATATTTTAATGAAACACAAAAGTGTTTTGCTTGATGAGTCTATATTTGTAATAAACCCGCAAAATAACGGTGTATATATTGATATGACATTAGGCGCAGGCGGGCATACTAGAAAGTTGCTCGAAAAATCTTCTCCAAACGGCATAGTGATAGCTTTTGATAGGGATAAGAAAGCCATAGAATATGCCAAAGAAACATTGAAAAAGGAATATGGCGAAAGATTATTGCTTGTAAATGAAAATTTCTCAAATTGTGTTGAAAAGGTAAGAGAATTAGGTTTTGAGTATGTAGATGGAATAGTGATGGATTTGGGCGTTTCGTTGGATCAGCTTAAATCCAAAACAAGAGGCTTTTCGTTTCTTGAAGACGCTCCCTTGGATATGAGAATGGATGTTTCTAAACCTTTAACTGCAGAAAAGATAGTGAATGAATGGCAAGAAAAGGATATAGAAAATATTTTGCGTATTTACGGTGAAGAACGATTTGCGGGAAGGATAGCAAAAAATATTGTAAGAAGTAGACCCATTTATTCAACCAAACAGTTGGCTGATATAGTCGAAGGATGTGTACCGAGAAATCTTTACAAAAGAATACACCCTGCGACAAGAACGTTTCAGGCTTTAAGAATAGTGGTGAATGATGAGCTTGAGAGTCTGAAAAAAGGCTTGAGTTCATCTGTCGAACTTTTGGCAGAAGGCGGCGTTTTATGCGTTATATCCTTTCATTCGTTAGAAGATAGGATAGTAAAAAATACATTTAGAGATTACAAGAGTGAAGGTGTTGTAAGATTGATAAATAAAAAACCCATAGTGCCCACAAAGGATGAGATTTATAAAAACAGAAGGGCAAGAAGCGCAAAGATGAGATGTCTTGTAAAAATAAATAAAAAGTTGGAGGATAGCAATGATTGATTATGCAGACAGTTTAACCAAGAAAAGTGAAATTTTGGATAAAAAGAAAGAGTCCGTTTTGTCTATACATATACCGTTTCCGCAGCTGGCGTTTGCTATTCTCGTTGCCGTTTTTATATATATATTAGGTTATCAAAACAATACCATAGCTCAAGCTAAGCACGATATTAATCTAAAGAAAAGCAAACTTTTCGAACTGCAAATGACCGTTAATGATTTAATGCTTAAAAAAGCAAAGTTATTTAATTCTGAATCTGTGATGGCAAGTTGTGAAAGTAAGCATTTAAATATGGCCGATTCTGATAAGATACAAATAGTGCGTTGAATAGAGTACGTTACAATTTCTTTATTTTTATAGTTATTTTTCTTTTTATAGTTGCCATTATTAAAGCTTTTGATATTTCGATTGTAAAGCATAATCAATACAGTAAAAAATATTTTTCCAATATTGTTAAGGTGGTTTATAGTAAAGGGAAAAGGGGCAGTATATATGGAAGAAAAAATAGCCTTTTTGCTCTTGATTACTGTGTATATGATTTTTTTGTCGACCCTAAGTATTATATAGATAATATGTTATACTACCGTAATAAAGAAGATACAATCTATATTAAAAGAACTGAAAAGTTTATGAATAAAGTTTCTGAGCTTCTTAATATTAAACCAAGCGATATAAAATCTATTATAGAAAAAAATAAAAACAAGCGTTTCGTTATTTTGAAAAAAGGTGTCAAAGCAGATATTTTTAAAGAGATGTCTGAGTTGTTTATGCCGCGTAGTTTTGGTTTTGTTAAGAGATTTGAAAGATACTATCCAGATGGAGAATATTCTTCTCATAATATAGGTTTTTGTTTTGCAAACGGTAAAGGAGCGGAAGGTATAGAGCGCTATTACGATAACTATCTAAAACCAGAAGTAAGAAAGGAGAATATCCCTCTTGATTTATATAAATATAGATTCTCAAATAAGCCTGACGACGGTTATGATATATACCTTACGCTTAACAGGGATATTCAGGATTTTGTTCATATGAGATTAAAAAAAACAATTGAAAAGCACGAAGCAGACGGCGGTATAGTGATTGTTATGAATCCTAAAGACGGCTCTATTATTGCTATGGACTCATATCCATTTTATGATAATAATAACTATAAAAATTATAAATACAATCAGATTAGAAACAGAGCTGTAGCCGATGTTTTTGAGCCCGGGAGTGTTTTTAAGCTTATTACAATGTCTGCCGCTTTGGATTCTGGTATTTTTAAGGGTGATGAAATAGTATATTGCGAAAACGGTTCATGGAAAATTAAAAATAAGGTTATCCACGATGTGCATAAATATAAATGGTTGAGTTTTGATAAGGTTTTTGTTTATTCAAGTAATATAGGAAGCGCAAAGATAGCGCTTGAGCTGGGTAGAAAAACATTCTATCAATACTTAAATAGATTTGGATTTGGCTCAAAAACAGGTATAGATACCATATCTGAATCTAAAGGAATTGTTAAAGATATGTTTGGAATTGGAGATGTGGATTTAGCAACAATGGCATTTGGTCAAGGTATTAGCATTACAGCTATTCAGCTTGCAAAAAGCTATTCTGTTATAGCAAATGGAGGCTATGCTGTTAAACCGCATTTTTTAGATACCGTAAAGTATTATGGCAAGATTAGCTATGTGTATAAAATTCATAGAAAAAGGATTTTAAATGATTCGACCGTAAAAAAGGTTAAAGATATATTAAAAAAGGTTGTTGAGCAGGGAACGGGCAAAAGGGCAATGCTTAAACATTATGTGGTTGCAGGAAAAACCGGAACAGCACAAGTGCCCAAAAAGGGCAGTTACGAAACAAGTAAATATGTTGCTTCTTTTGCGGGATTTGCTCCATTTGATAATCCAAAAATCGTTATCGTAGTATCAATATTCAATCCTAAAAAAAACGGATTTTATGGTGGTAGCGTAGCAGCTCCATTATTTAAAGAGATAGCAAAGTTTTCTCTTAATTATCTTGCTGTTAAAAAAGATAAATAGTTGTAAAAGGCTAAATAGTTGATATAATCCCGATTTTGATGGATAACTTTGTTGAGCTTTTGTCGCCTGGCGGCAATTTGGAAAAGATAAGAACGGCTATACGATACGGTGCTGATGCAGTGTATACAGGCTACAAACTGTTTGGATTACGCTCAAGAGCCGGTAATTTAGACAAAAAAGAACTCCAAGAAGCTATAAATTTTGTGCATAAATCGGGTAAAAAAATCTATTTGACTCTTAATTCATATCTGTTTGATAAAGAATTTGATGAATTGAGAGAGTTTTTATATTTTTTAAATAATAATCCGCCTGATGCCTTGATTGTTTCTGATTTGGGTGTTTTAAGTTTTGTCAATCAATATACGGATATACCTATCCATATAAGCACCCAAGCCAATATTACAAATGCCTATGCAGCAAACCTGTTGAAGCCTTTTAATGTTGAAAGGGTTGTTTTGGCTAGGGAGTTGACCATTGACGATATAAGAGACTTTGCAAAACATTCTAAAGTGGAACTTGAAGCATTTGTTCACGGAGCTATGTGTATGTCCTATTCAGGTAGGTGTTTCTTGAGCGCTTATCTAACTAAAAGAAGTGCAAACCAGGGCGATTGTGCCCAAAGTTGCAGATGGAAATATACAGTTGTGGAAGAAAAAAGAAAGGATATGCCGATGGATGTGGAAGAGCATAAAGAAGGAACGTTTATATTCAATTCATACGATATGTGCGCTCTTCCAATATTGAAGGATATTATTGACAGTGGTGTTAAATCCTTAAAGATAGAAGGCAGAATGAAAAGTGTTTATTACGTTGCCATCTCAACAGCAGTATACAGAAAGGCATTGGATGATTTGCTGGAAGGAAGGAATATTGCTGATAAGGTAGATTTCTATATGTCGGAATTAAACAAGATAAGCCATAGGCCGTATTCTTTCGGGTTTTATCTCAATGACCCAAAGCAATATCTTGAATCTTCCGGATATCAAAGGGATTGTGATTTTTTAGGCGTTGTGGAGTATTCGAAAGACGATAAGATTTTTATTAAAGTAAGAAATAGAATTGAGCCTGGTGTATATGAAGTTGTAGATAGTGAATTAGAGAGTAAAATGTTGGAAATTAAGGAATTTTTTGATATGAACTCAAACAAGAAAAGTGTTGGCAATCCAAATGATTTTTTGTATATTAAAACCCATCTTAAAGTAAAGGATTTTAGTATCTTAAGGCGATGCGAATCTTAGCCGGCGATTTCAAATATAAAAAAGTCAGTTACATAAAAAATAAAGATTTAAGACCCACAAGAAGTATAGTTAGAAAATCGTTTTTTGATACCGTTCAAGGCGTGATTAGGGATAGTATATTTCTTGATTTGTTTGCCGGTGTTGGCTCTATAGGATTTGAAGCTGCATCAAGAGGAGCAAAAGAAGTGATATTTGTAGATAAAGCCAATGCAAGCATAGATATTATTAGAAAAAATGTTAATGAGTTTAAACTTGATTCCAAGGTTACGATAATCAGGGCAAACGGATATGAATTTATCAATAGTTCTTTTATGTCAAAAGTAGAGATAGTTTATATAGATGCGCCTTATAATTTTGATATCAATAATTTTTTGAAGGCTTTTTTTGAAAAAGTAAATAAAAATGCTATAGTGTGCGTTGAGCATCTGAAAGGCAAGCATGTTGATGATGAGTTTGTGGGTGGTTTTAAGAATATAAAAAGTAAAAGTTTCGGAAAAAACAGTTTGGATTATTTTGAGGTTGTAAATGAGTAGTATAGCTATAGTTCCAGGTACATTTGACCCTATTACTAACGGGCATATAGATATTATAAAAAGAGCTCAAAGGATATTTGATTCGGTTATTGTGGCTGTTGCCGTAAATAGCGAAAAGAATCCGATGTTTAATTTTACTGAAAGGATAGAGATAACAAAAGAAGTAATAAAAAGCGAAAAAGAGCTTAAGAATGTAGAAGTTGAAGGCGTTAAAGGACTATTGGTTGATTTTGCGCATTCTAAGAATGCTAAGGTTATTGTTAGGGGCTTGAGAGCCGTATCGGATTTTGAGTATGAACTTCAGATGGCTTTTATGAATAGAAGATTGAATGATGAAGTGGAAATGATATATATGATGCCTTACATAAAATATTCTTTTTTAAGCTCTTCAATTGTTAAGGATGTATTCCTTAATGGTGGAGATATAAGTCAATTTGTTTCTGATATAGTTATAGAACGCATGAAGAAAAAATTTTTTAATAAAGGAGTGTTGGTGAAATGAGTAAGGCCAAGTTGAGCAAAAGGATAGGTTTAATTGAGCCGTCCATGACTATTGGCATTAGTGCAAAGGCTAAAGAGCTGTGTGCATCAGGTATTGATGTATTAACCTTTTCTGCGGGTGAACCGGATTTTGATACGCCAGATAACGTTAAAGAGGCAGCCATAAAGGCGATTAAGGACGGTTTTACCAAATATACGGCTGCAGGCGGTATAAACGAACTAAAGGATGCTGTAATAGCAAAAGAGAAAAGAAGAAATGGTTTGGATTATAAAAGGGAAGAAGTATGTATATCAGCAGGAGCTAAACACTCTTTATTCAACATAGGTCAGGTTATGCTCGATGAAGGAGATGAAGTTATCATTCCTGCTCCTTATTGGGTAACGTATGAAGCTATCGTAAAATATACGCAAGCTAAGCCTGTAATAGTAAAAACAAAAGAGGAGAATAATTTTGTTTTAGATAAAAACGAGCTTGAGAAGGCTATTACAGACAAAACAAAGATGATTTGGATAAATAATCCATCCAATCCTACAGGAGCAACATACGAAAAAGAGGATTTGCAATTCATAGCCGATTTAGCGGAAAAACACGATATATGGATAGTGTCCGATGAAATATATGAAGATATAGTTTTTGACGGATATAGTCCTGTAAGTATTGCTACGCTTTCTGATTATGCTAAAGAAAGAACACTTATTGTTAATGGAACAAGCAAGTCATATTCTATGACAGGCTGGAGAATAGGATATACTTGTGGAGATAAAGAGGTTATGGCTGCAATGACAAAGTTGCAATCTCAAAGCACATCCAATCCTACATCTATTGCCCAAATGGCTGCCGTTGAGGCATTGAATGGTTCTCAAGACAGTGTAGAGATGATGAGAAAGAAATTTGAAGAAAGAAGGAATTATATTGTTGATGCGTTGAATGCTATAGAAGGTATAACATGCGTAAAACCGAAAGGCGCATTCTATGTATTCCCGAACGTTTCAAATTGCTACGGCAAAGAATATAACGGCAAGAAAATCAACAATTCTATGGATTTTGCTATGGTGCTGCTTGAAGAAGCTAGGGTTGCTTTAGTGCCCGGCATTGCATTTGGAGAGGATGATTTTGTTAGAATTTCGTTTGCGACCGATATGGATACTATCAAGAAGGGGATGGAAGCTCTTAAAGAGTTTGTTAGTGCTTTGAAGTAATATTATATGGCGGAAAAAGACGAAGATAAACAGGTTATAGTTATAGAAGATTTAGACGAAGACGAGCAAAAAGAAGAAGATGAATCTTTAGAACGAGAACAGGAGCAAGAAGAAGAATCAGACGGTGATGTAGAAGAAAAAGAAGGGGATGAAGGCGCAGAAGATGAATTGCCTTCATCCCAACCCTTTCTTAAAAAAAAGAAGAATCTTATTATAATAGGCTTGGCAGGCTTGCTTATAGTTATCATTGCTATCATTCTTATAGGCATTGTCTTTTCAAAAAAAGAAGCGCCTAAAGTTGAAAAAAAGCAAAAAGAACATGTTGTTGAGAAGAAGATAGAGCATAAAAAGCCAAAAAAGGAAAAGCGTCCCACCAAATACAATCCTATGGTTGATGCTCACTTTATCAACGCTTTGCGTTTACAGGAAGCAGGAGATTATGAAGCTGCAATTAAAGAGCTTAAAAGAGCAAGTGTCGATTTGTATCTTGCTTATTACAGTATAGGGTATATCTATTTAAAGCTTGGAGACGTTAAGAAAGCAAAGGAGTATTTGATAGATAAAACCAAAAAATACCTTATACTAACTATAGAAAACAATCCTAATTATATCTTAGGGTATATTAATCTGTTTAGGATATATATGTCGCAAAAGGAGTATACAAAGGCTAAGCAGGTGTTGGATGTTTTGAAAGACAAGAAGGTGTCCAAAAGAGAGCTTGCTTTAATGGAAGCCTATTATGATTTTGTTGTTAATAAAAAACAGATAAAGCTTTATGACCTTTTGGATAAATACCCTAATGCTCCTATTCTAAATGGTCTTATGGGAAGCATGTATCTTGAAGAAGGGAATCTTAAGGATGCCGAATTTTTCTTAGATAGAGCTATTAAGCCTTACGTGATAGGGACGTTATGCTACAATAAAGCTTTGATATATGCCGCAAAAAAGGAATATAAAAAAGCTATGCGTTGTATATCAAAGTCTTATTATATGGATTTC
The DNA here is from genome assembly GCA_027064065.1 of Desulfurellales bacterium. GTDB lineage: Bacteria > Campylobacterota_A > Desulfurellia > Desulfurellales > Hippeaceae > JALWEJ01. The sequence continues at coordinate 22,091 of JAMOQJ010000002.1, forward strand.
AATAAGATAGTATGTAAGAATTATCTTGCGTTTTTTGTTTTCTTGCACCAAAAAAAACTTAAAGCTGCGTACGATTTTTTTCAACTCAATAGGCGCTATAACAAAGAGTGTTATTCGCATTTTAAGATTACTCCTATGCTGAGCTATTCCATATCAAAAAGCGATTATGTTGCAAGAAAAAGTATAAACTATATGCTTGCAGCTGAAGTGTTAAATATGTACCTAAAGCCTATAAAATTTGAGTTGGATAAAAATAGAGTAGGTATAAAATTGGGAGATTTGTATGAGAGTTTAGGGCTTCTTGCAAAAGCAAAAGAGAGTTATGAAAAAACAGCGGTTTCTGCCGAGATTGTTTTGCTTACACAAAAGGCTCTTAAATTTTATGCAATGGGTAATCTAAAAAGTGCTCTTTTATACTACAAAAAGGCTTTAAGTAAGATGAATACAAACCCTATTCTGCTTTATAACGTGGCTATAATGTATTTAAAAAATCACGACCTTGACAAGGCAAATAGTATATTTAAACAATTATCAAATGCATATCCCAACTTTCCGCTTCCGCATGTTGGAATGTTTATTGTTAAACAGATATACGGTGAGCATAAGAATGCAATGAAGGAGATAAAAAAATTCCTTATTAAATTTAGGTCTATCTCTTCAGAAAAGATTGAAAAGAATATGGCTGATTTGGGTGTTTTTGCCTATTTTGTGGCGGATAAACGCTTAGATGAAAAAAGATTCAGGCAGCTAAAAAGCGAAGACAAACATCTGTTTTTACTTATAAAAGCTGCTATGAACGGCAATCTATCGTTTTTATCCATAGAAAAAGAATTTGAGCGAATGATAAATCTTGATATAGACACAACTAATTACACTACTGTAATGGAATATTTTGATAAAACATATAAAAATAACGTATTTATTAAAAGAACGCTTGCTGATTGTTATCTTTTTGATAAGAAATACGAAAAGGCTTATAGGGCTATGTTTGGCATTCCTCAATACAGTGCTGAAGATTACTACAAGTTGGGTATATCCTACTTAATGAGTGGGTATCCAGAGGTTGCCGATAATTTTTTTACCAAATCCATACTAAAGGGTGTAGATATATCCAACTCCTATATGGCAAAAGCTATTATACAGGCTCAAAAAGGCGATTTGAAAGGTGTTGCTTATTATTTGAAAATACTATTAAAAAAAGGTATGGTTTGGTTTAATACATACATCTTTCTGTCTTTTGATTTGGAGCTAAGATGAAAAAAGTCGTAAAAAACTTCTTTAAGCTAACGTTTATAATGCTTATTTCCGTTGTAGTGATGGCTGTTTTGATAGCTTCTTTGTATCTTGTATCAATATACGTAAGCGTAAGAGGCGATTTTGATAGAATTGTTTCGGTTAATATACTACCCGTACCCACTAAGGTTTATTCTTCAGACGGAAAGGTTATAGCGAAATTTGGTCTGCAAAATAGAATTCCCGTAAAGTTGAATAATATAGCACCCAGTATGAAATATGCTATATTGGCAAGCGAAGATGCAAGGTTTTACGACCATGGCGCTATAGATTTGATAGGAATAACAAGAGCTTTACTGAAGGATATCGCCCATAAAAAGATACTGCAAGGCGGAAGCACCATAACCCAGCAGCTTGTTAAGAATATCTATCTAACGCCATCAAGAACGCTTACAAGAAAACTCAAAGAAGTAATATTAGCCTACAGACTTGAAAGACAACTTACAAAAGACCAGATTCTTGAACTCTATTTAAACACTGTATACTTTGGCGCAGGAGCATGGGGCATTGAAGCAGCAGCAAGGAGATATTTTGATACCCATGCAAAGGATTTAACCATACCGCAAAGTTCTCTTTTGGCAGGATTAGTTAAAGCACCGTCGGCATATAACCCATATAAACATCCAGAAGCCGCAAAAAGAAGGATGATGTATGTATTAAGACGTATGTACGACAACCATTTTATAACCTTGAATCAATACAGAAAAGCGATGAATACAAAGATTGTATTAAAAAAACATCCGCCCAATTTTTTTGGGCTTATTGTTGCACCCTATTTTGCCGATTATGTGAGAAATTGGCTTATAGATAAGTTTGGAGAAGATGTTGTCTATAAAAGCGGGCTTAAGGTTTACACAACCTTAGATACACAGCTTCAGCGTTATGCTTTTATAGCCGTTAAAACAGGTATATTGAAATTGAAGAAAAAATATGACGGCTTGCAGGGTTCTCTTATAAGTATGGACCCAAAAACTGGATACGTAAAAGCGATGGTTGGTGGATTTAGTTATGAAGAAA
>JAMOQJ010000003.1 GCA_027064065.1 Desulfurellales bacterium
GGGTTGTCGGCTCAAAAAAGGTTGAGCTTGCAAACCCTCAAAAAGCTCAAAAATATACCGGATATAAGGTTGGCGGCACATCGCCTTTTGGATTAAGGACAAAGATGAAGGTATACGCACAAAAGGATATATTTGAGTTTGATAGTATTGTTATAAACGGCGGACAGAGAGGGTTTCTTGTTGAGATTAAAACCGATGATGTAAAAAAGGTTTTAAACCCTGAAATTGTAGATGTTGCTATAGAATCAAATAAATAATTCCATTATATACATAACGTAAAACAAAACAAATATGTAACCAACCCATTTTGACATGGCTTTGTTTTGTAGGGCAAAAACTATTAGAAGTGTTGCTGAAATCATGACAGGAAAACTTAAAGAGAGCGTTTTTTCGTCTATTGTAATGTTGCCAACCAAAGATGCGACACCTGCTATGCCAAATGTGTTAAATATGTTTGAGCCTATGACATTACCTATTGACATTTCGAGATTTCCTTTTTTTGCGGCGTTTATGCTAACCATAAGTTCGGGCAGGCTTGTTCCAAAAGCCACTACACTTGCAGCTATTGCACTCGTTGCTATGCTAAGCGCTTTCGATATTTCTATCACATTTATTATTGTGTATTTTGCGCTTAGGTTTACAAATATTATGCTTAGGATAAGAATTATCGGTGTTTTTAGTTCAAGTTTTTCTATCATAATGTTGTCAAAATTCATTTTTTTAGATTTGCTCGCATATATCATATATACAATTAATCCAATAATAGATAATATTCCTTCTTTAAAATCGAATATTCCGTCTTGAGACGCCATAAACATAAAAAAGGCACTTGCTGCCAAAATAGGCAAATCAACCTTCATTATGTCGTGTTCTGTAAAAAGTCCTTTTGATATTATTGCCGACACTCCCAAAACAAGAAATATATTTGCTATATTTGAACCTATTACGTTACCGGCTACTATGCTGCTTTCCTTATCAAGCATGGCAAAAACGCTTGTTACAAGCTCTGGTAGGCTTGTTCCTATCGACACTATCGTAATGCCAACAACAAACGGCGGTAGTTTAAAGTATAGTCCTATCTTTTCGGCAGATTCGGTAAAATAGTCGGCAGATTTTACCAAAACGAAAATTGACAAAAAAAGATAAATAAACTTCAAAATCAACATAGCTTATATTTTACAAAACGAGCAAAACAAAACAAGTGAATTAAAACATAGACTTAAAATCGTTAAGTGTTTCATAAAATTCCAACAATTTTATCGTATCCTGCGGTATGAATGGACAGTTTTTTATCGATAGATAGTTTTTTCCTATTAAGCATATTCTTATATTTCTTTTTAAAGAGTATTTAAGCGCCCAGACGGTGAAAAGTTCGTTTAGCGTTCCTATGCTGCCGTTTTGGACAACGAATAATTCGCTATCTTGCGTTAATATCTTAAGTCTTTCAAAAATATCTTTTGCTACGATTTTTTCGGTTAAATATATATTGTCTTGGCGCAAATCTTCAAAATCTTTAAGTCGAACGCCTACAACCTTGCCGTTTGCTTTCTTTACGCCTTTACTAACCGCTTCCATCAAACCTTGATATCCGCCACATTTTACAGTGTATCCTTGTTTTACCAAAAATTCTCCTAGTTCAACACCTTCCTGATATAAGTTTTTGTCAATTACGTTTGATGCGCCGAATGTAGTTGCGTATTTCATAAAACACCCCCTTTGAGATATGCTTTGACAAATATATCACAAATTGTTAGCCTTTATAAAAATTTTAAGGCGGTGAAATTTATGAATTTTGTTATATATGGCGGCGGTTCTTTGGGTTTGTTGTTTGGTTATTATCTATCGAAGAAGCATAACGTAAGCGTGATAGCAAAGAAGAATAGGGTAAGCGCCATAAAAAATAACGGTTTAATTTTTAGAAAAGACGGTTTCGAAGATAAAATTGAACTTAAAATATATTCAAATGCAAAAGATATAAATGTAAAGCCTGATGTAGTGGTTTTTGCCGTAAAATCGTTTGATGTAGATAATTCTTTAAAAGATATAAAAAACCATTACGCCAATACGCCCATTGTTACGCTTCAAAATGGTATATATACAGAAGATGCTTTATTGACTGTATTCGATAAACATTACATATATCCATCAGCCGTTTTGATAGGTTCAAAAATAATAGACGACAATACAATTTTTCAGTTTATGGATAACGGAATGAAACTTGGTTGTTTGGATAAGGCTTCAAAAGAAACATTGAAAGAATTAGCTGATATATTTAACGATATCGGTATAAAAACAACCATTTCTGACAATATCATGAAAGATAAATGGCATAAGTTTATGTTCTACTGTGCAGCGGCAACAATAAACAGTTTAACCGGGACAAGGAATTTAGAAGATGAAAATTTAAGATGGGTAACAAGCGCCGTTTTAGACGAGATTGTTAATGTTTCTCAAAATCTTGACCTTGATTTTGATATAGTTGAGTTGAGAAACGATGTGTTTGATTTTATAATGAATTTTAAGCCGAAAAGTTGGAGCGCAAGCGTGGGCGAAGATTTGAGAAAGGGTAAAAAAACTGAGATTGACTATCTAAACGGATATGTAGTTAAACTTGCCAATAGGTTTAATGTGGACGTTCCGTTTAATAAGTTGTTGGTTTCTTTTGTAAAAACAATTGAGAAGACGGGATATTTTAAGAATGAAAAATAAAAAAAACTTATTTGTTGTGGTATTATTTATTATTACCATAGCAGTTTTGGTTTTAATAAAGATTTACGATAAAGAGATTATAGATTGGATTATGAAAAATCCGCAGGATGTTGTGTTTCGTTCAAGGGTTGTGTTTGTTCCTGTAGTGTTTGTTGTATCGCTTCCGATTTTCTGGTTTGCCGTATATTTTTGGAGAATGGGTGAAGGGTTTAAGAAAGAGAGTGCTAAAATTTCAAAAGCCTATTCATTAAGCAATAAAAATACTCAACTGCAAAAAGAAGCCAAAAAAAGTGCTGTTCTTTTACAATTTGTATCTATAACGCTTATCTTTACGGCATTTGTGATTTTTATTGGAATATGGATTTTGACAGGTATGCTACCCAAGCCTAATCTATAACTTTGTATAGAATCTCATTTAAAGGTCTCTTTGGTACATAGTGGTTTTCTTTTTCATCTCTGTAGTATTTTATATCGCCGTTTTTCATTTCGGTTAGTATTATGTTTTCATTGGGCTTTCCTATAGCCAATACGCATAAAATCTCTTTTGTATCGTCGGTTATAGATAAAATTTTTCTCAATCTTTCTTTGTCTATCGCTGCTATGGTGCATCCGCCAAAACCTTCTTCAGCCAATCTCAACATTACTGTTTGTATGGCTATGCCTGTATCTATTAAAGAAAAGTCTTCTGTTGAAATATTTCTATCTCTCAAGATAATTATGTATGCAGTCGGTCTTTGGCCAGCACTCGGTCCATCCCAATCCTTTAGATAACCAGCCCATTTAAGCGTTGAGAATATTTTTTTATTCATTTCTTTATTTGTGGAGATTATGTATTTTAAGGGTTGAGCATTTCTTGCAGATGATGTAAATCGTAAACTGTCCACTATATCCTTTAAAAATTCTATATCAATAAATACCGACTCATCAAATTTTCTATAACACCTTGCCTTTTTAATTAATGTCTTCAACATACCAAATCCTTTCTTAAAATAATTTTTCTTTTGATTTTATGATATCAACCACAAATTCGTTAAACGGAACACTTTTTTTATATTCTTTTGCTAAATTTACAACAATACCGTTTAGAGAATCTATCTCCGTAGGTCTTTTGTTTGTTAAATCTTGAAGCATAGATGATTTGTGGGAGTATGTCGTTGGTATGAGTTTTTCGTAGAATAGTTTTATATAGTCATCTTTTTCCCAAAACGTCGACATTTTTATAGCGTCCATTACCGAATATATCTCTTCTATTATTTTGTTCATTATGTTTTTTGAATACTCATTTTCGGCTAATTTTCCATACTCGACGTTCAAAATAGCGCCCAAAGGGTTTAATGCGCAGTTGTAGAGCATTTTAGCCCATAGATGTTTGTCTACATCTTCAGATATCTTTGCGTCAAATCCGCCGTTGTTTAAGGAATTTGCCAAATCGCTCAAGCTGTTCGACAATTCTTTTTTAAATATATTGCCCAAAGCCATAGAATCGGCATGAACGGTTATTTCTATGTCATTCTTTGATTTTCTATAAAAACCAGTGATAATCCTTGATGTGAAAACATTTTCTTCATTAAAACACGTAAGGTAGGTTTCGGAATTACCCCATCCGTTTTGTATAACTACGAGTTTTGTATTCTTGATTTTATCCTTTATTTTGCATAAATTTTCTGATATTTCCCTATTTGCAAGCGTTTTGGTTGTGATTAGTATATAATCTGTGTCGCTTTCTATATCTTCGTAGTTTTCTATTATTTTAAAGTCGTTAGATTGGTATTTAAACTCTCCGAATATACCATCAACCCTAAAACCTTCGGATTCTAAGGCGTGTTTTGTGCTGCCTTTTGCAAACAGATATACATCGTTTTTGTCCTTTATTAAGAACGCCGCCAAACCCAATCCTACAGCGCCTGAACCAATAATTACTATCTTCATATCTCAATCTCCATAAGTGGTATGTAAAAATTTGCGCCAAGACAGTCGGTATCTTCAATAGACCCAGCCGCACTGTTTCTTAAGAATGATATTTTTAGAGTATTTATGCTATCGCATTCAAAATATTGGACGTCTTTTTTATACAAATCGTCAAACATCTTTTTATTCAAAACCGATTTTGCTTTGTTGTAGTATTCTTTGTTTTTAAAGATTATGTCTATGGTTATGTGCCAAACGCCGGCATTTTTACTTCTTAAAACATAAACCAT
>JAMOQJ010000004.1 GCA_027064065.1 Desulfurellales bacterium
TCTTGATGGACACTGCCTTTTATGTCTACCTCTTCAGCTTCTATAACGGCTTTTGGTCCAACATCACCATTTACAACAACCTTCTTACCCTTAACCTTCATACCGGCCGCAATAGTATCTTCTACAGAGTTATTGCCCGACCTTCCTATCTCCAAATCTACACTCTTATCCGCATCAAGATTGCCTGTAGTCCTAATATCAACCTTATCTACCGAAACAGACGTGTCTATATCGTACATACCATCTTTAAATATGATTACGCCGTCTTTTTTTGCTATAAGACGTATAATTCTATCCTCTTCCACCCTTTCTATACTTTCAGGATTAAATTTTATGCTATCTATATCTTCTATTATAACACCAACATCTTGCGGAACAACGCGTCCGTAAACATCGTAGCCTTCTTTGCCCCTTGTAGGCTTATTAAATTCTATAAGTACCTTGCCTTTATTAACGGGCACCAAAAAATTTTTCTTTTTGTAATCTATTTTTCCATCTTTTGTTATGCTGCCTGCGGCGTGATATTTATTGAAAAAAAACTTTAATTCACTATTTTTTCCTCTTACCGGCTTTCTTCCTTCAGCTACAAGTATCCTAAATGGTTTAAAAGAAGGATCCAGTCTTCTTTTTATCTCTTTTGCAATAGCAGGCAGCATTTTATCTTTTATGCCATACTTAATACCTTCTAATGCCAATATCTTCTTCATTACATCTAAGATTTCATCTTCTGAAACATCTTTGGGTTTGTCTAATTTGGATGTATCAACAACAATATACGCTTTTTGCGGATTTTCCGGGTTATTAACATCAATACTCATAATCTCGTATAAATCTGACTTCTCTTCGTTTATGTAGAATTTTAAGCTGTATATCTTTACTACATTGCCCTTATCATCCTCAAGCGTACTCTCATCTTCTATATCAAAATCTATAAACTTCTGAGGGAATCCCAATTCTTTTGAAACCTCCAAGAAAGCTTCTCTTACATTTGCCGTCTCTTTTTCTATGTACTCCATAAAAACCCCTCATTCATACTCAACAATTTCTTTCTGCAAACAAAATAACAAAAAAAACCAAGCCCTACAAGTTAAATGTTTAGCAATAATTAATCCACAATAATATAATCGTCAGATAGGGTTTTTTCTTGAATAATAACAAAAAATGTTTAAAATTTTTACGAAGGACATTTGTTAAACAACTATAACGAAGGAGTGGTTGTATGAAGGTTTTATCTATCAATATGGACAAATGCACTGGGTGTAGAGCATGCGAGTATGCCTGTTCGTTTGTTCATACAGGTGCATTTAATCCACTTGATTCAAGCATAAGAATTAGTGAATTCTTGGATGATTTTGTATTCATACCGTCTGTTTGTACTCAGTGCGAAGATGCCTACTGCGTCTCGGTATGCCCTACAAACGCATTAACAAAAAACGAAACAACAGGCGTGGTAGAGTTTAATAAAGATATCTGCATAGGATGCAAGCAGTGTGTTATGGCTTGTCCTTGGGGTTCAATAAAATTAAACCATACAGGAAAAGAGATAATAAAGTGTGATTTGTGTGGCGGAGACCCAGAATGTGTAAAGGTCTGTCATGCCAATGCCTTAGAGTTTGTAGATGCTGAAGATATGGTTTTAGATAAAAAACACAGAAACGCTTATAAATATAAGGGCATCATAACCGAACAGCAGGGGGTACAAAATGGTTAAGGGTGGATATGCAGGAAAAATATTGAGAATAGACCTATCAAATAACAACATATCAACAGAAAATATTAAAGAAGAATGGGCAGAAAAGTTTATAGGCGGAAGAGGCTATGGAACAAGAATTCTTTTAGAAGAGATAGACCCTAAGATTGACCCATTATCTAAAGACAACAAGGTTATAATAGCAACAGGACCTTTGGGTTCGACCTATGCGCCGTCTTCAGGTAGGGTTATGGTAATAACAAAAGGCGCTCTAAACGGAGCAATAGCGTGTTCCAATTCTGGCGGACACTTTGCACCCGAACTAAAAAGAGCAGGGTTTGATTTTATTGTGTTTGAAGGAAAAGCCGACAAACCTGTATATATCTGGATAAACAAAAACAATGTAGAAATAAGGGATGCATCAGAAATTTGGGGCAAAAACGTAAAAGATGCTGACTCCTATATGAAAAAACAGACACATCCAGAAGCCGGAACATTAGAAATAGGTCCAGCAGCAGAAAAACTTTCACTAATATCCAACGTAACATTTGACGGACACAGAGCGGCTGGAAGAACGGGAATAGGAGCGGTTCTTGCAAGCAAAAATATAAAAGGCGTTGCAGTCAAGGGTAACTTGGGTATTAAGGTTTTCGATAACGAAGCCTTTGCAAAAGCTGTATACAACGCAAGAGATATACTGTCAAAAGATGCTTTCTCAGGCAAAGGTGGAGCAAAACTCGGAACAGCAATGCTTGTTAATGTAATAAATTCTGTAGGAGGACTACCCACAAATAACGCACATAACGCCTATTTTGAAACGGCAGACAAGATTAGCGGCGAAGAGTTGGCAAAAAATAATCTTGTTAGGAATGAAGGTTGCGACAGCTGTCCAATAGCATGCGGCAGGGTTACAGAGATAAGAAAAGGCAAATACAAAGGAAAACATGGTGTCGGTCCTGAATATGAACCTATTTGGGCGCTTGGAGCAGATTGTGGCGTAGACGATTTGGACGCTGTCGTTATGGCAAGTTATTTATGCGACGAATACGGGCTTGACAGTATATCTGCCGGAGCAACCGTAGCATGCGCTATGGATTTATACGAAGCCGGATACATCCCTAAAGAAGATGTTCCGTTTGAGCTAAACTTCGGCTCAGCAGATGCTTTGGTTGATGCCATAAGGTCAATGGGCGAACAGGATAGCGAATTTGGAAAATTGCTTGCTCAAGGTTCTTATAGATTAGCAGAACATTACGGACATCCTGAATTTTCAATGAGCGTTAAAAAGCAAGAATTTCCTGCTTACGACCCAAGAGCCATAAAAGGCATAGGGTTGGAATATGCAACAAGCAACAGAGGAGCGTGCCACGTCAGAGGATACACCATAGGCGCAGAGGTGTTAGGTAAAGGCGTCGACAGGCTGGCATACGAAGGAAAAGCCGGATTGACAAAAATCTTTCAGGATTTAACGGCAGCTTTGGACTCAACGGGTATTTGTCTGTTTACAACATTTGGATTAAAAGCAAAAGAACTTGCCGAGATGTTTGAAGCAGCAACGGGTATTACTTGCGATAAAAATGAATTTATAAAAAAAGGCGAGCGTATATGGAATATGGAAAGGCTCTTCAATATAAAAGCCGGATTTACAAAAGAAGATGACAAACTGCCCGAAAGAATGGAAAAAGAGCCCATAGCATCAGGCCCATCCAAAGGCGAAGTTACTAACCTTAACAATATGCTACCCGAATATTATCAATTAAGGGGGTGGGATACAAACGGCATCCCAACAAAAGAAAAACTCAAAGAATTAGACATTGAGGACTTAATATGAAAATCGTTATAGTAGGCGGCAGCATTGCCGCCTACACGGCTTATAAAAGAATAAAACAGATTGACAAAAATATAGAGCTCAAAATCCTATCAAAGGAAAACTCAAAACCCTACAGCAAAATGCTTCTTCCGTATATGCTAAACGGAAAAGTTAATATGTTTTACGAAGAAATCGACGATAACGATATAGTGATAAATAGCGAAGCAACATCGATAGATACGCAAAACAAAACCGTCAAAACAAAAAATAACGATGTCTTCGAATACGATAAACTACTCATAGCAACAGGTGCCGATGCTTATATCCCAACCTTTGTTGGTAATTACTCCAAAGAGTCCATCATCGGCATAAGATATCTATCTGATATTGAAAAACTAAACAAAAGACTATCAAAATGCAAAGACAAGCATATCGTGCTTGTGGGAGCGGGTCTTGTAACGCTTGAGATGGCTTGGGCTTTGGTAAAAAAAGGGTTTTCTATTACCTTCATCGTAAGGTCAAACAGAATACTCTCTCAAATCTTAGATAAAAAGTCAGCGGATATTTTAGAAAAATACATAGAAAATAATTATCCCGTAAAATTCATAAAAGAAAACGACATAGAATCTATTGAAGAAAATAAAGATAATTTGCATATAACATTAACAACGGGCAATACCTTAAAAAGTTGTGCCGTCATTGTAGGAAAGGGCGTAAGACCCAATATAGAATTCTTGAAAGACACTAAGCTATTTAATGAAAAAGGGATAATCATAGATAGCTTTATGCAAACTGTAGATAAAGATATTTACGCAGCTGGAGATGTAACTCTATTTGATGATGTTATACAAAACAAAAAAACGCGCCACGCCATCTGGCCAACAGCCGTTTATCAAGCAACAATAGCCGCAAAAAATATATTGGGAATAAAGCAAAAAAGCCTTTCGGAATTGTCAAGAAACATACTACCGGTATTTAATTTAAACATATTCAGCGGTGGAGCATCAAATACAGAAAACGAATTGGAAACATACACAATAGAAAATGGATTGGAATACAGAAAAATAGCGATTAAAAATGGAAAATTAAAAGGATTCATTATTGTAGGAGATTTGAGAAATTACGGTATTTATACATACGTAGCACAAAGACAGATAAACATATCCGACAATATAAACGAACTGCTATATGGAACACTAACCCAAGAACATGTTAAAAACAAATGAT
>JAMOQJ010000005.1 GCA_027064065.1 Desulfurellales bacterium
TTAGTTCTGCCACGTGTTGAAACCTATTTTCAAATATCGTTTCTTCTATAATGCTTGTTCCTTTAGCCAACGATAAAACGCTCATAAATTGAGCCTGCATATCGGTTGGAAAACCGGGATACGCAGAAGTTTTTATGTTTATAGGTATTATCTTCTCTCCGCCTGTTTTTATTGTGTTTTTGTCGATGGTTTCTATTATTCCGCCCATGCTTTTGAATTTGCCTATGATTGCGTCCATTGCGTAGGTCGGAGCATTTTTTAAGGTTATAAATGAAGATGTAATTAACGATGCGCACATAAGTGTTCCGGCTTCTATTCTATCGTTCATTACCGTATATGTAGTACCTTTTAAGCTTTCTACGCCTTCTATAACTATTGTGCTGGTGCCTGCTCCTTGAATATTTGCTCCCATGGAATTTAGCATTTTTGACAGGTCTACGACTTCAGGCTCTTTTGCGGCATTCTTCAAAACTGTTTTTCCTTTGGCTAAAACGGCCGCCATCATTATATTTTCCGTTCCCGTAACGGTAGGTATGTCGAAATATATCTCATTACCGGTCAATTTTTCGGTGTTTGCCACTATATATCCCTTTTCTATCGAAATATCAGCGTTCATCTGTTCAAGCGCTTTTATATGAAGATTGACAGGTCTTACACCTATTGCGCAACCGCCTGGCATTGATACATTTGCTTGCTTAAATCTTGTAATTAAAGGTCCTAATACCAAGATTGATGCTCTCATAGTTTTAACAAGTTCATATGGAGCTGTTGTTGATTTGATATTTGAGCAGTCTATTTTAAGCGTTTTGTCTTGTCTTTCGATAACACACCCCAGTTCCTTTAATAGCTTAATCATTGTATTTATGTCGCGTAGATTTGGAACGTTATTTAAAATAATCTCTTTGTCTGTTAGTAAAGCCGCAGCCATTATGGGAAGGGATGAATTTTTCGAGCCGCTTATTTCAACTTCGCCTTTTAGTTTGTATCCGCCTTCTATAATGAATTTATCCATTTGAATCTGTTTCCATATATTTTGCGTAGGCTTTTTTTAAACAGTAGTCCATAACCACTAACAAACCGGCATCTTCTGCTATTTTTTTTGCTTCTTCGGATACTACACCTTCTTGCATCCATATGGCTTTTGCACCTATTTCAACGGCTTTTTTTGCAATTTCAGGACAAAACTCGCTTCTTCTAAAGATGTTGACCAAATCCACAGGCTCTTCTATTTCATCAAGTGTTTTATAGCATTTTTCCCCAAGTAGTTCTTTTGCTCCCGGTCTTACTGGTATGATTTTATAGCCTTTTTCTTTCATGTATCTTGGCACGTAGTTGCTTGCTCTTTCTTCTTTAGGGCTTACACCCACTACGGCTATTGTTTTCATTTTTAGTATTTTTAGTATCTTTTCTTCTGTGTCTTTATCTACTTCACCAAACCCTATCCTACAAACTTCAGCTATCCTATTCACCTAACGACTTTATCCTTTCTTCTTTTGTATCTATATTTGTTATTTTTACACCAAATCTACCACCCACCACAACAACTATACCTTGAGCCACCACCTTGTTGTTTATTAAAATATCCATCGGCTCATCAATGCTTTTTTCAAGTTCTATTATGGAGCCTTCTCTTAAATCAAGCAAATCTTTTATTAAAATCTGTTTTTCTCCTATTCTGATTTTTACATCCAAATCTATATCAAGGATTATGTCGAGATTGTCAGGAGCATTTTTTCTTGTTGAAGTCTGTTCTTCAGCTTGTATTTCCGTATCTTCAACTTCATCAAATGGAACATCTTCTTGTTGAGGCTCTTCTTCTTTAAATATTTCATCCATAGAATCTTGTTTTGCAAGGAAACGTATAACATCGTTTTTTATATTTGGTATTGCTATATCAAATTCCATCGTATAGTATTTGGAGTCTTCTATCTCTACAGGTTCTTCTTTAACGTCTTCTATCTCTATCGTTATATCCTTACCCAACGTTTCCTTAAACGATGTTTGGAAATTTCCGAATACTTGGGATAGCATCTCTTTGAGTGCATCCAAATCATCAGGCTCAAGCTGCTCTTTCGCTTCGCCTGGACCCATTAACATCAGGTCGGATAGTATGGATGCAAACTCTTTTTTTATGTAAGCAAAACATGTTTTGTCTTGTGAATCTACGGTTATTTTACATGTAAAAAATACTCCGTCTTCAAACTGTATGTCGTCTTTTTCTTTTATGTTTAGGTCTATAAATTTTGATACTATACTGAGAGAAAAGAGCGTTTTTAATACCTCTTCTAAAGAGGTATTAAGCGCATTTGAAAATTCCTTTAATATTGGTTTTATCTCATCATTATTCTCGTCAGTCGGCTGTTGTTCAATATCTTCTTCTTGAGGCTTTTCTTCTGCCGTTTTTTCTTGACTTTCTTCTTCGTCTCCACCGTTCAATAGGCTATCGATATCGTCTTGAGAAAGTTCTTCAGCCATATATACTCCCTTTACATTATAATATCACACAGTTTAACGGCTTTATTGTTGCCCTTTTTGCCCAACTTAAAGGTGAATTTATTTACATCATTTACCTTGCATGTAAGTTTTTTGCTAATTTTGGAATTTAGAATAAGTATATCGCCTTCTTTTAGGTTTAAAAACTCTTGAACACTTATCTTTTTCTTTCCTAAACTGAAATCCATACGAACAAATACATTTTTTAGAACACGCACTATATCTTCCGTTCTGTCTTCTGCCATTTTTTTTGTTCTTGATAGTATATCATGTGTTCCTATTTTGCTTAATATAGGCTCTATGACTATAACGGGTAGACACCAGTTTATTATACCGCTTACTTCTCCCAATTTGACTTCGAAAACAACCAAAACAACAAGCTCTGATGGAGCTACAATCTGAACAACGTTTGGGCTTGACTCCTGTTCTATAATATCAAACGATATATTCATTATCGGATTCCAAGCATTTCTTAATTCATTCATTGCCTGCGTTACAACATCGAGCAATATGCTTTGTTCTATGTCGGTAAAAGATCTATCTATATTAAGAACCTCTCCTGCGCCGCCAAGCAGTCTATCCACAAAAGAGAAACCTATTTCTGGCTCAAGAGAAAAAACCCCACTGCCGTCAAGTGGCGATAGACTCACAACATTAAAGCTAACATTGCTTGACAAAGATAAAACAAATTCCGCATAGGTCATCTGATCGACACTAATTACCTCCATTTCTACTATCGACCTTAAAAATGCAGATAATTTGGATGAAAAGTTTCTTGCAAATTTATCGTGAAGGTTTTTTATGGCTCTAATTTGTTCTTTAGATACCTTGTCAGGACGTTTAAAATCGTATAAAGACGCCTTTTTGCTTTTTAATTCCTGCTCATTTTCTATTGTTTCTTCTTTTATTTTGACGTCATTTTGGTCTATATTGCTTAATAGAGCATCTATCTCTTCTTGCGAAAGTATTTCAGGCATTATCTACCCAAGACTATTTTTGATATATATTCGGGTATCTTCTCAAGCGGTGCTACAAAGTCTGCAATACCCGTTTCTGTAGGTTTTCTCGGCATTCCCCAAACCACACAAGAATTTTTGTCTTGTGCTATTATCGTACCGCCTGATGCGTGCACTTCTTGCAAACCCTTGAATCCGTCATCTCCCATTCCTGTCATAATAACGCATAGAGCATTATTTTTGAAGTGCTTTGCAACCGAAGAGAACATAACATTTGCATTTGGTGTGTATATGGTTTTTGGTTCGCTGCTGACTTTTACATGATATGCGCCTTGTGAATTTTTTTCTACTGTCATTTGCAATCCGCCTGGCGCCAAATATCCTACGTTAGGTTTTAGGATTTCTTTACCTTCGGCTTCTTTAATGGTTATCTGTGATACCTTATCTAAGGATTTAGCAAATACGCCTGTAAATGTCTTAGGCATATGTTGGACTATTAGAATTGGTACGTTTAGTTTTGGTAATTTCTCAAAAACCCTTTCAAGCGCAACAGGACCGCCAGTGGATGCAGCTATAGCAACAAGTTTTATATTCATTTTTTCTAATTTTTTAGACCTTTGAATTGGTGTTTTTGGTTGCTCTTGATGCTTTGGCTCAGCTATGGTTCTTGTTGCTGTGTGTTGTTTATGGTGAAACCGTGCACCTTTTGCAGCGACAATCTTTTCTACAAGAAGCTCTCTTGCTTCTCTTGATGTTGTTTTAAATGATAAAACATCATTTTTGGATATGTAGTCTATCGCTCCAAGCCTTAAAGCCTGAAGTGTTTCTTTTGCACCGTCTGTTGTAAGGGTGCTAACCATAATAACAGGTATAGGATTTTCTTTTGACAATTTTTCCAAAGCCTCAAGCCCTGTCATCTTAGGCATTTCTATATCCATTGTTATAACATCAGGCTTTAGGGATTTAGCTTTTTCGATAGCTTCCAGCCCGTTACTTGCTGAATCAATTACTTCAATCTTTCCTGATTCTTCTAAAATTCTGGTTAAATACTTCCTTGCTATCAATGAGTCGTCCACAACTAAAACTTTTATCTTTTCCATGATCAAACACCTCAAAAATTTTGCTTTTTGTCAACTAAAATGATATAAACTCTACCGTAAAAAAGCAAATAAAATTTAAGGAGGTTGCAGAAATGGGTTTAACGGTTGCACAAAAGATTTTGAAGGAACATCTTGTTGACGGCGACCTGTTCTCTGGTGATGAGATAGGTATTAAGATAGACCAAACCCTCACACAAGATGCAACAGGAACGATGGCCGATTTGCAGTTTGAGCAGATGGGTGTTCCAAGGGTCAAAACAGAAGTATCAGTAAGTTACATCGACCACAAGACAATTCAGATGGGATTTGAGGATGCAGACGACCATACATATCTTCAGACTTTTGCTAAAAAGTATGGTCTATATTTATCCAAAGCAGGAAACGGTATCTGTCATCAGGTACACATCGAAAGGGTGGGTAGACCAGGAAAAACTCTACTTGGTTCAGATTCCCACACACCTACAGGCGGCGGTATAGGAATGATATCCATTGGTGCTGGTGGACTTGATGTTGCTGCAGCTATGGCTGGAATGCCTTTCTATATGCCAAGGCCTAAAATAGTAGGAATTCATTTGACAGGAAAGCTTAATCCTTGGGTTACAGCAAAAGATGTTATTTTGAAGGTTTTGCAGATTTTGACAACCAAAGGTAATGTTGGTTGGATTGCTGAATATTATGGAGAAGGCGTAAAAACACTAACGGTTCCAGAAAGAGGAACAATAACTAATATGGGTGCTGAGCTTGGTGTTACAACAAGTGTATTCCCATCAGACGAAGAAACAAAGAGATTCTTAGAAGCTCAAGATAGAGGAGATCAGTGGATTCCTTTGGAAGCTGACCCTGATGCAAAATACGATAAGATTATAGAAATTAACTTGAGCGAACTTGAGCCTATGATTGCTCAGCCACACAACCCTGACAATGTTGTAAGGGTAAGGGACGTTGAAGGCACACCTGTTGATCAGGTTATGATAGGAAGCTGTACAAACTCTTCCTATAAAGATGGAAAAACAGTCTCCGAACTATTGAAAGGACAGAAAGTTAATCCTGATGTAAGTTTCGGCTATGCACCGGGTTCTAAACAGGTTTTGAGAATGCTTGCTGACGAAGGCGCTTTAAGTAATATTGTAGCAGCAGGAGCAAGAATACTTGAGTCTGCATGCGGATTCTGTATCGGTGCAGGACAGGCTCCAAGAAACAACGCTATATCGATTAGAACAAACAATAGAAACTTCTACGGAAGAAGCGGAACTGTTACGGCTAAGATTTATCTTGTAAGTCCTGAGACAGCCGTTGCTTGTGCTTTGACGGGTGTTATAACAGACCCGAGAGATTTGGAAACAAAATTCGGAATCAAATATCCGAGCGTTGACATACCTGAGAAATTTATTATCGATGATAGCTTATTGTTACCGCCTGCTGATGAAAAAGAAGCAGAAAGTATAGAACTTTACAAGGGTCCAAACATTGTTGACCCTCCGGGCGGAGAGCCTATGCCGAAAGATTTAGTAGGCGAAGTTACTGGTAAATTCGGCGATAAAATCACAACAGACGACATTATGCCAGCAGGCGATCTTCTCAAATATAGATCAAATGTTCCGAAATATTCCGAGTATGTCTTCGTAAAGAGAGACCCAACTTTTGCTTCAAGGTGTCTTGAAAATAAAGAAAAAGGCATCCACAACATTATCGTAGGTGGCGACAACTATGGACAGGGTTCTTCCAGAGAGCATGCTGCACTTTGTCCTATGTATCTTGGAGTTAAAGCAGTTGTTGCAAAAGCAATTGAAAGGATTCATAGAGCAAACCTGATTAACTTCGGCATTATTCCTTTGACGTTTAAAAATCCTGACGATTACGACAAGATTGACCAGAACGATAAGATAAAGATAGAAGGCATAAGAAAAGCTCTAATAGATGGAACGGGTGAAGTTGTTCTGTATGATGAGACAAAAGGCATTGAAATTCCACTTGAGTATCATTTAACGGAAAGAGAAATAAAAACAATCTTGGCAGGCGGTAAGATGAGACTTGCTAAGGACTTTCCTGGTAAAGGATTTAAAGAGATAGTTATTACAGAGTAATAGCGCACTCTCTTGCAAAAACTAAAAAGCCCTGGTCTAAAAACCAGGGCTTTTTTTGTTGTTATCTTATTATTCTTTGGAGTTTATCGTAGAGTAGCATAATTGGATGTAGATTTGTGGATTTTGTTCCTATTATGGTATTTAAGTCCGTAACGTATGTTGCGTAATCCTTCTTTTTGCTTTCTATGAGTGCATTAATGTTCCCATCAAACTCTTTTATGAGCTTTGTGGACATAATAACCGAAGCAAGCGTGTAATTTTTAATCATAGAAAATTGAGCTAGTCTATCCCACTCGTTTGATATGTGTATTCCGTTTGTGTAATCCAAAATCTTTTGTATGCCAAAGTATTTATGAACATTTTCTATAGCGTCCACCACATCTTTTAAATCTTTATTTAGTAGTTTGGCTATGTTGAATGCCGGAATGAAATCATCCAAGAAGTAGAGTTTAGCTATTTTTTTTGCAAGTTTTTCGTCTATGATTTCTGATAGTTCTTTTACCTTATTCGTGTATGCTTCTTTAAATACGCCGTTTTCTATACAACATTTTGAGTAATTATCTATCCATTCTTTTACTTCTGCTTCTTTTTTCATATCGAGAGATACGGAATCTCCAAAAAGATAGAGTTGATTTATTGTTAACGAGTTAATAGCGTCAAACATATCTAATGATATTTTATATATCTCCTGTTGTGGTATTTTGTTTTCGTATAAAAACAGCTCTTCTCTTAATTCAAGAATATTTAGTATGTCGTATGCAAAAATCATAGATTTCATTATAGTAGGATAATCTTGCCCTGTGAGCATATTAATCTTTAGTATACTTATTGCTCCGTTATTGTTGATGATTAAATTTACAGCAAAAGTAAAGGCTATTTCATTTCTTAGTCTGTGCTCGGGTATGTATTTTGAGTATTTTTTTCTAATAGTTGGCGGAAAGTACATTGTTGCATACTGCTCTATCGTATCTTCGCTGAATACGTTGCTCTTAAGCAATTCGTCGTATATAAACATCTTATTTAAAGCCAACATTACAGATAGTTCTGGTCTTACATATCCAATTCCTTTAGATACCCTTAGAGATAACTCTTTTCTGTCTGGGAATGGATAATCTTCTTTATGTAGCAAGCCTTTATTGTATAAGAACATATTGAGTTCATAAAAAAGGTCAGGTTCTTGTTTTGAACGATGCTCATCCAAACTTACGGCGAAACTTTGCATGTAATTGTGGGTTAAAACTCTTTGTGTTACTTCTTCTGTTAATTCTTCAAGCATTTTATTTCTTTCATCTATATCCTTTAATACACCCTTCTTTACCAAGTGGTTTAGGAGTATTTTAAGATTTACCTCATGGTCTGACATATCAACACCAGCTGAGTTATCCAGTGCATCTGTATTAATCTTTCCGCCGTTTAGGGCATATTCTATCCTTGCCTTTTGAGTTAATCCAAGATTTCCACCTTCGCCTATAATTTTTGCTCTTAATTGATTTGCGTTAATTCTTACAGCATCGTTTAATCTATCTCCTGCATCTTCGTTTGTTTCGGTGTGGGATTTTACATATGTTCCTATGCCTCCGTTCCAAAGCAAATCCACATCAGCCTGAAGTATCAATTTTATAAGTTCTTCACCTGATAATTCATCGGCTTCCGTTTGTAGAAATTCTTTTGCTTCTTTGGTTAATTTGATGGATTTTGAATTTCTGTCTGCAATAAATCCGCCTTTGGATAGCAGTTTTTTATCGTAATGTTTCCATGTTAATCCATTTTCAAATAATCTTTTTCTTTCTTTAAAAGATATTTTCGGGTCTGGGTTTGGGTCTATGAATATCTCTATGTGGTTAAAAGCAGCAAGTAGTTTTATAGTGTCGGTATATAGCAAGCCGTTTCCAAAAACGTCGCCACTCATATCACCGATGCCTGCTACGGTAAACGTATCTTTGTGTATATTTTTACCCAGCTCCCTAAAATGCCTTTCGACACATTGCCATGCTCCTCTTGCTGTTATGCCGATAACTTTATGGTCATATCCATGTTTACCGCCGCTTGCAAATGCATCCTTTAGCCAGAAACCATACTCTTTTTCGCTGATTTCATTTGCTATATCTGAAAACGTTGCTGTCCCTTTATCGGCTGCCACAACAAGATACGGGTCAAACTCATCATAACAAACAACGTCCTTGGGAGATATTTCGTTATTTTTTTCGTCAAGATTATCGGTTATGTCTAGCATTCCTCTCATTAGGGTTCTGTATGATTTCTTAGCCCATTCTACAGCTTCGTTTCTATCTTTTGATTGAACCTTTACTATAAATCCGCCTTTGGAACCAACAGGAACGATAACGGCATTTTTTACCATTTGAGTTTTCATTAAGCCCAAAATTTCAAGCCTGAAATCATCTTTTCTGTCGCTCCACCTTATTCCGCCTCTTGCAACCTTGCCGCCTCTTAAATGACATCCTTCCATGAAAGCCGAATGCACATAAATCTCAAACATCGGTCTTGGAAGTGGCATTGTTATGATTTTTGATGAATCTACTTTAAACGATATATAATGATACTTTTTTTCTTTATAGAAATTTGTTCTTAAAATGCTTTCTATTATATTCAGCATAGAATGCATAATTCTGTATTCATGTATATCATTTATTGTCTCAAGGGAGACCTTTATATTGCTATAGATTGAATCAATATTTAGAGAGCCTGCAAGCTTTGGTGAAAATTTTGCTTCAAAGAAATCGATAAGTAGAGAAGATATATTGTGGTATTTATTTAATACAGAAACCAAGGATGATTTTTTTATCTGGAAGTTTATCTGCATAAGGTAATTGCCTAACGCTCTCAACAGGTCTATATATTTCCAATTAAGGGCAGAAGATGTGGTCAATCTGTTTAGTCCATCATCTTCCATTATGCCGCTCCAGATAACCTCGAAATTATCTTGTATGGCTTCAAAAAGAATTTCTCTATCTTCAAGATTTAAGGTAGACGGGTCTATAGAAAATCTTTGTATATATACATCCTGGTTGTTGATTTTTATGTTTGTGAAATCTTCATACAATACGTTTAGACCCATATTATTCAATTTTGGTAGAATTTCGTATAAAGGCGATTTGTTTAAGGAATATATATTAAAAAAGATGCTGTCGTGTTGCGTATATATAGCAACCTGCTGTTTCTTTTTTTCTGTTAATTTTTCTAAGTAATCAAGGTCGAATATGGATTCTTCAGGTGATGTTTTTGAGATATATTCATCATTAAAACTCTTAAGATATTTGCTTGATAAATACGAAGCCTTTCCATGTCCAAATTTTTCTACTAAAAGATTTGTAAAGTTGTCTTTCCAGCTTGAAACTATGTTTCTAAAATCCAACTCTATATTTTTTATATCTATGGATGGCTTTTTATCCTTATGGAATATGAGATAATAGTGTATTCTTATTATTCGTGAACTTTGGGTTATAATTTTATATTCAATATCGCGTGTGTCTAAGTTATTTTTCAGATACTCTGTAAACGCTTCAAGATTTTTTTGGGAATAAAATTTAACAGGCAAAACAACCATTAAGTATAAACCGTGGATGAGGCTTGTTTGTCGTGTTAGTATTTTTATTTTTTCTTCAGTTTCACACGTTAAAAGCTCTTCAAGTAGTATTTTTAAATCTTCTGTTTTTGATATGAATAGGTCGTCTTTTGGAAGTGTATTGAATATATCTATCATATGCCTTTGCTCAAAGGAATCTTCAACTATATTTTCCTCAAACAATATTCTATCCAATTTTGATTTTAAGAAGGGTATGTTTGATGCTTGTTCTTTTAGGGCTTTTGGTGTAAATAAGCCTATGATTATATTTCTTTTTACAGGTTTTAAATTTTCATCGAGCTCAGAGACGGCTATGTAGTCCATCCTTCTTGTGTCGTATACATTGCTTTTTGTGTTTGTCTTATCGATAACCATAATATTACCGCTTTTAACGGTTTCTTGGGCAACCTCAGGCAAATCCTTTATCGACGTTTTATCGATAAAGCGTGATTTTTCTGTCTTTTTTAAAATACCCAAACAACTTTCCTTATCCATTTGTATCAATATATCGTCTTTTGTGTATTCTAAGTTATAGCTTCTCATGCCTAAGAATATAAAGTTACCGTCAAGCAGCCACATGAGAAATTCTTTTATATCTTCAGTTTCTTTTTCTGTTACCTTTTTTAAGTATAACGGGTCATTTAATTTTCTTGCTATGTATTTGGTTCTTTTTTCCATCTCTTTGAAATCTTCAACGGCGAGCTGACTTTCTTCTATGGATGTTTCTATATCCTTTTGAAGCTTTTCTTTTTGTATATCGCTTATGGCGTCGATAAGAAAGTATAGATATATCTCTTTGTTGCCGCTTTCTTGCGAGGGTTTTATGTTTGTCAAATTGCCGTCTTTATCTCTATCCACAGTTAAAATAGGCTGCATGCTGAACTCTATAAAGAAATCATTCAAATTATTTATAATAGACGTTATGCTATCCACTACAAATGGATTGTTTTGTGTAATAATTTGTATCTGAGTATATTTTTTATTGTTTATGCTTACATTGGATAGGGTTATCTTGGGTTTATCTTTGGATTGGGATATAAAGCCTAAACTTTCTATCAATAATCCTTTGATGTCTTCTGTTGAAAATTTTTCTATAAAGCTTTCTAATTTGGAGTAATTGAGAGACGATTCTATAAAAATATCTATTAATTTTTTGTCAAAATTGCCTTTTTTCTTTATGTAATTCTTTATTTCATCGATAATTTTAGCATAACTCCCCCTGTCTAACTTAGTTGAGCCCTTTTTATTCATTTTAACCCTCCATACAATAAGATTAAATTAATTTTAATTTATTCAGACCAAAAGTCAATTTCTAAGTAACACCGCAAGGAGTATCGTCTCCTTTTAATTTATCTATCGCATGCGGTAGTACATCTATTATATATTCAAGATTTTCTCTTACAGCTTTTGGCGAACCTGGAAGATTTATAATCAACTTTTTATTTCTAACTCCTGCTACCATTCTTGATAACATTGCTCTTTTTGTATATTGCAGCGAATTAAATAGCATAGCTTGTGGGATAGAAGGTATTTCATATTCGAGAATTTCTTTTGTTGCCTGTGGTGTTACATCCCTTTCGTACAGTCCTGTGCCGCCACTTGTCAGTATTGCGTCTATAGAGTTATTGTTTGAAAAGTCTATAAGGGTAGATTTTATTAACTCAAATTCGTCTGGTATAATATCATATAAAGTAAGCCTTGAGTTTATGGATTGCAATATGTTCTCAATTAATGGCTTAATTTTATCTTCTTTGGGATTTTTTGAACGTGAATCGCTCAACACCAAAAGGGCGAATTTATATTCTGACATTTACCCCTTCTTTCTTAAGGTATTCTTTTGTGTCTTTTATTGTATATTCACCAAAATGGAATATAGAAGCTGCCAAAGCTGCGCTTGCTCCGACATCAAACGCATTCTTCATATGCTGTGGATTTCCCGCACCGCCAGATGCTATAACGGGTATGGTAACAGCGTCTGTTACGGCTTGGGTTATTTCGGTATCGTATCCGTTTTTTGTGCCGTCGGCATCCATACTTGTTAGTAATATTTCTCCTGCCCCTCTATCTTGAGCTTCTTTTGCCCATTCTATAGCATTTTTACCTGTAGCTATTCTTCCGCCGTGTATAAATACCTCAAACCCTAAAGCAGTTCTTTTTGCATCTATTGCCACTACTATACATTGACTTCCGAATATTTTGGACGATTCGTTTATTATTGAAGGATTCTTTATTGCTGCAGAATTGATTGAAACCTTATCGGCGCCAGCTTTTAGAAGGTTTCTTATGTCTTCTATGGTATTGATTCCGCCACCAACCGTTAAAGGCATAAATACATTTTCGGCGGTTTTTTTAACAACATCTATTATTGTTTTTCTTTTTTCATGACTTGCTGTTATATCCAGAAAAACAAGTTCGTCTGCTTTTTGTTTGTCGTATACAATTGCCTGCTCTACAGGGTCTCCTGCATCTTGAAGATTTACAAAATTTATTCCTTTAACGACCCTTCCATCTTTAACATCTAAACACGGTATGATTCTTTTTGCGAGCATACGTAACCTCTCTTTTTTATATAAGAATCCCAGTTCTCATAAGCAAATTATAGTGCTTTTTTGATATACAATCAAGTGGGTTTGCTATGTATCTTAAACAAAAAAAGCGAAAGAGAGTGTATTCTCTTTCGCTTTTAGTAAAATATCTTTTATATTTTATACTTTAAATCTTCCTACCAACTGATTGACCTCACTTGCAATTTCATTAAGTTGGTCTGCAGATTTTGCAACATCTTCAACCGCCTTTTCATTCTCTTTTGCAGCTTCGGCTACATCTCTTACCTGCATATCAATTTCCGCAACCGTTGACGATAATTCTTCGGTTGCAGCACTTGTTGAATTAACTTCATCTATAACCCTGTTTGTTTTTTCTACAACTTCTTCTATGTGGTTTTTATCTTCTTTGGCTTTTACTTCTTCAGCAAGTATCATTTCGCTTGCTTGCTTTGTTTTGCTAACGGCTGTTTTTGTGTCTGCCTGCATTTTTGTTATCATATTGCCTATCTCTTCCGTTGCATGCTGTGTTTTTTCTGCCAACTTTCTAACTTCGTCGGCAACAACGGCAAAACCGCGTCCTGCTTCACCTGCTCGCGCTGCCTCTATTGCGGCATTTAGGGCAAGTAGGTTTGTTTGGTCGGTTATTTCGTTAATGACGCCTATAATTTCTCCTATTTCGTCAGATGCTTTATTAACTGTATCAATTTGTTCCATTGCTTCCCTTGCAAGTTGAGCATTTTCTCTCATTCTTTCAAGCCTTTCTTCAATGTCTTGAAGCATTTGTTGGTTTACCTCAACTACATCCGCAGAGAGAGAGTTGATATTTTCTGTAGAGTGCGCAACACCGTCTACCGCTTGAGATGTGTCATTGATAGCATTTGCTATTTCTTGCATGCTTCTTGTGGTTTCTTCTGTTGATGAAGACATTTGATTTGATGCTCGAGATAGATTATTAGAATGAGCCTCAAGCTTCTTTGTGCTGCTTCCTATCTCTTTTATCATTGTTTGTGTTTTTTCTATAAATTTATTGAACCATTCGGCAAGTTCTCCAAGTTCGTCGTTGGATTTTATGTTAATGCGTTGGGTTAGGTCGCCTTCGCCTTCCACGAGCTCTTTCGTTTCGTTGGATAGTAATTTTATATTTGAAAGAACATGCTTAAACAATACGAAAGCAAGAAGCAGTATAGAAAGTATACCTATAACAAACATAGAAAGATATGTAGTAAGCTCTCCAAGTGCTGTTTTTATCTCGCTCGACATATCTTTTAGGATGTTTTCTTCCATATAGTCTTCAATGTTTTTTAGTATGTTGATTTTTTTGGTTATTGTCTTAAACCAATATTGAGGGTCAACATTAAAATTACCAGTTAAAAAATTATCCATTGCAATCTTTCTCATTCTGTTTACTTCATCAATACTATTCCCTTTAAAGTGTGAATTGTAATAATCCAAGAATTTTTTGTTAGCAGATATTGTAAATGAATGAAGATAGCTGTTTTGTTCGGCAATGAGCGTTATAAACTTTTTATACATGCCTTCTCCGAATTTGTCTTGAGCAAATGTGTTGGATAGAACGGCTCTTTCTATACCTGCTCTTTCTTTGGATAGTAAAAAATTGGCATATGCGTTTAATTCTTTAGAAATGTAAGGGTCATCCGTTGCAAAACCTATAGAACCTATAGCATCAAGCAGGTCTGCATTGATTTTTGTATAGTATGTAACCTCATCTTGGACACTGATAGATAGAGAATCCACCTTTCTCCTTACGTTATTTAAATCTTTTAACATGCTCATTGCTCTATGGAAGTAGGTTGCAAATCTTGCGTTATATTCTATGTTCATTTTTGTTGCCGCTTCTTTTAACTCTTGCAGCTTTTTGTCCGTATTAAGTCTTTGATTTGCAAGGATAGATTGAAATTTTGTGCCTTTTGCACCTAAGAACCCTGCAGACGCACCTCTTTCTTTTTGTGTTTCGTGCACCAGTGCGCCTATCTTAACAGCAAGCAAAACGGCTTGCTTTGAATCTCTTATGTTGGTGTAATTTACATACTTGTCGTAAGACAACAAAGAAGCAAAAAATAGAATAACTAAAGAGATTACAACAACAACAAATGTTAACTTTGTTTTTAGATTTATACCTTTCATGTCTTCACCTCCATCTAGAATGAGCAATCTTTTTCAATCATTATAATTTAATAAAACATAAATGGCAATAAAATTTTTTAAAAAAATTTACAAGTATCTAATCTTTACATGGATATCCTTTTTTGTATAATGTTCTGTATGAAAAATTTGCCTAAATACAAACGATGTTTTATCTGCGGAAAGGAAAATCCTATTGGATTGAATTTAACTTTTCAAACAGATAAAGATAAAGTCTTTGTAAAATTTACTTTAAATGAGAAGTATATAGGTTATAAAGATAGGATACACGGTGGAATAGCGGCATCTGTTTTGGATGAGATTATGGGTTGGGCATGCAGCGTAAAAACAAAGAGACTTTATTACACTGTTGAACTCAGAATTAGATACAAAATGCCTATAAAACCTAACATAGAGCTGTTTGCAGAGGCATACGCCAAGGAATTTAAAAAATTTATAGGTTATGCTAAAGCTGTTCTAAAAGATGATAAAGGGAATGTTTTGGCTTTGGCTGAAGGTAAATATTTTCCTATAGATGAAGAAAGCGAAAAAGAGATTTTTGGTATGCTACACCATGAGCCTGAAGACGGAAAGCCCGTTACTAAAAACGATATCTAAGTGTGATATTCAGCGTTTATTTTAACATAATCATAGCTTATGTCGCTAAACCACATATTATAACTCGATGTTCCAATCCCAATATCTATTAGAATTTTTATCTCGCTGTTTTTCATATATTCATCGAGCAACCCTTTTTTTGTGTTTGATTTTTTTCCTCTTTCAAATACCGGAAAGTCTCCAATATAGACCTTTAATTTGTCTGGGTGGATATTGGCATCTGCATATCCTATAGCGTCCACTATTCTTCCCCAATTAGGGTCCTGCCCAAAAATAGCCGTCTTTACCAAAAGGGAATTGGCTACGCTCCTTGCTATATTGTTTGCATCATTTGGCGATTCTGCTCCCACTACTATGACCTCTGCTAATTTAGTTGCTCCTTCGCCATCTTTAACAATCATCTTTGCAAGGTGGGTGCATAAATGAGTTAAATTATCTTCAAAAAACCTATATATCTCACTATCGTCAGTTATTTCATCATTCTTAGCTTCTTTTGTGCTCATTATAAATACGGTGTCGTTTGTGGATGTGTCTCCATCTACGCTAATCCTGTTAAATGAATGATTAACGGCGTGTTGCAGAGCCCTATCGAGCATATCTTTGGATATATTTATATCTGTTGTTATAAATCCCAACATTGTGCCCATATTAGGGTGTATCATGCCTGCGCCTTTTGCTACGCCGCCAATGCCGAAGGTTGTTCCAAAGAAGCTACACTCAAGAGCATATTCTTTTGGATAGGTGTCTGTTGTCATTATGGATTTTGCAAACTCACCGCTATGTTCACCCAACGAATTTATAAGCGTATCAAGGGAGCTGTTTATTTTTTCATAAGGCAGGTCTTCTCCAATAATGCCGGTTGATGCTACAAATATCTGCCTTTTATCTATGTTTAATTTTTTAGATAGATTGTTTGTTATAGATTCTATTGCTTCAAAACCGTTTGAGTTGCATGCGTTTGCGTTGCCGCTATTAACTACAACAGCTCTTATGTCTGTATTGCTTTTTAAGAGTTCCATATCGTATAAAACAGGGGCTGCTTTTATTTTATTTTTTGTAAAAACAGCTGATGCTACAGTTTCTTTTGTGGATAATATTAAACCGACGTCGTATGGCTTTTGTGTTAATTGTGCGCTTGCAACGGATGTTTTTATTGAGCTTATAATATTAATCGATTTATTAGATTCTTTTACTTTCATGGGTAATATGGGTAAGGTATCAATCCTTCTGTTTCATTTAGATTTAACATAATGTTCATATTTTGAACAGCCTGACCACTTGCGCCTTTTATTAAATTATCGATTACGCTTATAATAATTAGCCTATTGTTTCTTTCGTCCAATTCAAATCCTATATCACAAAAGTTTGTGCCTTTTACGTTATTGATTGAAGGTAGTTCACTTTTAATTCTAACAAACAAACTATTATCATAAAAGGATTTATATATGTCTAATATCTCTTTTTTTGTTAATTTTCTATTTGGTTTTACGTATATTGTTGAAAGTATTCCTCTCTGTATTGGCAAAAGATGCGGAGAAAATGTTAGTTGTATGTCTTGTTGCGATATTGAGTTTAAAAATTCTTCTATCTCGGGTGTGTGTCTATGGTTTGCCACTGAGTAGGCTTTGAAGTTTTCATTTACTTCACAAAATTGTAAACCTTCTTTTAATCCTCTTCCAGCTCCACTCACACCCGATTTTGAATCTGAGATTATGTCTTTCGTATCGATATATTCCAAAATTGGAGCCAAAGGCAAAATAATGCTTGTTGCGTAACATCCCGGATTTGCTATTAAACTGGCATTTTTTATCTTATCTCGATTTATTTCGCATAGTCCATACACAGCTTTGTCTACCAATTCTTTCGCCGTATGTTCTTTTTTGTACCATTTTTTATATGTATTTGTATCCGAAAGTCTAAAATCAGCGCTTAAGTCAATTATTTTTACATAGTTATAAATAGATTTTGCAATTTCCATCGATACCGTATGAGGCAAAGCTAAGAATACTACATCCAACTCTTTAATCTTGTTTATATCTATCTCTTCTATTATTTTGTCTTTATAGGTTGAAATCTGAGGATATATATCAGAAACGCTTTTATTTATTTCGCTTCTTGCAGCTATATATTCCAAAGATACTTCTTTATGGAAGGATAAAATCTTTAATAATTCAAAACCGGCAAAACCGGTTATTCCTACGATACCGACCTTAATCATGCAAAGAAAAAAACCCGCAAAAGGCTTGCGGGTAGTAATTTATCTCTTAGACCACTGGAAGGATTTTCTTGCTTTCTTTTTGCCGTATTTCTTTCTTTCTTTTACTCTTGCATCTCTACTTAAAAGACCTAATGGTTTTAGTGTTCCTCTCAAGGAAGCATCATATTCAACCAATGCTTTAGAAATACCGTGCCTTAAAGCTTCAGCTTGAGACATAATTCCACCGCCTTTAACGGTTGCCATTATGTCTACTTTACCTGTTAATCCAGCAAGGCTAATAGGATGCTGAATCTCAAGTTTTGCACGGTTCAATCCACCAAAATATTCATCAAGAGTTTTTTTGTTTATTGTTATATTTCCGTTGCCGTTTGATATCCAAACCCTTGCTACGGACGTTTTTCTTTTTCCGGTTGCATAAAATCTATTATCCATTTAACACCCCTTAAACTTCTATCTTAATAGGATTTTGAGCCTTGTGAGGATGTTCCTCAGAAGCATAAACCTTTAGTTTTGTAATTATTTTATTGGATAACCTGTTTTTTGGAAGCATGCCCTTTACTGCATGGTAAATAACTCTCTCAGGAAATTCCTCAAGCATTTTTTTAGCGCTTACGGCCTTTAGTCCACCGATATACCCACTGTGTCTGTAGTACATCTTTTGTTCTAATTTATTTCCTGTGAGTTTTACATCTTTTGCATTAATAACAACGACAAATGCACCCGTGTCCACATTTGGAGTAAATGTAGGTTTGTTTTTGCCTCTTAAAAGTACGGCAATCTGAGTTGCTATTCTTCCAAGCGTTTTACCTTTTGCGTCTATCAAATACCATGGCCTGTTTTCAGGCTCAAATTTTCCCATAAAAGTTTTCATCTTCGCTAAACTCCTCTTTCAGTTTACAATTCAACAAAGCAATGTGCTTTATATATGAGTTTTCTTATATTGTCAAGTAAATCTTTACTCCTTTCTTGTTTTTTTCTCAAATGTGCCTGATGTACCCATTCTTCTTTGAAGTTCTTGCAATATTGCACTTGGCGGTATATTAAAATATGCCAACCCTACAAGCAGATGGAATATAGTATCGGCTGTTTCATATATTATTTCGCTTTCATTTTTGTCCTTCATTGCTATGATTGTTTCTATTGCTTCTTCACCAATTTTTTTTGTAATTTTATCTATGCCGGATTTAAAGAGTTTTGCCGTATAAGAATCTTTAAGCATTGTTTTTTTTCTTTCTTGAAGGGTATCATACAACACATCCAGGGTGTTATTGTTATCTTGTTTTTGTTTATATATAATGCCGTTAAAATTTTCGTCTATAACTTTATCTATTTCTTTTGTTTGGCCTCTGTAAAATTCTCTATAAAAGCAGCTTCTGTGGTTTGTGTGGCATGCTGCTCCTTTTTGTTCAACCTTTATAAGAAGCGTATCCTCATCGCAATCATAAAATATTTGTTTAACCCTTTGGGTGTGTCCGCTTGTTTCACCTTTTTTCCATAACTTTTGCCTACTTCTTGAAAAGTAGTGAGCATATCCCGTTTCTAATGTTTTTTCTATTGCTTCTTTGTTTGCGTATGCGACCATTAAAACATCATTGTTGTAAAAATCTTGAACAACTACTGGAATTAAGCCTTTTTCGTCGAATTTTAAAATATCAATTAGGTTTTCCATGTTTCAAAAACTCCTTTTATTTTTCAAAAGAGTACATTTTATTTAACAGCCAATCAAGAAAATTTTATTCCAATAAAGCTTCAAGCTCCTTTTTTTCTTTGACATTCATACATCATATCCTCGGCGCTTTTGCCGGGTATAAACTCTAAAAAAGGATATATAAAATTAATTGCCCTATGCCAGCCTTCAAAATTTATTTCGGTTTGTGAGAGTCTTGATATAACTTCGTTTTTTAATTTATGTCTAAGTTGTGTTGGTTTCTGTTTTTCCGAAATTGGGCGTTATATGCCTAAACGGTAATTGAATTTTGTAGATAAACAATATAATATAATACTGGGTTATAAATTTAGTCAAGGAAGGATGGGTTATGGGATTTAAATGCGGTATTGTAGGTTTACCCAATGTTGGCAAGTCAACAACGTTTAACGCTTTAAGCAAAGGTAGCGCTGAAAGCTCAAATTTTCCGTTTTGCACGATAGACCCAAATGTCGGTATAGCTACCGTAAACGACGAAAGGCTTTATAAGTTAGTTGAAATGGTAAATCCTAAAAAGATAACGCCTGCAGTTGTGGAGTTTGTCGATATAGCCGGGCTTGTTAAGGGTGCAAGTTCAGGTGCTGGTTTGGGAAATAAGTTTTTGTCTCACATAAGGGATGTTCAGGTTATAGTTCATGTCGTCAGGTGTTTTGAAAATGAAGATATAGTGCATCAAGACGGTAGCGTTGACCCAAAAAGAGATATAGAAACGATAGATGTGGAGCTTATGCTTGCCGATTTGCAAACGATAGAAAACAGGATGAACAGGTCTTCAAAATTGGCAAAATCCGGCGATAAGCACTACAAAGAAGAGATAGAAATTTTGTCAAAATTTAAAGAACAGCTTGAAAACGGTGAGCCTATCAGAAAAAAAGATAACTACAACAAAGAAGAAAAATGGCTTATAAATGAATTGAGATTGCTGTCAGCAAAACCCGTAATTTATGTGGCAAATGTGTCAGAAAACGAAATCGAAGGAAACAAACATTCAGATATCGTGAAAGAGATAGCTAAAGAAGAAGATGCTCCTGTTATTGTTTTATCGAGCAAGATAGAAGAAGAGATATCCAAACTAGAATCGGAAAACGAGAAAAAAGAATTTATGGAGATGCTGGGTTTGAAAGAATCCGGTTTGGATAAACTCATAAAGACGGGTTACAGTATGCTCGGTTTGATTACATTTTTTACTGCCGGAGAGAAAGAGGTTAGAGGCTGGACAATAAAAAAAGGCACGACTGCCAAAGAAGCGGCGGGAGTTATTCATAGCGATATAGAGCGCGGATTTATCAGGGCTGAGATTATATCTTATGAAGATTATATAGCATCAGGCGGAGAAAAAGAAGCCAAAGAAAAAGGTTTGATGCGTCTTGAAGGTAAGGACTATATAATGCAAGATGGCGATGTTGTCTATTTTAGGTTTAATGTATGAAAATAATTAGGGATTTTTACAAAACTTGTGAAATAAAAAATCCTGTTATAGCTTTAGGAAATTTTGATGGTATACATATTGGACATCAGGCTTTGGTAAAAAAGACTGTCGATATGGCAAAAGCCATAAATGGAACGCCTGTTCTTTTTACTTTTTACCCTCATCCTTTAAAGGTTATTAAGCAAACATCTCAACCTTTTATAATACAAAGGTTTAAAGAAAAGGTTCAAATAGTCGAAAGGTTAGGTATAGATATTGTTGTTTGTGCAAGATTTACCAAACAATTTGCAAATATGAATCCTAAAGCATTCATACTCGACGTACTTATTGGTAATTTGAAAGCAAAGGGCATTTGTGTAGGGCATGACTACACCTTTGGAGAAGGCGGAAAGGGTGGAATTAAAACTTTAAGAGAATATGCAAATATTTACGGCTTTGAGCTTGTTGTTATACCACCTGTGAAGATTGACGGTGTTATAGTTAGCTCTACAAAAATCAGAGAGTTTTTGAAAGCAGGTAATGTTAAAAAAGCAAGCGAATTTTTGGGTAGAGCTTATAGTATATCGGGCGTTGTAAAAAAGGGTGATGGAAGAGGGACAAATTTAGGTTTTCCCACGGCGAATATATATCCAACAAACGAAATTATGCTAAGGGAAGGTGTGTATGCGGCTTACGTATACGTTGATGAAAAAAAATTTAAAGCCGGTGTGAATGTTGGCTACAATCCTACATTTAAGGGTAGCAAAAAACATATCGAAGCGTTTTTAATAGATTTTGAAGGCGATATATATGGAAAGAAAATTAAGATAGAGTTTGTTGATTTTATAAGGGATGAAAAAAAATTTAGAAGGGTTTCTGATTTAATTGAGCAAATTACAAAAGATATTGCCAGCATAAAAAGTATTTTATGAAATTTAGTTATTGAAGGAAGATGTCGTGAATGTTGTAGATGCTGTTAGGAATAGGTATTCGGTTAGGGCTTATTTAGACAAACCTGTAGATAAAGAAATGGTTTATAAACTTTTAGACATAGCGAGATTTTCGCCGTCAGGACACAATACTCAACCATGGGAGTTGTTTGTTTTGATGGGTAAAACGAAAGAGCATGTATCTAAAAAATTAATAGACGCTGTAATTTCAAAGGTTGAAAGAAGGTACGACTATGACTACGGTTATAAAGAAGTGCCTGATTTTATAAAAGAGCGAAGGGATGCTTGTAATGTAAAGGTTTTTAAACATAAAAATATAAACCCTAAAACCGACAAGGATAAGTTAAAAGAGCACATACTGGAAAATTTTAGATGTTTTGGCGCGCCCGTTTGTATATTGATAGCAAGAGACAAACATTTGGGCGAAGAAGCGTTTATAGATATAGGGCTATTTGCACAAACCTTAATGCTTGTTGCTTTAGAATTCGGTCTTGCAACATGTCCACAAACGTCCATTGTCGCCTACGCTGAGCTTTTACATAAAGAGTTAAATATTCCGAATGATAAAATTATAACGATGTCGTTGACGCTTGGCTATCCCGATGAAAATGCCCATATAAACAAGTTACGTATGGATAGGGATGCTGTAGATAAGTTTACAAAATTTTATACGTAGAAGTTGTGGAAAATTATCAGAATAAGGTAATTAATCTTCTTAACACATTAGAAAGCGAGCTGTTAAGAAATCTATTTTATAAGGAATTTGATAAAGCCGAAAACATATTAAAAAAAGAAAACAGTCTTCTTAAACCGAAAAAAACTGTGGACTGGTTGCTTGACGAGATTAATTTAAAAAAATTTACGCCTTCTATTTCTAAAAAACTCCT
>JAMOQJ010000006.1 GCA_027064065.1 Desulfurellales bacterium
GTGTTCCTGCTACCTGTTTCATGGCTTTAATCTGTGCTGAACCACCAACCCTTGAAACGGAGATTCCAGCATTAACAGCAGGTCTAATACCCGCATAGAACAGGTCGCCTTCAAGATAAATTTGGCCGTCAGTAATAGAGATAACGTTTGTTGGAATGTATGCCGAAACGTCTCCAGCTTGTGTTTCAATTATCGGCAAAGCCGTTAATGAACCGCCACCAAGTTCATCGGACAATTTAGCGGCACGCTCAAGGAGTCTGGAGTGAAGATAGAAAACGTCTCCTGGGTAAGCTTCCCTTCCTGGTGGTCTTCTAAGAAGCAAAGACACTTGCCTATAGGCTTGAGCGTGTTTTGTTAAATCGTCATATACTATTAGTGCATGTTTGCCATTATCTCTAAAGTATTCACCCATAGTAACGCCTGAATATGGTGCGATATATTGCAAAGGTGCAGGGTCTGATGCAGTTGCAGCAACTATTGTTGTATATTCCATAGCGCCCATCTCTTCAAGTTTTTTATGTATTCTAGCGACAGTTGATCTTTTCTGACCTATTGCAACATATATACAATAAACATCTGTATCTTTCTGGTTAATTATGGCGTCAAGAGCGATTTGTGTTTTACCTATCTGTCTATCGCCGATTATTAGCTCTCTTTGTCCTCTTCCAATAGGTATCATTGCATCTATTGCCTTGATGCCTGTCTGGAGAGGTTCTTTAACTGACTGTCTTTGTACTATTCCCGGTGCTTTAATTTCAATTCTTCTATGATGTTCGCTTTCAATAGGTCCTTTTCCATCAATAGGCTCGCCAAGGGCGTTAACAACCCTTCCAACCATCGGCTCACCAACAGGAACAGATGAAATTCTTTTTGTTCTTTTTACCCTGTCGCCTTCTTTAATATCCTTATCTTCACCAAGTACAACAACACCAACATTATCTTCTTCAAGGTTTAGAGCCATTCCTATAACGCCGTTTTCAAATTCCAAAAGCTCATTAGCCATAACGTTTTTAAGCCCATAAACCCTTGCTATACCGTCACCTACGCTCAAAACGCTACCGACTTCACTAACATCGATAAACTCTTTTGAGCTTTCTATTTCTTTTTTGATAATGTCGCTAACTTCGCTGGCTTTAATTTGCATTAAACTTTTCCTCCTTCTTTTCTTTTTAAAGTGGCAATCTCAAAAGTTTTCTCTCTAAATTATTAAGATAGGTGCTTGCGCTTCCGTCGTAGACAACATCGTCTATCTGTATTACTATGCCTGCTATTAATTCCTTATTTACGGAAAATGATAACTCTATTTTTTTATTAAATTCTTTTTCTAAATGCTCCCTTAACTCGTCTTTTGTTATTTCATCAAGTTCAACGGCGCTTGTAACGCTTGCTTTTAATATATTTTCCCTTTTATTTACTAATTCTTCAAATATCTCAACTATCTCTTCAAGCAACAAAAACCTATTTCTTTTTACTACGTATTCTATAAAGTTTTTAGCATATACTCCAACCTCTGAGCTGTTATCAGAAAACAGTTCATCTATGATGTGTAGTTTGCTTTGTATTGGTATTATGCTCATCTTTAGATACTCATGTAAATCTGGGTTTTCTTTAGTTGCGATATTGAAGGAGTTCAAAATATTCAATACTTCTCTATGATTTAGGTTTTTGTCGTTGCATATTTCACTAAGAGCTCTTGCGTATCTTATGGATATTTTTCTGTCTATCATTGGGAGATACTCCTTATGAATTTTTTATTAATCTCTTTATGCTCATTCATTCCTATGGATGATAATTTCTCCTTTACGCTACCTATAGCTTCTTGCGTCATTCTTCTTAGAAGTTCAAGTTTTGCTTTGTTTAAAAGAAATACCTTTTCTTCTTCTATGCTGTCTCTTATTCTCTTTATGGCAATCTCTGCTTCTTTAAGTATATTTTCCCTTTCTTTTTCAGCCATAGATGAAAATGTTTCAATAATTTGTTTTGTTTCCTTTTCAAGCTGATTAAGCTTTTCTTCTGTTTCTTTTAGAAGTTTTTCAGCTTCTTCCTTTAATTTTTCGCTCTCTTCAAAGCTATTTTTTATGGTTTCTTTTCTTTCTTTAAAGAAATTTACTATAGGATTTTTAACAAAATAGTATATTATTGCGGCAAATAGTATAAAATCTATAATTCTCCATGTCATATGAGGATTAACCGCTCCTTCTTCGGAAGCAAAAGCTGCCAAAGGCATTAAAACCAAAAAAACAAAACCAAAAAGAATCTTCATTTTTCCTCCTTAAGCAACAAGTTGATTATATATTTTATTAGATAGTTCATCGCTGTACTGCTTTGCTAACTCCATTTCCTTATCCAAAGAGTCTGAAATTTCCTTTTTCTCTTTTTCTATTTGCTGTCTTGCTTTCGATGACTCTTCGGATATCATGCTTTCTTTTTCTTTAGAAGCCGATGTTATGATTTCATTATATTTGCTTTTTGCTTCATGCTCTGCTTCTAATAATTTAGAGTTGTAGATGCTTTCATTTTCAGAAGCTTTAGCTTGTAATTCTTTTGCTTGGGCAAGCATATCATCTATAACCTGTTTTCTCTCTCTAACGACCTTCATTACAGGCTTATAAAGAATTATATTGAGAGTAAACAGTAAGATGAGAAAGCCTACCATTTGCAATAATAAAACAGTGGAATTTAAATCAACCATATGCCTTCAACCTCCAACCGAATGTAGTAAAAAATTCGCTGTAACTTATCATAAAGATATTATTATGTCAATAACTATTCAACCACAACAACCTTGTCTACATATTTTTTAATTTCATCTATAAAGGGTGTTATATCCCCTCCTGTGATAAATTTTTCTATAGGTCCTCTTTGGTCTTTGGGTATAATTAAAACATCAACTTTATTGTTTTTAGCGAAGTTCATTATTTCTTCTGCCGTTTTTCCATGAAGTATAACTCTTTGGGATTCTATGCTTTTATCTGTTTCTTCAAGCATATCTTCCATTGTTCTTAAAATAGCATCACCTATACCTTCAAGTCCTTTATCTACCTGTTGTTTAGATTTTACATAGCTAGCACCGTCGCCCGAAAAAAAGTCGTGGTCAACAACAAATAGCAGATAAAGTTTATTGCAATCTTCTTCTCTTGTAATATCAATAGCTTTTTTTAGTCCTCTTTCTCCTACTTCAGAAGCTTTTACTACAAGAACTATTTTTTTATCGCAATTATTCATTTTAACCTCCAATTAATAGCCAAATCATAGAAATAGTAACAGATATAAACATTGCCGGAGCTCCAATTTTTAAGAAATATCCAAAAGTCATAGGATAACCTGCTCTTTCGGCTAACCCTGCAGTAACAACATTAGCACTTGCTCCAATTAACGTTCCATTTCCACCGAGACATGCGCCTAAAGCAAGCGCCCACCAAAGCGTATTGCCCGCATTGGGAATGGTTTGTGTAAGGTAAGCTACAACTGGCAACATTGTAGCGGTAAAAGGTATATTATCAATAATTGCTGACGCAATGGCGCTAACCCACATAACAAAAATAATAGCCAAAACCATGCTGTTTCCTGATAAATCTTTAACCCATGTCGCTATCATGGATATAAAACCGGTTTCTACAGCTGCTCCAACTATAATAAACAGCATCATGAAAAATACTAATGTAGCCCATTCAACCTCTTTTTCCATAATTTCCGTAATATCAGCACCGCTTAAAAGAAGAATTAATGCAGCGCCAGCCATTGCGGCAATTGACGGTTCCATATGAAGCATGCCGTGCGTTATAAACAGTAGTATTACAAACCCTAAAACAAATAGTGAGTGTCTTAGTAATTTAGCATCCGTGATTTTATACTCTTCTTTTAGTTTGACCAATAATTCATCAACATTATCCACCTTACCTTTTTTGTATTCTTTTCCAAAAAAGAGTTTCATTACAAATACATTTACTATTAATATAATCAATATAACAGGCGCAAGATTAATAACAAAATCGTTAAATGTTAAATGAGCAAAAGAACCAATCATTATATTAGGCGGATCACCAATAAGCGTTGCAGTTCCACCCATATTAGAAGCTAAAACTTCAGGCATAAGTAAACTAAACGGATTTATTTTTAGCATAATAGCTATCTCGATGGATACAGGTGCAAGCAAAAGCATTGTAGTAACATTATCCAAGAATGCGCTTGCAACAGCCGTAACAAACATCAATATAACTGAAAGTTTAAATACATTACCTTTTGATATAGCATAAGACTTGTATGCAAGCCATTGAAATATTCCTGTTTTTTTCATTACGCCGACGATTATCATCATACTCATCAATAATAAGATAACATTAAAATCTATGGCGTGTATTGCTTCTTCGAAAGATATAACAAAATAATTTTCATTAAATGTGCCTAATGTATAAGATGTAAATAGCAATAAACTTGCTCCGATTAGTGCAGCTACTGTTCTATGGAAAACCTCAAACGATATTAATACAAAAATTCCTACCAAAACAATAAGAGATATCCAAAAAGCCGGTGTAATCGCCCTTAACATGGTTTGATTTAGCGTGCCTATATATACCGTGTTATGGTTTTCGTCTTGACTTTTTAATATATCTACCAGTTTCCTCTTTTCTGTTTTATATGTGCTTTTTTTAAGCTCAACAAATAGGTTGTTTGGGTCAATGTTGTCTTGTACAGCTCCTTCAATAAAATAACTTCCGTTACTTGTGGTGGTAGTGTGTAGTACGACCTTGTCTCCCAATAAAATGCTAATCTCCACTTCATCAATAGGAGATCCGTGCTCATTCTTTACAACGCCCCCAACCCTTAAGTTTGTTGCATAGGATGAAACACTAAAAAGTAGAATAATACCAAGAAAAAACAAAAATCTTTTCATAACCCCATCCTTTCTATAATGTAACTTAATTCTTCTTCATCTTTAAAAAATATCTCTATTTTTCCTTTATTGTTTTTATATTTTATTGCAGCACGTGGGAATATTGCTTTTAATTTTTTCTCATATTCTTCATAATTATTTTCTATTTTTACGCTTTTTGCTTTTTCTTCAGCATCTCTTACGCTTAATTTTTTATCCTTTATGTCTTTAGCCAACTCTTTTTGTGCTGTTTCATTTTTTAAAGACAAAATAGCTCTTGCGTGTCCTGCCGTAATCTCTCTTCTTTTTAGCATATTGATGATTTCTTTAGGTAAATTAAGCAATCTTAACGTGTTTGCTATTGTAGCCCTATCTTTTGATACCCTTTTTGCAACTTCTTCTTGGGTATATCCAAATTTTTCCATTAAATTTTTATATGCAAATGCTTCTTCAATAGGGTTTAAATCTTTTCTTTGAAGATTTTCTATCAATGCAATCTCTGCCGATTCCTTATTAGAGATGTTTTTTACTATCGCCGGTATGGATTTTAATCCTGCTATTTTTGCTGCAAGAAATCTTCTTTCTCCTGCCACAATTTCATACTTATCTTCCATTTGTCTAACAATGATTGGTTGAATAACACCCTTTTCTTTGATTGATTCAGATAATTCACGCAAATCATCATCATCAAACTCTTCTCTTGGCTGGTATGGATTTTTCACTATCAATTCTAAAGATATGGTTTCTATTTTATTTTCATCTTCTATGCTTTCGATATCACCAAAGATTGCTGATAACCCTCTGCCTAATCTGGTGTCGTTTTTAGGCATATTTTAAAACCTCTTTGGCAAGAGACATATAGCTCCTTGAGCCTACAGATTTTATATCATAGGCTATAATAGACTTACCGAAGCTTGGAGCTTCAGATAGCCGCACATTTCTTGGTATAAGGGTTTTGAATATATATTGCGGAAAGTGTCTTTTTAATTCAAATTCCACCTGTTTTGAGAGGTTATTTCTCTTGTCATGCATTGTAAGCAGTATTCCTTCTATTTTTAATGCAGGATTAAACGTTTTTTTAACAAGATTTATGGTGTGAAGCAGTTGAGCCAAACCTTCCATTGCAAAATATTCACACTGAACTGGCACTAAGACCGAGTTTGAAGCAACAAGTGCGTTAATAGTCAAAAGACCCAATGATGGCGGACAATCTATCAAAACATAATCAAAACCGTCAATCTCTTTTAGTAAATTTTTTAATATCTTTTCTTTGTTAGGATAGTTTACAAGCTCAACTTCTGCGCCTATTAGGGATATGTTTGACGGAACCACCCATAAATTTTCTGTCTCTGTAGGCACGACTATAGAGCTTAATGTTTTCTTCCCTATAAGAGCATGGTAAATACATATATCTTTTTCTACATTTAGTCCGCTTGTGGCATTTGCCTGAGGGTCCATATCAATCACTAATACTTTTTTGCCATATACAGCTAAAGATGCTCCCAGATTTATAGTAGTCGTTGTTTTTCCTACACCACCCTTTTGATTTGTTACGGCTATAATCTTCATACCATCATCCCGTCAGTTCTGTTTTTATTATTTTTAACATTTCAGAGCATACATCCCTTTTACACATTAGTTTTGCTCTATCCGATAAAGACCTCAATCTATTTTTACTAAGAGATAATATAACACTCTTCAAACTTTTTCCACTTAAATTTTTATCTTCAATAATCGTTGCGCTACCGCCATTTACAAGCTCCAATGCATTATAGTATTGGTGATTGTAAATTGCGTATGGATATGGGATAAGTAAAGAACCCAAAGCAGCACAGGTTATTTCGCTGATAGTACTTGCACCCGCCCTACAAACAATAAAATCTATAGATTCGTAGAAATTTTTCATATCATATATAAAATCAAACACTGTCCAATTAGGCTTCAGTTTGCTATATTCAGACTTAACGTGCTCATAATCATACTTTCCTGTTTGGTGGATTACGTTTATATCTATCTCTTCATGAGCAAGCTCTATCATTGCGTTGTTTATGCTTCTTGCACCTCTACTTCCGCCCATAACACCAATGGTTATCCTGTTTTTGGAGAAATCTCTATCTTTTATAAATATCTCACTCCTTACAGGACACCCTACAGCAAAAACCTTTTTATGTTTAATTGCGTTTTTTGTAGATTCAAAGTTTGTAAACACCAAGTCGGCAAATCTTGACAAAAATTTGTTAGCTCTTCCAAATATGGCGTTTTGCTCAACTATTGCCGTTTTTATTTTTAACATTTTTGAAGCTACAATAACGGGAACGGTTGTGTATCCGCCAAACCCCACCACAAATTTTGGATTCTTCAGTTTTATGTATTGCTTAATATGATACGTGCTTTTAATAAATTTTAATATGCTTCTTAGCTTTTCTTTTGTTGTTTTTCCAGCAAAACCCATGGTATCAAGCAACATATATTCATATTCTTTATTTTTCAATATCTCATTTTCTAAGCCGTGTATAGAGCCTATAATTATAGGATTGTATTGTTCTTTTTTTAGGTAATCACAGAAAGCCAATGTCGCAAAGAGATGTCCGCCTGTTCCGCCACCAGTTACAATAACGTTTTTCATGGTTGTTTTACAATATTAGCAAAGCTTTTTGTATTTTTTCCGTCAAACTCTTTTTCTATTGCATACACTGTATTAGCTATGTTGGATAACGATTCGTTATGGGTTATTAATATTATTTGATTTGTCTTTGATAGTTCTTTTATAACTTCAGACATTTTATCAAGAGTTTTATTGCTTATGCCCGATTCAATCTCATCAAGAATCAGCGTTTCTGCGTTATTGTCTATGGATGAATATGCACATTTCATTGACAGTATAAACCTTGAACGTTCTCCGCCCGATGCCGTTTTGTCAATTTTGTCAGCTTTAATATCAGGATTTGCGCTAAAGAATATTTCTATGTTGTCTTGTCCGTTTTTCGAAATGGCTTTTTTGTGAAAAACAAACTCTACTATGCTGTTTTCCATCATAAGTTTATTTAAAAACTTTTTTATCTGTCTTGATATGATATCTGCCGCTTTTTTTCTTTCATTGGTTAAATAATCTGCTTTTTGAGTTAGACTGTTTTCTTTCTTTTCTAATTCTACTTTAAGATTGTTGAGTTTTTGCTGAAGTTTATCTTTTTCATCTATCATATTCAGCAATCTTT
Organism: Desulfurellales bacterium; assembly: GCA_027064065.1. GTDB lineage: Bacteria > Campylobacterota_A > Desulfurellia > Desulfurellales > Hippeaceae > JALWEJ01. Next base: position 8,089 of record JAMOQJ010000006.1, read on the forward strand.
CTCTTTCTTGAATTATTTCATCAACTGTTTTGGAAAATTTTCTTTGCAATTCTTCAAGCTCAAACAACCTTGATTCTATTGAATCTATATCATCACTCTCATAGTTATTATCTATTATGTCGTATAAAATATATTTAGATGATGAAACAGATTCCTGTATATTTTTAAAGAGCGTCTGCAATTCTGTTACATCAAATCCTAAAGAGCCTATCTTTTCTATTGAATCGTTAAATTCAGCTATTTTAGCCTCAAAATTGTTATCGTTTTCATACAAAAATTCTATCATATCCGAAATCTTACTCTTAACAAACGATAAGGATTTGATTCTTTTGGATTTTTGCAAAAGTTCTTCATATTCACCCTGCTTTGGGTTTATTTTATTTATTGACTCCAGCAATATTTCCGGGTGATTTTTATTTATTTGCTCTATCTTGCTTAGTATTTCTTCAAAATCACTCTTTATTCTTAAATAATCTTCATAGGTTTTTAGAAAATCGTCGTATACGGTTTTATCTATCGCTTCATCAAGTATGTTTATAATGTTGTCTGATTCAAATGCCTCAAATCTGTAATTTTGAGAAATCATATTTATTAAAAACCGCTCTATTTGCGATAGTGTTCTTGCTGTTATGGGCTCATGATTTATGTATGACCTTGTCTTTTTGGGCTGTATAATTTTTTCTATCACTATTTCATCGTCGTCTATGGAATAATCAGATAGCATTTTTCTTTGCTTTTGGCTTAATTTAAAGAATAGCTTTATTGAACTTTTTGAATCGAAACTGCCTATAATATCTGTTTGGGATTTCTGCGCAAACACTGTGTCTACAGCTTTTAAGATAAGTGATTTACCTGCTCCTGATTCTCCTATTATGGCTGTAATGTTTTTATCAAAGTCCAAAGATATTCTTTCTATGGTTAGAAAATTTTTTATTTCCAATCTCGTCAGCATTTTATATTTCTAACCTTACGCTCTTCCCATCCCAACTTGGTTCTTAATATATCAAAATAATTTTTATCCCTTAAAATTAATATCTTAATATGTTTTTCAGATTTTTTTATACGTATGGTTTTTTGATTGTCGATTTTATAGCCAATTTGTCCGTCAAGCGTAAGCATAACGTCTTCTGATTTATCTTCAAGTTCCAATATCAATTCCATATTATCGGGCAATACAAGCGGCCTGTTAGAGAGCGTATGCGGGCATATAGGCGTACACACAAACGAATCCATTGTGGGATACACAATAGGACCGCCAGCGGCTAAATTATAAGCCGTCGAGCCTGATGGCGTTGATATAATCAGTCCGTCTGCGTGATATATGGCAACAACATATTCCTGTTTATCCATTTTTGCCAATACCTTTATCGGTATTATCCTTGCAAGCGTTCCTTTATTAATTACAGCATCATTAAAAACCGTTTCTTGGTGTAATAACTTTTTTTTATCGTATACTCCAACATCAATCATCATTCTTTCTTCTATGGTGTAATTTTTATTTATAAATATGTCGTCCAGCACATCGTACATACTATTTAAAGGAACCTCTGTCAAAAACCCCATACTACCTAAATTTACGCCTAATATAGGTATATCCCTTTTTGATTTATTGACCGAACGGGTTGCCGATATAAATGTTCCATCACCACCCAAAACTATTATCAAATCAACATATAATGCAATTTTTTCCCTGATTACACATTCTTTTTCATTTATGGATTTTGCAGCTTCACACCCTAAAACGACATCCACACCTTTATCGTTTAAGTATTCAATAAGTGGTAGTATCACTTTATCCATATTTTCAACTTTTGCTTTAGATACTATCCCAACTTTTTTGAACATCTATCCTCCAAGGTAAGCTTTCTTAATACTGTCTGATTGCAGAAAATCTTTTGAGTTTCCACTCTCTTTTATTTTTCCTACTTCCATTATATATGCTCTATCGGTTGCCATCAATGTTTTATTTACGTTTTGCTCTACTATCAACACTGTTATACCTTGCTTTTTCATAAAATATACTATATCAAACACGGCATTCATTAGTTTAGGCGATAAACCTGCTGTAGGCTCATCCATAACAAACATCTTTGGTGCTCTAATTAAACCTTGCGCAATTGATAGCATTTGCTGTTCTCCGCCTGATAAATACCCTGCTTTTAATGACTGTTTTTCTTCTAAGTTTGTGAAATGTTCAAAGACTGCATCGAGATTTTTTACAAAATGCTTTTTACCTTTGTTTTTTATTATTTCCCAAGCGGAAATCTCAAGATTTTCATAAACACTTAGTTCGTTAAATATCGTTCTCTTATCAGGGACATATACAATGCCCATCTTAACTATTTTATGTGTGGCTAAGTCGGTTATATCAATATCGTTAAAAAAAATTTTTCCCTTTTTCGGTATCACATTAAAAATAGCATTCAAAAGCGTTGTTTTACCTGCTCCATTTGCTCCTAAAACGCAAACAGCTTCACCTTCTTCAACATCTATAGATACATTATCCAAAGCTATGGCTTTATCGTAATACACGCTTAAATTTTTTACCCTTAGCATATCACTTTCCAAAATACGCCTTTAAAACCCGCTCATCGTTTTGTATATAACTTGGTAAACCTTCTGCTATTTTTCTGCCTTCATCCATAACTACTATAGAGTGAGAACAGTTCATAACCAAATTCATATCGTGTTCGATAAGCAGTATACTTATACCCTGCTCCCATATTCTGAATATTGTTTTCAATAACTTATTTGTTTCCGATTCGTTTAGTCCTGCCGCAGGCTCATCCAATAACAACAATTCAGGTTGTACGCACAACGCCCTTGCAATTTCCACAAGTCTTTTATAGCCAAATGGTATTTCGTTTGGATATTTATCTGATATTGAGTCTATCTTTAAGAATTTTAGCGTTTCCATAGCTTTTTCTTTTGCTTTATCTTCCTGTTTTTTATTTTTAGGTAAAGAAAAAAAAGCGTCTATTGCCGTTGTTTTTGTTTTTATATGATATCCAAGCATAACATTTTCGAGTATGCTCATATCGTCTATTAATTGTATATTTTGAAAGGTTCTTGATATACCATATTTTACAAGTTCATATGATTTATAATTTTCTGTATCTTTACCCATAAAAAAAACTTTTCCGCTATCCTTTGAATAAAGCTTGGTTATTATATTAAAAAGCGTTGTTTTACCTGCTCCATTTGGGCCAATGAGAGCTTTTATTTCGCCTTTTTTTACAAAAAACGACACATTATCTACAGCTTTTATACCACCAAAGCTCTTTGTTATGCCTTCTATGGACATTATTTTATCCATTTAAACAAACCCTTTAATCCGTTTGGCATAAACATCATTGCCAAAATTAACAGAAGTCCGTTTGCTATAGGCCAATAGTCTTCAAGCGATGTCAATAGATTGGGTAGAATAGTTAAAATAACTGACGTAAAAAAAACACCAAAAAAACTACCCATACCGCCAATCACAACCATGACAACATATTCTATCGATTGCGTTAAACCAAAAGACGAAGGTGATATAAAGCCCAGATAGAATGCATATATAGCACCAGCAAGCGACGCATAAAATACACTAACGGTAAAGATAAATACCTTGTACAAATGCACGTTTATTCCAAAGGCTAAGGCAGCGTTTTCTTTGGACTTAATTGCCTTATATGCCCTTCCAAAGCGTGAGTTTACAAAATTTATCGATAAAAGTATTAAAAGAAACGTTAAAGACCAGATAAAAAAATAGAATTTAGTTTCATTATCCAACATAAATCCAAATATGGAAAGCATAGGCATACCGGCCAAACCTTGTGGACCACCCGTTAAATCAACATAGTTATTAGCTATTGAATGAATAATTTCGCCTATTGCCAGTGTTGCCATAGCAAGGTAGTGGCTTTTTAATTTGAGTGTGGGATATCCTATTAAAGCCCCAAAGGCTGACGATACCAAGACTGCGATGAGTATAGATAGCCATGGATTTATATTTAACCTTATGGCAAGAATAGATGAAATATATGCACCTAATGCCACAAAGCCAGCATGCCCAAGAGATATTTGGCCTGCAAAGCCTAAAAGTAGATTTAATCCTATAACCACAATAACTGACAGGGCAGCCAACGATAACATATTCAGTATAAAAGGATTTTTTATGAATAAGCCAACAACCATTACGACTAAAAACAAAACCAATAAAAAGGTTTTTTGGCTCATACCCGCTCCACGTCTTTGGATGAAAACAGCCCTGACGGCTTTACAAACAACACAATAATCATTATCAAAAACGCCACCAAGTCTTTGTACGATGAAGATATATATCCAGCCGATAAGGATTCTGCTATACCTATAATCAAACCGCCAACCAAAGCCCCTGTATTATTTCCGAATCCTCCAACCACACATGCAGCAAAACCTTTAAGACCGAACATAACGCCCATATCGTACTGGACAAAACTAATAGGTGCAATCGTAGCGCCTGCAAGTGCTCCTATAAAGCCACTTATGGCAAAGGCTTTCATCTGCTCCATATTTACGTTAACACCAAACAAACTTGCCGCTAATGTGTTCATTGATACAGCCTGCATAATTTTTCCATTTAATGTATTTTTAAGATAAAAATAGAATAAAAACACTAAAATCAATGCAGTAAGCATAACTACAATATATTGAGATGAAAATGTCATACCGCTTAATGATACAGATTTAAATGGAAGAAAATGTTTTATGGGATGCGCATCTTTGTCTACGCTAACAGCTATTACGCCTTTTATCAATATTGATATACCTATGGTCATTATAACTAAGGAAAGCTCATTAGCATCTTTTGTATTTGATATAAGAAACTTATGTATAAAAATAGCGACAATGGATACGACAATAGAAGAAATAAGTAAAGAGATGCCTATCGGTATAGAATATTTCAATAATATAAATTCTATTATGCCACCAAGCATCAAGAACTCGCCTTGAGCAAAATTGACTATTTTGGTTGTTGAATATATTACGTTAAATCCTATAGCAACAAGAACATAAATCAATCCGGATATAACGCCATTAATTAAATATTGAAAAAACTCTTCAATAATACTACGCCTCTATATTTTTAAGTTCCTGCAAAAACAGATTGGACGTTAATTCATCTATATTGCAAAAATGAATCTCTTTAACATATCTTGACGTTTTTAGAAAGTTTACGGCTGTCTCAAAAATTATCTTTACAGCTTCATCCTTTGGAAAACCAAAAATGCCCGAGCTGATTGCCGGCAAGGATATGGATTCAATCTTATGCTCTTCGGCAACTCTCAAAGCACTCTTTACGGCACTTTTGAGTTTGTTATGTTCATCACCTTCTCCCCAAACTGGGCCTACAGTATGTATAACGTAATCAGCCTTAAGTTTTCCTGCTGTCGTAATTGCAGCACTTCCCGTTGGAACAAAGCCGATTTTATCACTTTCTTCCTGTATTATGCTGCCGCCTTTTCTCACTATAGCACCAGCAACGCCGCCGCCATGTTTCAGATGGGAATTTGCGGCGTTGACTATGGCTTTTGTGTCTTCTTCGGTTATATCTCCATGTATTATTTTTATGGTTTTATCTTTAAATTTAAACTCACCCAATACATTCATACACAAACCCTTTAATCGTTTTTTATCTCTCCCGCAACCAATCTGTCAACTTCGTCTATGCCTCTTATAAAGCTATCAAAGAATCCTGCTGGTAATCCTATGACAGATATTACGTAATCTCCAATTTTTCCTATGCCCACAACCCTGCCTCTGACATCTCCAGATGACCAAATCTTTTCTAATTTTCCATCTTGATATCTTAAAAGTTTTAGATTGTATGCATTATAATGTTGCTGCTGAATTGTTATGGTTTGACTTAAATAGTTTTTCAAACCCAATATATATATCGAACCATCTTTCTCCTTTGAGAATACAATGTTTTTCTTTATATATACGTTATTTCTCTTCTCTATTTCATGAATTGATTCATCGTTAGCGCCTTCATAATCATATCTTTGTATAGCTCTTTCTCCGCCGCCAAAAGCGTAGGCTGTTTTATATGTAATCTTTTTCTTGTCAATATCGTACATACACAGCTGCCCGCTTTTTGATACATATATTATATAGTTATCAATTTTCTCAAAATTATAGAAATTATCCTTATCAACAGGCAGATTCATTCGTTTTATGGTGTTTGAATTTATATCCAACAGATACATTTTACCATCAAAAGGTTTTGTTATTGTTGCGCCTTCTGCTATAAGCATAGGATTTGAAAATTTATTATAAAATCTTATATGATACGGTATATTCTTTTTTATTATATGGAATTTATAGTCCTTATCTACATAACCGACTGCCGAATCCAAAGCTCCATACCTATTGAAGTTCGATATGGCTACTAATGTTTTTCCATCAATACGTGCGCTATCTATGTTTATTATGTTATACCCATAAGAAAAATTGCCCTTTTTTATAAAAGAATCAATATCATATAGATAAATAGATATCTTTGAACCTTGTGCTACCAGTATATCTTGCTCTGATTTATTGTTAATATTACCGACATATAATGTATTTGTACCATAGCCTATCTCTTTATAAAATGCTATTTTGTATCTTGACGAAGACATATCCAATCCCGTATAAGGGCTGTAAAGTCCTGTTTTATTTAAGATACTTTCCCAAAACGTAAGTTTTTTTGTCAATCGTAGGTTGGATGCTACAAGGTTGTTTGCGGGAATGGATGATGAGCCTTTATTTTGAACAAGCACATCTTTTGATTCTTTATCTATATTTTTCTTTTCAGCAAATATCACATTTCCTGCATATCCATTGTGTACTTTACATGTTAAGGTATTGTATTTGTTGCTTGCAGAAACTGTAAGAACTAAATCAGCATCCACAGCTTCTGCAAGTTTTTTTATTGCCGCTTTTTCGCCTATAGAATTTATGCGTTTTTTTGTCATGGCAACAGCTAAATCATCCTCATTTATGACGTAAAATCTTCCTGTTTTTTCAAGCGCACTCTTTAGTGATGAATATATAAGCGGATTTCTTGTGATAATAGCAACCCTATACTCTTTTTTGCCTGCTATAAATTTATCGTTGACCTTTGGTTTTCCTATTAATTTTTTTTCTCCCCAAGGAACTAAACCTAAACCTAAAAGATAATCTTTTTCTTTGTCAATACCTGATGATATTACAGCTTTTGATTCGTTATCGGATACACTTGAAACATAGGCATACGCAACGCCCTTCTTTAGGCTTACTATTTTATTGTTCCCAAATAAACGCAAACTTCCTACATCTCTATAAATGTAAACCAAAGAATTTTTATACAGTCCGTCTTTTAGCCCTTTATTAAGAGTTATTTTGTTTTTTTCTACCGATACAATCACACCTTCGGTAGTATGCATTTTTGAAGCCAAAGAATTGGCTATATCGGAATATACGCTACCGTATGATAAAAAAGCATAAAAAACAAATAATGCGACAAAAATAACTTTTTTCATAATCAGTCCTTTTGTAGTTGTTTAATTCTTTCTTTAGTTTTATTGTAAACCTCTGTTATTTCTTCAAGTTCCCTTTTCTTTTCTTCTATCAGCTCCTTGGGTGCTCTATCTAAAAATGCCTGATTATTCATTTTACTGTTCAAAAAAGATAACGATTTTTCCTGTTTTTTGAGCAGTTTATTTAATCTTGCAAGTTCTTTTTCCACATCGATATTGCCTTCTACAGGCAGATAAATATCTCCATAAATCGTCGATTGAATCAGGCACTGCTCTTCTATTTTATCGGTTATGACTAAATTTTCTACACCTGCCAACGCATAGATATAATTCTTAAACGACACCACAACCGCTTGTTGTTTTTCGTCTTCTATGTTCATATAAACCTTTATCTTCTTGGATGGTGCAATATTGTTTTCGCTTCTTAGGTTTCTTATGGATTTTATTATATCTATAACTGTATCCATGGACGATTCTATATCTTCCGATACATCAGAACTTCTGTATTCGGGATAGGCAGCAATCATTATGGACTCACCCTTCTTGTTGGGCAGTTTATTCCAAAGCTCTTCTGTAATAAATGGCGTAAATGGATGCAATAGTCTCATTGTTGTTTCAAATACGTCAAGTAGCGTATATTTTACGGCATAGGAATATTCATCATCCATATGCACCTTGCTCATTTCGATAAAATAATCGCAGAATTCATGCCATATAAACTGATAAACAGCGTTTGCCGCTTCGTTATATTTGTATTCTTGAAGGGCTTTTTCAACATCCTGTATGGTTTTTGCCAATCTTGATTTTATCCAAATCGATGCAGCAGGCAATTTCTTAGGTTTTTCGCTTATCTGCAAATCCTTCGTATTTAATTCTATAAAACGATATGCGTTCCAAATTTTGTTCATAAACTTCTTGTAGCCTTCAATTCTATCTTCTGAGAGTTTTATATCACGCCCTTGAGCGGCAAATATAGCAAGCGTAAATCTCATAGAATCGGCGCCGTATTTATTGATAACGTCCATTGGGTCGATAACATTGCCCTTTGTTTTGCTCATCTTTTGACCGTGCTGGTCTCTGACAAGGGCATGTATGTAAACATCTTTAAACGGAACATCCTTCATAAAGTGCAAGCCCATCATCATCATTCTTGCAACCCAGAAAAAGATTATATCAAATCCCGTAACGAGCAGACTTGTAGGATAGAATCTTTTCAAATCATCTGTTTTGTCAGGCCAACCAAGTGTCGACATAGGCCATAGTGCTGATGAAAACCATGTATCCAAAACGTCTTCTTCTTGAATAATATTCTTACTTTTGCAGTGTTCACATACACTCGGTGTTTCTTCTGTAACCGTATACTTGCCACAATCTTGACATTGATAAACTGGAATTCTATGTCCCCACCAAAGCTGTCTTGAAATGCACCAATCCCTAATATTGTTCATCCATTCAAAATAGGTCTTTTCCCAAGTTTTTGGGATGAATTTTGTATCGCCTTTTTCCACCGCTTCCATTGCCACCCTTGCCAACTCTTTTGTTTTAACAAACCATTGATTGGAAACGTAAGGCTCTATAGTCGTTTTACATCTGTAGCAGTGTCCTACCGAATGTTTATGTTCGGCGACATTTTTTAAATATCCTTTAGATTCAAGTTCGTTTACGAGTTTCGAGCGGCATTCAAACCTATCCAAGCCTTCATAATGAAGCGCTTCTTTTGTCATATTGCCGTTATCGTCTATAGCAACAATCATCTCAAGGTTATGCCTTCTTCCAACCTCAAAATCGTTCGGGTCGTGTGCGGGCGTAATTTTCACGACTCCCGTTCCAAATTCCATATCGACATATTCGTCGGCAATTACGGGTATTTTTTTGTTCTTTATCGGTAGTATCACGTTTTTGCCTATGATATCTTTGTATCGTTCATCATTTGGATTAACGGCTACGGCGGTATCGCCAAACATCGTCTCCGGTCTCGTTGTTGCTACTATTACGCCGCCTTTTCCGTCTTCAAACGGGTATTCTATTGAATAGAGTTTGCCGTTTTCGTCGTTATGCTCAACTTCCAAATCACTCAATGCCGTATGACATCTCGGACACCAGTTTATTATGTATTTGTCTTTATATATTAAGCCTTCTTTGTAAAGTTTGACAAAAACTCGTCTTACGGCTTTTGAGAGCTGCTCATCCATAGTGAATCTCAATCTCGACCAATCACAACTCAATCCCAATCGTTTCATCTGGTCTACTATTCTGTTTCCGTAGTTCTTTTTCCACTCCCAAACACGCTCAACAAAGGCTTCTCTTCCTAAGTCTTCTTTGGTTTTTCCTTCTTTTGCTAAAGCCTTTTCAACCATGTTTTGAGTGGCAATGCCTGCGTGGTCTGTTCCAGGCACCCACAAAACGTTATAACCCTTCATTCTTTTGTATCTAACCATAATATCCTGAAGCGTACCGTTTAGGGCATGGCCTATATGTAAAACACCCGTAACGTTGGGCGGCGGTATAACTATACTGTAGTTTTCTTTATTATCGTCATCGGTTGGTCTGAAATAACCGTTCGACTCCCAATATTCATACCATTTTTGCTCAAAATTTGGGTTATACTTTTCTTCTGCCATTTCTCACCTCTTCTTTTTGAATAATTTATAACTCTTTTGCAATATCTATTCCTAATTCAAATGCTTTTTTATTTATATCTTTAATCTTGCTTGGCACTATTACATCAATCGCTTCTAAAAAAAATCTGTTTTCTATCGGTAAAAATGTAGACATTACGCCCAACATTACTGTATTGGCAACCTTTTCATTGCCTAATTTTTTAGCATCATCCAAAAATCGTCTATTTAATATCTTATTTACGTTCAACATTTCTATTTTTTTGTTTATATCATCTTCATCTATAATCTGATTGATAATCGGTACTATTCTATCGTTTATGATTACCACAGCTTCCTTGCTTAAGTATTGAGCCCAGCGCAGAGCCTCTATCTTTTCAGTAGCTATCATGAATTTTACATCACCCAGCTTATCGGTAGGCGAATAAACCTTTTTGCCAAACCTAACGGAAGCAGAAACCGAGCCGCCCCTTTGGCTCATACCGTGTATCTCGCTCTTTTTAACATCAAAACCGGCAAGCATACATGCTTCGGCAACGACATTTGATACGGTAATAATACCATCTCCGCCAACTCCAACAAACAATACGCTCTTTATATCCATAACTATTTACCTTCCTTAACTACGATTGCTCCTTCAACAGGGCAAACCTTTTGGCAAACCTCACAACCTGTACAGGTGGTTTCGTCTATTATAGCAACGTTGTTTTTGAAATCTATAGATGGACAGGCAATACGCAAACATCTCTTGCAGCCTATACATTTGTCGGTAACAACAAGCGGTGTATCTTTAATCTTTTTCGGCATTAATACACATGGTCTTAAGGCAATTATAACACTCAAGCCTTCCGTTTCTATCTCTCTGTCTATAATCTCTTTTGTTGCTTCGTAATCATATTGATCAACTTCAAAAACCCTTTCTATACCTATCGCTTTTGCAAATTTGGCTATATTTACGGGCTCAAACGGTTTGCTATTTAAATTAAATCCGCTTGATGGATCAGGCTGACCGCCCGTCATTGCCGTTATTCTATTATCTAAAATAATTATGGTCATATTCGCTTTGTTGACGTATGCATCTATTAAAGGCTGAATACCCGTATGGAAAAATGTAGAATCGCCTATTACACTTACGATTTTTTCATTTTTTTCAATCTTTGATGAGCCAACACCCATAGACAGACTTGCACCCATACAAACCGTCGTATGCATAGCGCTCAAAGGCGGCAAGCTTCCAAGCGTGTAGCATCCTATATCTCCTGTTATGAATATATTTTTATGGGAATGAAGTATATCAAATACAGGTCTATGCGGACATCCAGGACATAACGCTGGTGGTCTTTTTGGCAATTCCACCGACTCGAAAACCACCGTGCTTTTTTTCTCTTTTATAAAACCTGCTCTACACAGTCCGTCTTCTACTATATCAAGGCTAAATTCGCCATCTTGCGGAAAATATTTCTTGCCTTCTATGTTTAGTCCAGCTATTTTTAACTCTTCTTCCATAAACGGCTCAAGTTCTTCAACAACTATAACCTTGTCGAGATTTTTTGCAAATTCCTTGATTTTTTCAATTGGCATCGGATACGAGAAACCGACCTTAAAAAAGTGGGCATCAGGCAAAATCTCTTTAGCGTATGCATAGGATATACCGTTTGCTATTATTCCAACATTTAAAGAGCCATTTTCTATTTTGTTTATAGGTGTTTCGTTTGAAAATTGCTTTAGGTTCTCGAATTTTTCCAAAAGTTCTTTGTGTCTTCTTATGGCATTTCCGGGAATCATAACGTATTTTTGAAAATTTTTATCAAGTTTTAACTCTTTTTTGTTATCGAGTGTTCTTGGGTCGTATTGAACTACACCTAAAGAGTGTGAAATTCTTGTTGTGCTTCTAAATAAAACGGGTAAATCAAACTGCTCGCTAACAATAAAGGCATACTGCATAAAACCTATCGCCTCAAACGAATCGGATGGCTCTATTAAAGGAATCTTGGCAAAACGCGCATAATATCTGTTGTCCTGCTCATTTTGAGATGAATGCATACCAGGGTCGTCTGCACAAACCACGACAAATCCAGCGTTAATGCCGGTATATGCGCTTGTCATTAACGGGTCTGCCGCAACATTTAAGCCGACATGTTTCATTGTGGCAAAACTTCTTGCGCCTGCAAGCGATGCGCCAAGCGCTGCTTCAAATCCCGCTTTTTCATTTGACGCCCATTGAGCTACTACTCCGTCAAACTCTTTAAAAAAATCCAATATTTCACTTGAAGGCGTTCCGGGATATCCGCTTGCAAATGTAGCGTTACCCTTGTATGCGCCTATCGCTATTGCTTCGTTTCCGCTTATTATTCTTTTTGTAAGTTTCACTCAAAAACCCTCCGTCAAAACGCTATTTTAATAACCGTTTTTACATTGCCTCTCGGTGTAAAATCACCTATAAGCTCAAGATGTTTCGGTTTTAAAGCATCTTTTAGTGCATTATAAATTTCGTTAATGGAATCTTCGTGAGATATGTATCTATCCCTATATTGATTTAAAAACAGTTTTAATGATTTCAATTCAACAACATACTCGTTCGGAATGTATTTAATTTTGATTGTTGCAAAATCGGGATATCCGCTCCTTGGACATTTACAGGTAAACTCTGGAAACTCTATGCTAATTTCGTAATCATTTTCCTTATGTTTATTCTCCCAAACCTCTAAAGCTGCTTCTTCTATAGCCTTCTCGCCATACTTCAATTCCGATTTCCTCCTTTTAAAATTACAGCATATTTTTAGCACAAAGAGCTTGTAATTACAAGTTTGTATTGAAACGGCAAAAAAGATAAGCATATGCTAAGTGTCGATACTACAAGACCTTTTGAAATCTCAAGAAAACTTTCTAAAGAAAAATGCTCAAAGGGTAGCAGTTAGTGTCTCCTTAAAATCTATATCGATTTTCTTAATATATTCGTAGCTGATATATAACCGGTTGCAAAGGCAAATGCAAGATTATATCCGCCTCTTTTACCAACAACATCCAACAGTTCGCCTGTTAAGTATAGATTATCAATCAATCTTGATTCCATGGTGGTCGCATTTATCTCACTTGTATCAACCCCTCCGCCGCTTGCTTCTGAGTATTTGAATCCATGAGTATCGGATATATCAAATCTCCAATTAAAAATCATATGAGCTATATTGTTTATGGTTTTTAAAGAAACAGCCGAAAGCGGTGTTTGGTATGTTATGTTTAGTTTACTTAAAAGGGTTTTAGAAATTTTTTTTGGAAGATATCCCAAAAGAGCTTCATAAATCGTTAATTTGCCATTACGTTTTGCTGTTTTTAATAAACTATTTTTAAACAAACCTTTTTCCATATTTGGCAATAGATTTACAGAAAGAAAAACCCTTTCATTATTTAAAAGCGCAAAAGAAACAGTTTGAGATATATCAAGTATAGCAAATCCAGATAGACCATATTTAGTAAAAAGCAAATCTCCACAAATTTCATCCTTCTTTTTATTGTTTATATAAACATCTATACAAGCATAAACCTTTACGCCTTCCATCCTTTTGCACTCATAAACATTACTACACTCAACAGGCACTAATGATGGATATGGGTCATTAATGGTATGGCCTAGAAAAGAAGCTATATTTAAGCCGTTGCATTCTCCGTTTATCTGATAGGCTGCCATAGAACCTGTTGAGAGAATAACCGTATCGTAAACATCCAAAAAAACATTATTATTGTCAAACAGATAAAATTTTTTGTCTTTATTTTTTATCTTATTGACGAGTGTGCCGTTTATTATATTTACATACTCATTTCTTAGGCTTGCCAAAAAAAGCTCAACAACTGATGCAGATTCATTTGACAAAGGATATACCCTTCCATTCTCTTTTATTTGCAAAAAAAGCCCTATATCGTTACATATTTTTTTGAATGTTTTAAAATCAAATTTCTTAAAAACTGTTTTTATAAAGTTAGAACAGTTGTTTCCAAAATAATGTGATTCATCTACATTTGTGTTAAAAATATTGCAATGTCCATTTCCGCTTGCCTTAATTTTTTTTCCGAGATTCTCATTTCTTTCATATAAGTCTATATATAAACCATTTTTCGACAGGATAATGGCAGCAATTAAACCTGATGCTCCACCGCCAACAATAGCAATTTTCATAATATTATACTATTCAATAAAGTATAAAAAATCCATATTAATTTTTATTTACTGTGACATATATCACATCTTTTTTTATGAGTGATTTATATAAATTTTAAAGCAAATATATGAAAAATGTTATTAGATGGAGGTTGTTATGAAAAGATTTTTTAGTATCGCAGCAGCATTAGCAATAGTTGGCG
>JAMOQJ010000007.1 GCA_027064065.1 Desulfurellales bacterium
TCGATGAAAGATTGAGATACGTATCGTGAAATTTTAAATTATTCAAATAATACTCATTAAAATCATTTCTATTAAGCGCCTGTTTCATATTTTCATTAAAAATATACATATCGTTTAAATGCTTTTTACTAAACACATCGCCAATAGAAGATAAAACGCTACATTCAAGCGCGCCTATTATTTCGTATATGTTTTTTATATCTTCAAGCGAAAGTTCGTTTACTACTATGCCCTTTCTTGGCAGTATCTTGACAAATCCTTCAATCTCAAGCTGTAGAAGCGCATCCCGCAAAGGTGTTTTGCTGATACCTAAATTTACACTGATTTCATTTATGTTTATATAGTCTCCTCTTTTTATTCTGTTTTTGCTAATCTCTTCCTTTAAGTATTCGTATACCTGCTCTCTCAAAGACTTTGTTAAAATACCGTTCATTTTTTCACCTCTTGATATCTGATATATCAGATATCAGATAAAAAGTCAACCATACAAATAGCAAAAAACTACAAAAACGTTCCCATTTTTTACTGTTTGTAATTGAAAAAAAACGCATTAAACTCTATAATGCGCTTTTAAGAATAAATTTTTAAGGAGTGTTTATGCGTTACTCGGAAAGTTTTATATATACATTAAAGGAAGACCAAAAGGAAGCGGCTATCGTTAGCCACAATCTACTGTTAAGAGGCGGATTCATATCAAAACTTGCAAGCGGTATATATAACTATCTACCATTAGGATTAAGGGTTATAAGAAAGGTTTCAGAGATTGTAAGAGAAGAGATGAATGCAGCCGGTGCTTTAGAGATTCTCATGGCTGCTATTCAACCGGCAGAATTATGGATAGAGTCGGGACGTTGGAACGATTACGGCAAAGAGCTTTTAAGAATAAAAGATAGAGGCGACAGGGATTTTGTTTTCGGTCCAACCCACGAAGAAGTAGTAACCGATATAGTCAGAAAATATGCAAAAAGTTACAAAGACCTACCCTTCAATCTATACCAAATCCAAACAAAATTTAGAGACGAAGTAAGACCGAGATTCGGGCTTATGAGAGGAAGAGAATTTATAATGAAAGATGCATACAGCTTTGACGCAGACGAAAATGGCATGGATATTAGTTATCTAAAAATGCGTGATGCATACTACAATATTTTTAGAAGATGCGGTCTTGCCTTTCGCTCAGTTGAAGCCGATACAGGCTCCATAGGCGGAAAGGATTCTGAAGAGTTTATGGTTTTAAGTAAAACAGGAGAAGATGAAATAGTCGTGTGTGATAAATGCGACTACTCAGCCAACGTAGAACGAGCCGAAAGCATAACAAAAGATGAAAAGGGTGAAGAGCTCAAACTAAAAAAGGTCGAAACTCCAAATAAACAGACAATAAAGGATGTTTGCGAATTCCTAAATGCAGATGAGCGTTTTTCGGCAAAAGCGCTTGTCTATAAAAATGAAGAAGGAAAAATCTTCTGTTTCTTTATCGAAGGAGACGACGAACTAAACGAAATAAAAGCGGCAAGGGTAACAGGAAGCGTCGAACTTGTAATGCTAAGCGACGAAGAACTTAAAGATGCAGGATTAGAGAAAGGCTATATAGGACCTATTAATTTTCCGAATAAGGACATAGAAGTCATTTGCGATAAACGATTGGAAAACAGAAACAACCTTGTAGTTGGAGCAAATGAAGAAGGCTATCACTACATAGGTGCAAAACTGCATAGGGATTTTGAATGCGACAAAATAGCAGACCTAAGAGAAGTAAAAGAAAACGAACTATGTCCAAGATGTAAACAAGGCAAGCTAAAAAGAATCAGAGGAATAGAGGTAGGACACATATTTAAACTTGGCTTGAAATACTCAAAGGCGATGAAAGCCGAATTTTTAGATAAAAACGGCAAAACGCAACCGTTCTATATGGGATGTTATGGTATAGGCATAGGAAGAACAGCACAAGCTGCAATTGAACAAAATCATGATGAAAAAGGTATAATCTGGCCTATATCTATAGCGCCTTTTGAAATAGAAATAGTTTCTTTGGATACAAGAGATGATGGAATAAGATACTATTGCGATATGCTATACGATGATATGATAAATAACGGATTTGACGTTTTGTATGATGAAAGAGATGAAAGAGCTGGTGTTAAGCTTAACGATATGGATTTAATAGGTATTCCTATCAGGGTTGTTGTCGGCAAGAAAAATTTCCATTCAAATAAGGTTGAAGTATCTCTTAGAAAAAATAGAGATGAAAAAGAACTTGTAGATATAGATGCTGTTTTTGAATATGTGATGAATTTAAGAGAGCAATTATATAAAGAATTGGAAAATATAAGGGAGGCGTAAAATGGCTAAAAAAAAGACTGAAGAGTTAAAGAAAAAGCTCTCATATGAAAATAAAAACGGATGGAAGTTGAAGGAAACATCAAAAGACAAGGTATTCGACTTTGCTGAAACCTATAAGGACTTTTTACAAACATGCAAAACAGAAAGAGAAACGGTAGAATATGTAAAAAGAGAGTTTGACAAACGCAAAAAGAAACAGGACTTTTTTATAATTAACAGAGGCAAAAACATAGCCCTTGTAAGGCTCGGCAAAAAAAGCGGGATGAAACTTGTTGCAAGCCACATAGACGCACCAAGAATCGACATAAAACAAAACCCGCTATTTGAAGAAACAGAAATCGCCCTATTCCATACACACTACTACGGCGGAATAAAAAAATATCAGTGGTTCAATATACCGCTTGCCATACACGGCGTAGTCATAAAATCAAACGGCGAAAAGGTAGATATAAATGTTGGCGAAAAAGACAATGACCCGATATTTGTTATACCAGACCTTTTGCCGCACTTATCCCACAAACTCGTAGACGACAAAAAGGTTAAAGATGCGTTTGAAGCCGAAAAGATGAATTTGATTGTCGGCAGTATACCGTTTGACGATGAAGAAAAGGAAGCCGTAAAACTTCAGGTTTTAAGCATTTTAAACGAGACATACGGCATAACAGAAGAGGATTTCATCTCGGCAGAACTTGAAATAGTTCCCGCAATGCAGCCAAGAGATGTAGGATTCGACAGAGGATTTATCGCAGCATACGGACAGGACGATAGAATCTGCGCATTCTGCTCTAAAGAGGCATTCTTTGACGCTAAAAAGAACTCAAAAACTGTTGTAGCACTAATGATAGATAAAGAAGAGATAGGCTCAGACGGAAACACCGGTGCAAAATCGAGATTTTTAATGGATATTGTCATAGAGATACTAAAAGCCCAAAACATAGACGCAACGCTGGAAAACGTCAGCGAATTCCTTAAAAATTCAGAAGTTCTCTCAGCAGACGTAAACGGAGCAGTTAACCCTATGTATAAAGAAGTTCACGAAAAAGATAATGCAAGCTACATAAATCACGGTGTAGTTATGACAAAATTTACAGGACACGGCGGAAAGTATATGGCAAACGACGCATCGGCAGAATTTGTTGGAAAAATCAGGAAGATATTCAACGATGCTAACGTAAACTGGCAAACAGGAGAACTTGGAAAGGTTGATGAAGGCGGCGGTGGAACAATAGCAAAATATCTTGCAAGCTGGAATATGGAAGTTATAGATTGTGGACCTGCTCTGATTTCCATGCATTCTCCATATGAAATATCGTCAAAAACAGACCTTTACGAAACCTACAAAGCATACAAAGCATTTTTTGAGGATTAAGGCTTATTGCCTTAATCCTTTTTAATAGGTAAAAACAATGAGATTCGAAAAAGCTTTTCATGATTTTATAAATAATATAATGAGAATCATTCTTTACATATTAGCTACAATAGTTATGCTCATAATAGTGTTTCAACTTATTAAACTTATCTTTGAGCTTAAAAATATTCTCTTTGAATTTGCAAAAACAGAAGAATCATCAAGAAACGCTGTGGTGTCCGTTTTAAATCTGTTTATCTTGATAGAGTTTTTTAGAGGAATACTGTCATATTTCGAATTCGACAGACTAAAACTATCCTACATAACCGATGCTGCCTTGGTTTTTATCATAAGAGAAATTATGGTTGCTCTATTTTACAGACACCTGGACTTAAAAAGCTCTATCGCCTATTCTATAATTGTTATATCTTTATCTGCTTTAAGAACACTCTCCATAATATATACGCCCGACAAGGAAAAAAAGAAAACACAAACAAGGCAATATTAGGTTAAAAAAACATTGATGGTTATCAATCTCGCAAACGATATAGGCACTATAGCCTTTGCCATATCGGGAGTTTATAAAGGCATAAATAAAAATCTCGACATCTTGGGTATATCCGTATTGGGTTTTCTAACAGCATTGGGTGGCGGTGTAACAAGGGATATATTAGCAAACAAAACGCCTGCTGTTTTTGTGGGATATTCAGATTTATCGTTTGCGTTTTTTGGCATATTGGCGGCATTTTTTATCCATCACCTACTAAAAAAGGATATAAGCAATAATTTAATAGTTAAACTATTCGACGCCATAGGGCTTGCGGCATTTACAGTAATCGGCGCTACCGTCGGTATAGAGTGT
>JAMOQJ010000008.1 GCA_027064065.1 Desulfurellales bacterium
AGAGAAGGAAGTTCTCATACTCTTTGGATAAACCCTAACACCGGCGTTATTGAAACCGTGCCGCGCCACAGAGAAATTAAAGAAATGCTTGCAAAAAAGATACTTAAGAGAATGATGAGTAGATAATATAATGAAAAAATATTATACTGCCCGCCTGTCAAGACAATTCTTCAAAAATTCATATTCCTTTTTAGATTATAGACACCCTTCCTTTCTTTAAAAGGAATGCCTATAAAACCTACGCCTGTATAGAGAGATAATCAATAAAACTTAAGCCTTGGGTTTGCTTCAACAGCATTATAATCAAATGTTGCAAACTCTTCTTTAAGGTGTGCCACAAAGGCAATCATCAACGCATTATCCGTTGTCATCTCTTTAGAAGGCAAAAGCAGCTTGATACCGCTCTTTATAGATTTATTCAAAAAACTTTCACGCAGATAACTATTGGCTGATACACCACCCGATACAGCCAAAACATCAACGTTATATTCTTCACAAGCCTTTAAAGATTTTTTCCAAAGAATATCTATTGACGATTTTTGAAACGATGCAGCAATATCGTAAATGTCAGTTTTTGACAGGTTAGGGTGTTTATTGACAAGGTTTTTGACAAAAGTTTTAGTTCCGCTAAAGCTGAAATCAAGCGTTTTTTTCTTATCAAGCCCCATCGGAATGTTGAATCTATTAGGATTTCCAGTTTTTGACAATTTGTCAATAACAGGACCGCCAGGGTAACCAATATCGAGTATGCGAGCAACCTTGTCAAACGCCTCTCCAACGGCATCGTCAAGCGTTTTTCCAACAAGTTCATACCTACCAATTCCCTTCACCAAAAACAGATGGGTATGTCCACCAGAAACTATCAAAGCCATAAAAGGAAATGTCAATTTCTTGTCAAAAAACGGAGCAAACAGATGGCCTTCTATATGGTTTATCGGCAAAATTTTTTTTCTATTTGCGTAAGCCAAGCCTTTTGCAAAAGATACGCCCACAAGCAAAGATGGCAAAAGCCCGGGCCCTACAGTGGTTGCAACTATATCTACATCCGATAAGCCTACACCTATCTTATCCAAAGCTTCTTTTGTTAGATAACTTATATTTTCTATGTGCTTTCTTGCCGCCATTTCAGGCATTATGCCGCCGTATTTTTTGTGTATCTCATTTTGAGAAGAAACTATGTTTGAATAGTTATTGCTATCCACAAAACAAGCAACCGACGTATCGTCGCAAGATGTATCAAACGCCAATATCATTTTACCACATACTCCACACTTACAAGATACGGTTTGAGCTTATCTTTCATCTCTTTAAGCGCTAAGTAGGTTTCCTTATTACAATGACCTATAGCAACAACAGCATCTACTTTTTTTAGTAATCTCAACGCCTTTTTTAATTGACCTACGATATAATTCACATCCTTTTTATTATCCAAAAATACATCCCTTTTTGCGCACAATACATGAAACTTTCTTGCTTCTTTACATCCCAAGCTATTATTTATAGTCAAGCTGTCTATAAAAAACAGATGCTTCTTTTTTAAAAATTCCATAATGTAGTCTAAATGCTTTTTATTGGTCAAAATCTTTGAACCCATATGATTATTCAATCCTACCGTATGTCTAACAAGCTTATACGCCCTTTCCAAAACAGCCATTGTCTGCTTTTTTGTCATATGTGTATATATGGCATATATGCCGGGGTTTTCTTTTGGATAGTTCAAGGGCTCAGAAGGCATATGTATCATCACCGTATAGCCTCTAAACCCGAACTCTTCCGATAATTCCTTTGAATATTCTGCATCCGGCAAAAAAGAATAGGTCAAAGGCAGATGCAAAGATAAAAACTTATACGCAAGCTTTTTATCATATCCCATATCGTCTATCACTATGGCAAGCTTTTTTGATTGAAGCCATAGAGATATTGATGCATCCGCCCTAATAGATATAAAAACAAAAAATAGCAAAATGACTACTTTTGTTTTATGCATACGGTATCTTCCGCTTTTATCAAAGCCTTTACAAGGTCAACCGCCCTTAAGAGTTGATAATCGTCTTTCAGTTTTTTGTCTTCATCTTCATTCTTATTTTTATCCTTATCTTTACCATACTTCTTCTTAATCTTTTCAACCAAAAGATGGTGAGCTAAATCCTTTTCTCTCACTCTATACTTATCGTTATCCTCTTCTTCAAGTTTTGCCTGCTTTACAACAATATCTGGCTCAATACCTATAGCTTGAATACTCTTTCCGCTTGGCGTGTAATATTTTGCTGTAGTCAACCTTAAAGCAGAACCATCCGGTAAAGAAATAACCGACTGTACACTACCTTTTCCAAAACTCTTTATTCCCATAATAATAGCCCTTTTATTATCCTTTAAACATCCAGCAACAATCTCTGATGCTGACGCAGTTCCTGAATTAATTAAAACAACTATTGGATAGGTCGGCTCGTTCTTATCATTATGCGCATAAAAATACTGAGCATCTTTCTTGTTTCTTCCTCTAATCGAAACTATAACTCCATCCTTAATAAACAGGTCGCTTACACCTATCGCCGCCTTCAATAATCCACCCGGGTCGTTTCTTAAATCTATAACCAGACCTTTTATGTTTTTTAACTTAGATAGAGCTTTTTTTACTTCTTTTGCGGTTTTATCCTGGAATTTCAATATCTTTATGTAGCCAACATCGCCATATTTTTTAAATTTAACGCTTTTTACATGTATAATAGCCCTTGTTATATCAATCTCTATCGGTTTTTTTGCGCCTTCTCTAACTATTGTTAAGTGAATCTTTGTGCCTGGCTTTCCTCTCATAATTTTTACAGCATCCTGAAGCGTCATACCGAGCGTGCTTTTTCCATCCACTTTCAATATAACGTCTTGCGCCTTAATACCTGCTTTGTATGCAGGCGTATCTTCTATCGGCGCAACAACGGTCAAGACGCCATCCTTTAGCGTAACTTCTATACCCAATCCGCCAAATTTACCTGTTGTTTCAACGTTTAGCTCCTTAACATCATCCTTTGTTAAATATGATGAATGAGGGTCTAAAGAACTTACCATGCCCTTTATGGCGTCATCGATAAGTTCGGTAGACGAAACATTGTCAACATAGCCGTTTTCGACTATAGCCATAACCCTGGCAAAAATCTTTAGCCTATCATATTTATCCGCATTATCTTTGGCTGCAAAAGCATTAAGATTTAACAGAACAACAACAATCACAATCACTACCTTTTTCATAACTATCTTAAAAACCTCCTATCCAAAAAAATTAACGGATTTACGGCTTGAGCATGTCTTCTTAATTCAAAATGCAACCTGTCGCTCTTCAATTTTGCTATACACTGATAAGCCTTTACGATAGCACCTTTACCCACAACAGGTGTAACTCCGCCGTAGACCGTATAATAACCGTTTAAATGGTTTACTATAATCACACCGCCATAAACCGGCAGATTGCCTATGTAATCAATCTTGCCGTAGGCTATACTCTTTACACAAATCCCATTTTTTGCCTTTATATCTATACCGTCGTTGCGCGTATAAACCTTAAACACAGTATCGTATTTTTGGCCAAATGTGTCAATAATCTTGCCTGAGACAGGCGGTTGTATTTTATGTCTCAATGCCGTAAATTCTTTTGCAATCAAGCCTGTTTTAATATTGTTTGTTGAGCGTGAAACTATCCTGCTTTTCTTTTTGGCAAGCCTTGCCTGTTCTTTCTTTTTTCTCTGCTCTTCTTCTATGATTTTTTGAAGAATGCCCTGTAGTTTTGCCTGTTCAAGACTGAGTTGTTTTATATCTTTTAAATACATCTCTTTGTTCTTTTTTGCTCTTGCTGTTAATATTGAAAGTTCATTCATCTTTTTCTTTAAAGCAATCTCCTGCTTTTGTATCTTATCCAAGATTCTCTTTTTTCTTTTTACATAAGTGTTAAGCGTATCCAGCTTATTTTTCAGATATGTTCTTTTTTCTATGTACTTTTTTATTTTATTTTGCATATATTCAGACACAAAGGCGTTCATATATTCATACCAAACACCCTGCTTATAAAATTCTCCTATTCTTGAATACTCGTAATATTCCCTAAACTCCTTACGCAACCTTTGCTTTTGTTCATTTAGCTGTTTGCTTACAGAGCCTATATCTTTTTTGAGGTTATCTATTCTTTTATTTAATTTTCTCAAATCCTTTTTATTTACCTTTATTCTATATTTCAGATATTTAACGCTTTTATCGACCTTAGATATTTGAGACATAAGCGTTGAATATTGTTGTCTCATTTTTATGTAGGAAGCTTTTTTTTGCTCTATCTTCGCTTTAACGTTTTTTATTTTTTGTTCGACTACGTGTTTATCTATGGCATAAGCAGGAAAAACAGACAAGAAAATAACAAGGATGAAACTAAACTTTTTCATCTTTAACCGTAAAAACAAACAGGGAAGAAAAAAAAGTAAACAAAACACCTATAACTATATTAAGAACAAACGTTGTTTTTAAAGAATCCTTAAAAAGCTCTTTGTTTATATAGTATATGTTGGCGTATTTATCGTATAGATTGTATATTAAAAATATAAAAATTATAGATGCAAAGAAAGCAAAGATTGCCGGGGAAAATGTATTTTTTAAAAACAATCCCAATATTTTGGAACGTTTAATGCCAAAGAATTTAAGCGTATCAAAATCCTCTTTCTTGTGTGAATACAGTACCGATATAATAGACACAAACACTATAAATTCCACTATGTATAGAATTGTTAAAATGGATTCTCCAAGTATATTGACTTTGCGCTTTACATCTTCCATATTTTGTAAAAACTTCAATGGGAAATTTACATCTTCAACATAAGGATTCTTTTTTAGGTTATTTGCAAACTTTGTAAAACTATTTTTATTCGTATATTTAGGCTCAAAAAGCAATTCCAAAGAATAGGGAAACGGATTATCGCCAAAAAGTTCTTTGTCGATAGAAAATTTACTCGCCATATCTTTAAAGGCTTCCTCTTTTGATATTATTCTGACCTTAACAATACCTTTCTTTTCCATTATTTTGTTTGATAATTTTTCAACTTCTGTTTTCTTGCAAGATGATTTACAAAATACATACATAGGTATCTTGGATTTTCTATCAGAAATGTATCTGTTTATACCAAAAAACATACTCATCAGTATTGTCATAGTCAAAATAAAAGCCACTATAACAAAAAATAGGGCTATACCCACATTATCCCTATTCATTATCACCTATGAAAATAACGTTAAAGTCATCATCCAATACGGTTTGCGAAGCTATCAAAAAGGTTATTCCCTTTTCTTTATTTAAATATTTAAACAGTTCAATCACCTTTCGCTTGTAATCCAAAGAAAGGTAACGTAAGGGCTCATCGGCAAGCACAAGCGGAAAACTAAACACAACCCCTCTGACTATATTAACCAACGATTGCTCGCTTAAGGATAATTCTCTTGGATACTTATCCAATAGATGACCGATGGACAGTATATCGAAAATCTCTTCCGAAAAATACAAATCCCTTTTAGTCATTTTTATGATGATTGATATATTTTCTCTAACGGTTAAGCCCTTTATCAGTCTGATATCTTCAAAAATAATACCCAAATACCTTCTTAAAAGCACAATGCCTGAATATTTCAGATTGGACACATTTGCATCAAACGCCCTGATAAAACCACGATCAGGCTTAACAGCACCGTAAATCATTTTTAGTATTGTGCTTTTGCCCGATGATTGCTCGCCAACAATTTGGTTCATCGTATTGGGTATTATCCTAAAACTCAAGCCGTTTAAAACGGTTTTATCTTTGAATTTTTTATATACGTCAATAAATTCAACCATTAAGTTTGTCTTTTATCCTTTTTGCTATCGCTTCTTTGGTAAAACCATATTTACAAAATAGATCATCCTTTGTGCCGGATTCTCCAAAGACATCGTCCATACCTATCTTATGGATAAATACAGGATAATGTTCAGACAAAAACTCGCTTATTGCGCCACCCAATCCACCTATTACGGAATGCTCTTCTATACTAAAGACCCTATTTGTCTTCTTTGCGGAGTTGTATATCGTCTCTTCGTCAAGCGGCTTTATGGAAGGCGAATTTATAACCTCAATCTCTATGCCGTCTTTTCTTAGTAGTTCGGATGCTTCAAGTGCAATATATGTCATCATGCCACAAGCTACAACTGTCGCATCTTTACCTTCCTTTACAACCTTTGCTTTACCGAGTTTGAATGTTGTATCGTCTGTGAAAATAGGCGATTTTGCCCTTGACGTTCTTATATAAACAGGACCTTCCATATCCAAAGACGCAACGACAGCCAAGTAGGTTTCGTTATAATCGGCAGGAACTATAACCTTCATATTGGGAAGAGACCTCATAAGGGCTATGTCAACAATAGCCTGATGTGAGCCGCCGTCTTCTCCTACACTAATACCTGAATGAGAACCACACAAAACGACATGTAAATTTGGATAACATATGGACTGCCTAACGGGCTCAAAAGCCCTTCCCGTAACAAAGACTGCAAACGACGAAGCGTATGGTTTTAAACCGCTCAACGCCATACCTGCTGCGACATCGACCATATTGGATTCGGCTATACCCATATTAAAAAATCTATGCGGATAAGCTTTTTTAAATTCCGAAGATTTTGTAGAGCCCGACAAATCGGCGTCCAACGCAACCACCAATTCGTCTTTTTTTCCTATATCTACCAAAGCCTTTCCATAGGCTTCTCTAGTTGCTTTTTTATCCATTATTTTAACTCCTCCAATGCCTTTTTTAGTTCTTCATCACTTGGAACAACGCCGTGATACTCAACCCTATTTGCCATAAACGATACACCCATTCCCTTAACCGTTCTTGCTATTATTGCTGTAGGGCTTATTACGTTTCTTTTTGCTGTAGTAAGCGTATCGATTAAGTTTTTGTATACATGTCCGCTAATTTCATAAGTCCTAAAATTAAATGACTCAAATTTTTCTTTAAGTGGATAGATATTCATAACATCTGAGCATTGTCCGTCTATCTGAAGTCCATTATTATCAACAATAACGATTAAATTAGACAACTTGTAATGACCTGCAGCCATTAAAGCTTCATAAACCAACCCTTCCTGCATTTCACCGTCGCCTACGATACAAAACACCTTATAGCGTTTCTTTAATACCTTTGCAGCCAACGCCATACCCACAGCTTGAGATATGCCGTTTCCTAAAGAACCGGTCGACGCTTCTATGCCGGGCAGTTTTTTTGAATCGGGATGTCCCTGAAGCGGAGAGCCCAATTTTCTCAATGTCCACAATAGTTCTTCATCAAAATAACCGGCTTCGGCAAGCGTTGCATACAAAGCAGGACATGCATGACCTTTTGATAAAACCAATCTATCCCTATCTTCCCAATTAGGATTTTTAGCATCATAGTTCATAATGCCGCCAAAATATAAAGAAACGAGTATATCAACTATACTCAATGAGCCGCCACTATGCCCACTCCCGGATTTATTTAACATTATCAAGACATTACGCCTTATTTTTTTTGCCTTCTCTTCCAAATTTTTAAAATCTTCCATAAATCACACCTCTTTTTCTATATATTCAAACATATCATAAATGGTCGCTCTATTTGGCATCTCAGCCTTAAATCCGCACGATTCTATGTAGTTTTTTGTTGTTTTTCCTATTGCTATTATCCTTTTTATTCTTTTTGCAAAATCAAAACTGCCAAACGCCTCTTTTATATGCCAAAAAGCGCTGGGTGACGAAAAAAGGCCAAAATCGAAATCGGTATCATATCTATAAAAACGTATGTTTTCAGAAATCGTATTTTCATAAACAGGCATAACCCTAACATTTTCCAATTCATCAAATGATTTATTGTATTTCACAGGCGAAACTACAAGCACACGCTCTTTATCCTTTAAAAACTCTATTAAAGACTCGCCATAAAACTCGTCCGGAACATAATCCATCTTAAAACCTTTATCCGACAGATGCTCAGCCGTTTTTTGACCAACGGCAGCTATCTTCTTAAAACAGAAGAATCGCGAATTAACCCTATCAAAAAAGAAATCCACGGCTCTTTTGCTCGTAAAGACAACCCACAGACAACTATCATCTACAACAAAATCAACAGGCTTAAATTCCAGCGAATCTATAGGATAGATATCGAACAGTTCGTCATATTTTGATGTATAACTGATTAAATCATCTTTGTTGGCGCTAAAAAATACCTTAATTTTCGGTGTGCTTTTACTCTTTGAATAAAAAACTGTATCGGCTTTGTCAAGGTCGTTTGTCAATAATATCTCTTCGTTTTCTTCTGTTAATTCTTTGCATTTAAGCAAGAATTTCTTGTTTACACCATCTTCGGCTTTTACCTTAGCATCCAAAAACGGAAAATACTTTAATGATAAATTGTTAGAAATACCTATAATCATTGTTTAATTCCTTTTTCAACTTCTTCTATACATTGTGCAAGAGTATGCAAAATGCTCGACGAACAGAAAGAATACCTGATACTCTTCGTTATATCATCTACAAAACCATACATAACATCCATACAAAAATCGTTGTTTTTTGAAAAAAAAGCATATGCTCCTATTGGATAATTGCACGATGCGTTTAACTGTTTTACAAAGCTCCGCTCTGCATCTACACATACCCTTGTTTGTTTATGCTCAAGTTTTTCAAATTCTTTTGCAAATTTACAATCCTTTAGAAATTCAATAGCGATAACGCCTTGGGATGCAGATGGAACAACCGACTCCAAATCATACATATAAGTGTTGTCGTATATGCCCAACCTAACAAGACCGGCTTTTGAAACCACTATAGCGTCAAACTCACCGTTTTTTAATTTTTTCAAACGTGTATCTAAGTTTCCTCTTAAATTCACAAATTCAAAGTCGTTTCTTAGTCTGTAGAGTTCTGCCCTTCTTCTTAAAGAACTCGTTCCAATTTTAGCACCCTTTTCAACTTCAAATACGTTACCCTTTAAAGAAACAAATACGTCGCGTTCATAGTCGCGCTCCAACACAACAAATCTAAAATCTTCATTTTCAAAAACGCTCATATCCTTCAAACTATGAACAGCAACATCTACTCTCTTTTCAAGTAATGCAAGTTCTATCTCTTTTATGAAAAGCCCTTTTCCGCCAAATTCATAAAGCGGTTTGTTTATTCTGTCGCCTTCC
This sequence comes from Desulfurellales bacterium, assembly GCA_027064065.1. GTDB lineage: Bacteria > Campylobacterota_A > Desulfurellia > Desulfurellales > Hippeaceae > JALWEJ01. The sequence continues at coordinate 9,218 of JAMOQJ010000008.1, forward strand.
GTTTTTATCGTTACTATCTCGCACTCAAAACCCAATTTCTCAAGTTTTTCTTTAACAAAATGTGCTTGCCAAAGGGCAAGTTTTGAACTTCTTGTTCCTATTTTTAACTGTTTTCCGAAAAGAAGCATTTCACATCCTTTTTAGAATACTCTATTTTAAATATTCTTTTTAATAGTTCTATATACATATCGCCTTCTGGATGCTCCATAAACATCTTAATATTTTTTGTAGGCTCATGTAAAGCCTTATTAAACATAGAGCGTGTCATTTTATCTATACCGTTAATAACATCGTCGCTCAATTTGTTACCGTAAAGTTTTTTAAATTTATTCAATTCGTTTTGTCTGACCGTTTCAACATTCATACGCAATTTTTTTACTATTTCGTCGTAATCCAAAGATGCCACATACTCTTCATACGCTTTTATCTCTTCTTCTATTATATTCTCTGCAAGCTTAGCCTGTTTTTGTCTAAACTTTAAGGAACTTTCAACAATACCCTTTAAATCGTCCAAAACTACAAGATAAATATTTTCCATATTATTCAACGCTTCATCCGTATCCCTGGGAAGCGCCATATCAATTACGATAATATTCCTATCCTTAGGCATCATATCTTTTTTTATTATAGGCTCATTTGAAGATGTAGCAGTTACCACTATATCAACTTTTTCTAATGCGCTTTTTAAATTCTCCAAACCAATAACCTTGGCATTATGAAGCTTTCCCAATTCTTTTGCGTGTTCTACCGTTCTATTTGCAACGTATGCTATTTCACAACCGCTATCTTTTAAGTGTTCACAGGCTAATCGATTCATCTCACCGACGCCTATGCTTAATATCTTTTTTCCTTCTAAATCAACCAGCTCTTTAGCCTTTAACATAGCTGCATAGGCAACACTGACTGCTCCTTTAGATATGTCTGTTTTGCTTTTTACAATCTTTGCCGCATGAAACGCTCTACGCATAATTCTGTTTATGGTGGCGCCGCTTGTTAAAAATTCTACCGACCATTTATAAGCATCTTTAATCTGTCCCAATATCTGAGGCTCACCAACAACCATAGAATCTAGACTCGATGCAACCCTAAATATATGTCTAACGGCATCAATCTGTTTTTTTATATAAAGCATATCCCTTAATTTTTCTTGCTCTATTTTAGAATGTTCCGATAAAAAATCTATAATCTTATCCGAAACAGGAAACTCAGAAACGGTTAAAATTTCTACCCTGTTGCAGGTTGAAAGAATCATTACTTCTTTTACGCCGCTTATAATTTTGATACGTTTTAAATATATATCCAATTTATCTTGCGCAAAAGAGAGCTTCTCTCTCGTTTTAAGGTCTGAAAATTTATGGTTTGTCCCGACAATCTCGATAATAGAGTCTCTCATTTCTTTCTCTCTATTGCATAATCGGCAATAGCAAAAAGATAATCCCTATACCTGCTTTTATTTAAAAAGGATATGGATTCCTTTGCCTTATCAGAAAATTCCCTTGCCAATTCTATTGATTCTTTAAGACCTTTTTCTTTTACCGTATTTGTAATATCAAGCAACAATCGTTCATCTTTTTTTTCAAAATATTCTTTCAATTTAGATTTAAGAGAGCTGTCTTTATCCATCGATAATAAAACCGGTAGCGTTACCTTACCTTCTTTTAAATCTATACCGACATCTTTTCCTAACGTTTCAACATCCGATTCGTAATCCAAACAATCGTCTTTTATCTGAAATGCAAAACCCAAATTCTTACCGTATTCTTCAAAGTTTTTTCTGTATTCGATATTGGCAAGCAAACATCCGCTTATACTGCTTGCTTCAAGTAAAACAGCCGTTTTTTTATAGATTACGTCGTAATAGTCATCTATGGTAATATCGGTTTTAAATGCGTTTTCTATCTCTTTAATTTCGCCTTCCGCCAACATATAAGCTGCCTTTGATATAACCTTTGCTATCTCTATATCAAAATCCAAAACCATATTAAAAGCCAAAGAATAGAGATAATCTCCACCCAGTACAGCCGGTTTTGTTCCAAAAATTATATTTGCCGCTTCTCTTCCGCGTCTATATTGGGCATCATCTATAATATCATCGTGCAACAGGCTTGCCGTATGTATCAATTCTATTATAGAGCCTAAAACAAGCGCCTTATTGCTATCTTTAAAATTTAAGGATAAAGCGCTGTATAAAACGATTAACGGTCTTAACCGTTTTCCCGATTCGACAACCTGTTTATAGACATCGAATGATAGTTTACTCTGCGGTTTAATAAGGTTCGATAGAGTCTTATCTACCGATTTAATATCGCTTTTAATAGCGTTTTTAAGTATCGGATTCATTATTTTCCTCTGAAATTACAAGACTAACAACCGAATCATCTTCGGTTATATTTATAAGTTTTACACCCTTAGCCGCTCTGCCTGTTACCCTTATATCCTTTGCTTCTACCTTAATTATCTTGCCGTTCTTTGTTATAACTATTACGTCATCTTTGTCGTTTAAAGTAAGGCTATCTGCAACATAGTCACCTTCGTTTAATCTTATGCCTATTACGCCCTTTCCGCCTCTTTTTATCTTTCTTACATCGTTTATTCTTATAAGTTTCGCCATTCCTTTTGCTGTTACGAATATTATCTTTGTGTGTCTATCTTCATTAAAACTATCAGCCGAAATTACAATATCTCCTTCGGATAGCCTTATACCTTTGACGCCTGCTGCCATCCTTCCCATATCTCTAACCTCTTGAGAACTAAAGCGTATAATCATACCTTTTTTTGTTGTAATAGCAACATCGTCTTCATCTTTAACGCCAAAAACCCTTACCAAAGAATCCTGCTCGGATAGTTTTATAGCCATTTTACCATTGACGTTTATGTTTTTGAAATGTTCAACCGACGATTTTTTAACAACGCCCTTTTGGGTTACAAAAAATAGACTTTTATCATTTTCAAACGGAAGAATGGTTTTAATCTGCTCACCAGGTTGTAGTTTAAGAAGGTTTACAATAGGTTTTCCCTTTGCCGTTGGCATCAGTTTGGGTATATTGTATGCTTTTAATTTATAAACCTTACCCGTATTAGCAAAACATAAAAGCGTATTTAAGCTTTCCGTTAAAAATATATCCATTATATAATCACTATCGGCAAAGGTTGCTGCCATTCTTCCTTTTCCGCCTCTGTTTTGCGTAGAATAAACCTCGGCGGGTATGGATTTTATATAACCTTTTTTAGAAAATGTTATGAGCAACTGCTCGTTTTTTATCATATCTTCAAGCTCTATATCTCTTGGCTTATCAGATATTTGAGTTTTTCTTTCATCGTTATACGTATTTTTTACATAGACAAGCTCTTCTTTTATAACACCCTTTAATACTTCTTTATTTGACAAAATACTTTCGTAGTATGCTATATCCTTAATAACGTTTTCATACTCTTCTATAATTTTTTGTTTTTCTAAAGCAACAAGTCTGGCAAGACGCATATCTAAAATCGCCTGTGTCTGTTTATCGCTTAATTTAAAACGCTCTTTCAATCTACCCTTTGCTTCCTGCGTATCCTTTGATGAGCGTATTATATTTACCACTTCATCTATATTATCAAGTGTTATCCTTAAACCTTCAAGTATATGGGCTCTATCCTTCGCCTTATTTAATAAAAATGATGTTCTTCTTTTTACAACGTCTATTCTGTGAGACACAAATACGTCAATTGCGTCTTTTATACTCAAAAGTCTCGGGACATTATCTACTAAAGCAAGCATATTTATACCGAATGTCGTTTCAAGATTGGTATATTTGTAAAGTTTATTTAAAATAACCTGCGGCTCGTCGTCCTTTTTAATTTCGATAACGATTCTTATTCCTTCTTTATTGGATTCATCCCTTAAGTCGGATATTCCTTCAATCTTTTTATCTTTAACAAGTTGAGCTATGGATTGAATAAGCAAAGCCTTATTGACTTGATAGGGTATTTCATAAACAATTAAAGCGTTTCTGTTTTTTATTTTTTCTTCTTTAACCTTAGCCCTAACTCTAACCTTACCAAGTCCCGTTTTATAGGCTTCTTTAATAGAATTCCTATCAAAACATATACCGCCTGTTGGAAAATCAGGACCCTTTATATATTGAAGCATCTCATCTACATCAACATCTCCATCTTTTTCCAAATACACTAAACAAGCATCAATAATTTCTCCAAGATTATGAGGCGGAATATTTGTTGCAAAACCAACCGCTATACCGCTTGAGCCATTCATAAGCATATTCGGTATAAAACTCGGTAAAACCAACGGTTCATTCATAGATTCATCGTAGTTTGGTATAAAATCTACGCTGTTTTTATCCAAATCCTTAAGCATCTCTTGGGCGATTTTTGACAGTCTTACTTCAGTATATCTCATAGCTGCCGGTGAATCACCGTCTATTGAGCCAAAGTTTCCCTGACCGTCTATCAAAGGATATCTCATAGAGAATTCTTGACTCATTCTAACGAGTGCGTCGTATACTGCCATATCGCCATGTGGATGGTATTTACCTATAACATCGCCTACAACACGGGCGCTTTTTTTATAAGGTTTGTTAAAATCGAGATTTAACTCCTTCATGGCGTATAAAATTCGCCTATGCACGGGCTTTAAACCATCTCTTGCGTCTGGAATTGCCCTTCCTACTATAACACTCATCGAGTAGTCCAAGTAGGACTGCTTCATTGTATCTTCTATATCTATTGGGATAATATTTTTATCGTTAAATAAATCCTTCATTAACACACACTCCTAAACATCGAGATGTTTTACAAACTTTGCATTTTTTTCTATAAAATCTCTTCTTAAATCAGCTCTATTTCCCATCAAAAGATTAAAGACTTCGTCTGCTTTTTGAGCATCATTTATAGTAACCTTTAACATATTTCTCTTTGCTGGGTCCATAGTTGTTTCCCATAACTGTTCAGGGTTCATCTCACCCAAACCCTTATAGCGTTGTATCTCAAGACCCTTTTTTGCTCTTTCTTCTATGTGGTTTATCATATCTTTAATTGTTTTAAATTCCATCTCTTCATTTTTAACCAAAACCTTAAAAGGTGGCGAACCTAACAGGTTTTTGGAAGGAGCATATTTTGTTATCAATTGGAATTCGTGTGAATTAAAGAAATCCCTATTTATAAACATCTCCTTTTTTTCGTTGTCAAATACATATTTAAATACTATTGCTTCGTCCTGAAACTCTATTTCTTCAATGAATATAGAAGAGTTAGCTTTTAAACATTCATTTAATCTATCCTGAAATTCTGTTGTATTATTCAATTCTTCCAAGGTTGGAGACATTATAGACAAGCATCTTATTATCTCTTCACTTCCATATTTTTTGGTCAATCTATCAACCATATTCTCATAAACTAAAAGCCTGTTTACTATCTTTTTAAACTCTTCCGTGTCTATCTTTTCTTCGTTTACTATCGGCGTGAAGTCTTCTATACCCTTATTGATTAAAAATTCCTTCATCTGTTTTTCGTCTTTTACGTAAAACTCTTTTTTTCCTATCTTGCATTTATATAAAGGCGGCTGCGCTATATAAACATAGCCCATATCAATAAGTTCCTTAAAATATCTAAAAAAGAGCGTCAATATAAGTGTTTGAATATGGCTTCCGTCAACGTCTGCGTCCGTCATTATAATTATTTTATGATATCTTACATCGTCTATATTAAAAGAATCGCCGATTCCTGCTCCTATCGCCGTAACTATGTTTTTTATCTCTTCGCTTGTTAAAATCTTTGTCAAATTTGTTTTTTCGGTATTTAAGATTTTACCCTTAAGTGGCAATATAGCCTGAAAAACCCTATCGCGCGCCTGTTTTGCACTACCGCCAGCAGAATCACCTTCAACTATAAACAATTCTGTTTTTTCAGGGTCTTTTTCTTGGCAATCGGCTAGTTTTCCGGGCAATCCTTTTGTTTCAAAAACTGTTTTTCTTCTTACAAGTTCGCGCGCTTTTCTTGCTGCTTCCCTTGCAGAATAGGCTTTCGATACCTTATCTATGATAGATTTTGCAATCTGCGGGTGTTCTTCAAAATACTCGCTTAATCTATCGTAGAGTCTTGTCTGTATGACGTTTTTAATATTCGTATTAACAAGCTTTGTTTTTGTTTGGCCTTCAAATTGCGGATTGGGTAGTCTTACCGATAAAACGGCTATAATACCTTCCCTTACATCGTCTCCCGAAAAATTTATATCGCCCTTTACCATATTGTTCTTTTTAACGTAATTATTTATCACCTTTGTCAAAACGCTCTTAAACGCTGAAAGATGGACACCGCCTTCTACGGTATTGATTGAGTTTGCAAACGTATAGATGGTGGACGAATAACTATCGGTGTAAACCATAGCCATCTCTACAGATACTTCTTTTTCTTTTATATTAAAGTAAATCGGCTCTTCAAATAGCTTTGTTTTGTTTTTTCCTATATAATCAATAAACGATATAAGACCGTCTTTATAGTATAAATTTTCCGATTTTCCGCTTCTTCTGTCGGTTAGAATTATTCTTAAACCTTTATTTAAGAATGCAAGCTCTCTAAATCGCTTAATTAGTATTTCATAACTAAACTCTGTTGTCTCAAAGATATCTTTATCCGGTAAAAAGGTAACCGACGTTCCCGTTTCTTTTGTTTCTCCTACTGTTTTTAGGTCGTATTTGGGAATCCCTCTTTCAAATTCCTGTTTATAGATTTTACCGTCCCTTTTAATTTCTACACATAGACTCTCCGATAAAGCATTTACAACACTAATTCCCACACCGTGTAGTCCGCCGGATACCTTGTAGTTTTTATTATCAAATTTTCCACCTGCATGAAGTGTTGTTAAAACAAGCGTAGCGGCTGGGACTTTTTCTATCGGATGTATGTCTACGGGTATTCCTCTACCGTTATCAATAACTGTAATTGAATTATCTTCATTTATATAAACGTTTATAGTATCGCAATAACCGGCCATTGCTTCATCTATTGAGTTGTCAACGACTTCATAAACAAGATGGTGCAGTCCTTCTATAGATGTTCCGCCTATATACATAGCCGGCCTTTTTCTAACGGCTTCTAAACCCTTTAAAACCTTAATACTGCTTGCTGTATAGTTTTCCAATTTTTTCACTCCTTACAACCGTATAATATTAGCGTCATTATATAAATATTCACCCAATGTTGTCAAAAATAGTTGATTTGGTAGTTCTTTTATTATTTTAAATGATATATTCTTTGAATCTTCGTCTAAATCTCCTTCCAAGTCATCTATAAGGAGTATAGGCTTTATTTTTTCATTATATCTTAATACTATTGATAAAATTAATGATAAAAGAACAATTTTCTTTTCGCCTATTGATGCATATGTGAATATATCTTTATTGTTTAGTAGGATATTTATTTTGTCTTTGTTGAGTGATGTAATAAGTCTTTTTTTTAATAGCTCTTCCTTTAATATGTTTTTTTGACCGTAATCATATGGCTTATATTCTATATAAAGCTGTTTGTCTGTAAAGTTGTTGAGTGTTTTATTGATGATAGAATTGATAATTTCTACTGACTTAACCCTTTCTGTTGAGATACTTCTCATTAAATTAAGAACTTTTTCATGTATAAATTTTATGAATTCTAAATCTTTATTGATTGAATATATCGCTTCCTTCTTAATCCTTATTAATTTTTTATACTCTATAAGCATATTTGCTATCTTTGTATTATCTATAAATATATTTCTGTCAAAAAGTGAAAATAGGTATTTTTTATCTTTGAATGAAATGAATGAATCTATGGAATACAAAATTGAAGGAAAATTTTTTTTAAAAGATAGTGCTGTTGCACGCTTTGTGTTTAATTTTAGGTTTTTTTTTCCTTTATATATTTCTACATATATATTTTGTGTATTGTTTATTGTTGCACTTAATACGGTTTTTTTTGTTATGTCCTTTTGTAGTGGTGTATTTTTGCTTTTAAATGAATGTCCGTTTAGGATTGTGTATATACCTTCTATTGTGTTTGTTTTACCCGATGCGTTTTTTCCGTGTATTATATTTATTTTATCTGTTTTTATGTTTTTTAGTTCAAAGTTTTTGAAATTACTGAAGAATATGTTGTCTATATACATTTACTCTACTATTGGAGTCATTATATAGTTATATATATATTCTTCTTCTTTAGCTTGCATCATTATTGGTTCTTCATTGCTTCTATAAAATAGTTTTATATCATTTGTGGTAACCTGAGATAAAAAGTTAATGGCAAAGCGTGAGTCGAGTTTGATTTTAATCTCATTATCGTTGTTTGATTGTGTGACGGATGTTTCATCTATTGATTCTTCGCCTTCCTGGTTTTTGGATGTTACTGTAAGGATTTTTTCATTTGGCTTTATCTCAAGTTCTATTTCGTTGTTTTGGTTTGTTATTGAGACTCTTTTTATTGAACTGAGCAATTCATTTCTTTCCATAATTACGTAATTATTAGTTTCATCTAATAAAATTGTTTGATAATTGGGAAACGAGCCTTCTATTAATTTTGATTGTATTTCCCTTAGATTATCTTTTATTGTTATTGTATTGTTTCCTTTGTACAGTTCTACAGTTTCTTCCATGTCTATTTTTGATATGACCGAAGCTCCTTCGTGTTCTATAATAAAGGATATGGTTTTGTTATTATTGTCTATATCTGTTTCTATATTTATTAGCCTGAAGTGGTCTGTTGATGATGCTTTCATTTTATCGTTTTCAATTTCTGTAAAGATTCCTGTATACTCCCTTGATACATCATTTTTGTCGGGATAGGGTATAGATGATTTGAATAGATGTTTTAATTTGTTGAAGTCGATTGTTGTTATTAGTTCTCCTTTTTCATTTTGTTCTTCGGGATATAGTTCGTTGTTTAACGTTTTTATTGTTGTTTTAAATTTGCCGTTTTTAATTTTTATTAAATTTTCTTCTATTGTAATTTCTGTTGTTTCTTCTTTTAGTTCTTTGAGAATGTTGAATACTATATTTGGGTTTATAATGAGATTTGCTTCTATATCTTGAGGCTCTATCTCTACTTTTTGTATTGATTTTACTATATTGTTTCTTGATGTGATTTTAATTTCAGATGTGTTTATTTCTAATAAGGCATTCGATAGTATGCTGTCTTTTTCTTTTGATGTGGTTAGTGTCGCATTTTGCATCATTTTTTTCATTTCGTTTGTGTTAATGTTTATTGTTTTTGACATAAAATCTCTCCTTTTATATTTTTTTATATTTTAAATTAGAAACAGTAGTAAGTACTGTCTTTTTGTTTAAAATAATGTTTTTTGTTGTTGTAATAGTGTGTTTTATTTTACTATATTTGTCAATAATTTTGTTAATATTGTTAATAACTTTTAGTTTTATTGGTTTGTTGACAGAAATTTTATTATAGTGTTTTGTAATTGAAAGGTTTTTAAACATCCTTTATCTCTTTTTCTATTATTTCTACTTTTTCCTTTAATTGAGCGTTTTTTTCTAATTCTTTTTCTATTTTTTTACATGCGTTTATTATGGTTGCGTGACTTTTTATGCCGAATTTTGCTTTTATTTCAGGTAGAGAGTTTTTGGTTAGTTTTCTTGTTAGATACATTGCTACTTCTCTTGGTATGAGTATATCTTTTGTTCTTTTTGATGATGTTAGTTCGTCTGTTGTTATATTAAAATGTCTTGCTACGGTTTTTTGTATGTTTTCTGCAGTTAGCATTTTTTCTTTTCTTATTACGATATCTTGAAGGATATTTTCCACAAGGCCTAACGTTACTTTTTGTTTCATTATGGATTTGTAAGCTGATATTTTTATTAGTGCTCCTTCTATTTCTCTTACATTTGAGTTGATATTGGATGCTATGAAATTAACGATTTCGGGTTCTAAATTTAGGTTAAACAGTTCGGCTTTTCTATTGATAATAGCTATTCTTGTTTCGAATTCTGGTGGCTGAATATCTACTATTAGACCCCAGTTAAAACGCGATTTTAGCCTATTTTCTATATCGGGTATGTCGTTTGGTGATTTATCGCTTGTTATGACTATCTGTTTTTGGCTTTCGTATAACGTGTTAAATGTATGAAAAAATTCTTCTTCTGTTCTTTCTTTTGATGAAATGAACTGTATATCATCAATTAATAGGCAGTCTAAATTTCTGTATTTATTTCTGAACTGATTCATTTTTTTGTATTGTATTGAGTTTATTAGTTCATTTGTGAATTCTTCGCTTGAAATATAGAGTATTTTGGCTTTTTTATTTTTTTGTTTAATTGTATTGCCTATTGCGTGTAAAAGATGGGTTTTACCAAGTCCTACACCGCCATAGATAAATAAGGGATTATAGGCTTTTGCCGGATTTTCGCTCACGGCTGCACTTGCTGCGTAGGCTAATTGGTTGCTTGGTCCTACTATAAAGTTTTCAAACATATATTTTGGGTTTAAGTTTGATATATCTTCTTCTTTTAGTAATAATTCTATAGTCGGTACTACGCCAAAATTACTTTTTAGTATAGATGTTATGCTGTCTTTATACTTTTCTGTTATTAGGTTTTTTATATCGTTATTCGGTATCATTAGGCTAATTTTTTGAGGCTCTATACTTACAGGCTCTATTAAAGACAGTTTTTCTAAGTCTTCAGTGTCGGCTTGTTTTCTTAATTTTTCAATTACCTTTTTCCACATAGCCAAAAATTATATGAAATTTTAGTTCTTAATTCAATGAAACAATAAACCTTATATATTATAGATATCCTCTCGGTGTTATTAAGATATTATTTTTTTTATACGTTTTTGTATTACCTACGATTACAATAGAAGACATATCTACAAAATTATAATCGAATGATGAAAGTGTGCAAATTTTAATTTCTTCATTATCTCTAAAGCAGTTTTTGACTATACCACATAAGAGATTGCCTCTTTTTTTATAAAATTCTTCTATAGCGTATTTTATCTGTTTCGTCCTTTTTGAGCTTTTGGGATTATAGATAGCACAAACAAAATCTCCTATATTTACCGCATTTATTCTTGATTTTATGATATTCCAGGATGTAAGCAAATCAGACATTGAAATAATTGCCAAATCATCGCTTATTGGTGCTCCAAGTTTGGCTGATGCTGCCAAAGCGGCAGTAATGCCGGGAACTATTTCTATCTTGATATTATCATATATATTAAGTTCATGGGTTAGTGAAGCCATAGCGTATAAAGATGCATCTCCACCACTTATCAAACTTACCACAAAACCTTGATTTGCTAAATCAAGAGCTTCTTTAACCCTTTCTTTTTCTTTACCCATTTTATTTGAGTAGATTTTTTTATTTTTTATGATATTTTCTATCTGTTTTATGTATGTTTCGTATCCGCATATATAGTCTGATTGCTCAATTGCATATAGAGCCTGTCTGTTTATTAAAGATATGTCTCCAGGACCTATTCCTACAACAAAAAGAATGCCCATTAGGGTAATTCCTCTTTTACTATAGAAACAGTAACACCGTCAAAAACAGTTTTTCTTAAAATAAATTTCGGATTTTTGGAAGCAATTAAAGCCGATGCTTCAGCTACGTTTTTAATATTAAGATATTTAGATGCGGCTGTTTCTTTGAAGTTATAAAGTTCGTTTTCATATAGAAATTTTGGCAAAAAACGCATATTAAGATTTAGTTTTTCTATAGCGTCAATAAGTCCTTCTTCATTTTCTTTATGCCAACAGGTTGCAACAAGCCGTAAGTCATCTATATTGATATTAGCAAGAGATGTAGCCTTGTTAAGCGCTTCTTCTACCTGTTTTTTTGTTATGTTTTTTCTGCAACCGATACCTGCTACGTATGTTTTATTTGCTTCTGTTGCAGTAGTAATAATAGGTTCGCATCCTATAATTGAACTAATGCTAAATGCGAGTTTATTTGCTTTGCCTTCATGCCCTGAAAGCATACTAATTGCATATCTGCCTTTTTCATCTACAACCACTACGGCTGGGTCGGTATGTTTATTCTTAGGTAGGCCCGATATCATTCTTGACACTATACCTTGAGCCATTATGGCGACAATATATCTATATTCAAAAAAAACTTTCTTAAAAACAGTCTTTAAATCACTAAAATATTGAGCACCGTCTATCTCTGTTTCTTTTTTTATAAATATAACGCTATTTAATTTGTGTGAAATTCTGTTTGCTATTTTGTATCCGTTTTCTCTTATAACTATAATAGCAACCTTATTGTCTAAATCCATGCGAAAAGTCCTTATCGTATAGTTTTGAATATTTTTTTGGGTTTCTTCTTAAAACATCACCAACAATTACCAAAGCCTGTCTATTTATTTTTTTATTTTCCATCTTTTTTTCTATATTGTCGAGAGTGCCAAAAATTATCTCTTCATCCGGCCAGCTCACTCTATAACACACAGCAACAGGTGTATCCTTTTTGAAACCTTTATCCAAAAATGTGTTAATTATATCTTTTAGCTTTAATATGGAAAGATAGAATGTAAAAGTTCCGCCGTGCGATACTATGTCTTTTAGGTTTTCATTCTTAGGCATTGGCGTTTTGCCTTCAACCCTTGTTATTGTTACAGTTTGAGATATGTTTGGTGATGTGAGTTCAACTCCCATAGAAGCTGCAGCTGCAAAAAGCGCTGTAACGCCCGGGATTATTTCATATTGTATGCCAAGTTTTTCAATCTCTACAATCTGTTCAAATATAGCTCCATACAAAGACGCATCGCCTGTATGCAGTCTTGCGACATCAAGGTTTTTATCTGTTGAGGTTTTTATTAAATCTACTATTTCTTCCAAAACCATAGACGAAGAATCGTAGGATGCAATCATATTATCTGCATAATTTAAGATATCCCTATTAACCAAACTGCCGGCATAAATGACAATCTTACTTTTTTGTAGGGCTTTTAGTCCTTTAAGCGTTATAAGCTCTAT
>JAMOQJ010000009.1 GCA_027064065.1 Desulfurellales bacterium
TTCTTTGCTAAAACTCTTATTTCAAGGGCTTTGTTATTCTTCTATCTGGCTTTTTGAAAGAACATGTCGTCAAGCGACGAAAAGGGAATATAATACAAATGGAGCAGTTTGTCAAGGGGAAAAGTAAATTAAAGAAAATAGGCAAACAGATAAGGAAAAACTGCATTTTTAGAGCAAAAAACATCAAAAACTTGAAATATTTTTCGTTTAAATATATAAATTTTACCATGATAAATAGAATAAATTACACCTTAAAAGGATTAAGTGATACACAAACATTAGCAGCTTTTATAGCAAAACTCATACAACAATCAAAAAAAGTAAATTTTTTAATTTTTTTGAAAGGCGATTTGGGAAGCGGAAAAACTACTTTTGCAAGATTTCTTCTAAATAACTTAGGGGTTTCTGATAAGGAATTTGAAGGAAGTCCAACATTCACTATTGTAAACGAATATAAAAACAATATATTTCATATAGATTTATACAGGATACAATCAAAATACGATATGGAAACATCAGGTGTAATGGAATATTTTACAAAAAATGGAATTATAATTGTTGAATGGCCTGAAATACTTGATTTTAAAGCTGATTTATGTATAAAGTTTACAATAAAAGACAAGTTTTCAAGGATTGTTAATGTTTATAAGCGCTGAAACTAAGTTATACGGAATATTCGGATATCCACTGAAACATACCTTATCACCAAAGTTGCATTCCGAAATGTTTATACAAAACCACATAAATGCTGTTTATTTAGCATTTGAAACAGAAAATCACAATAATATAGCGGATTGCATGAAATCATTGAATATAAACGGAGCAAATATTACAATTCCTTACAAAGAAAAGGTGATAGATTATTTAGATTGGATAGATGTTGATGCCCAAAATATCGGTGCGGTAAACACGATAAAAAACGTTAAAGGAAAACTCTATGGGTATAATACGGATTATCTTGGTTTTATGTATATGGTTAAAAATAATATAAACCTATACAAAGAGAAAAAGTTTACGGTCTTGGGAGCTGGCGGTGCAGCAAAAGCTATAGTATACGCTCTTTATAAATTGGGTATCAAACACATAAACTTATTAAATAGAAGCAAAAAAAACGCAGATAACTTAAAAAAATCAATGGAAAAATTTATAGATATGGATATAGGCTCATTAAATGATAAAACAATATTAAAATCCTCTAATGTAATAATAAATTGCACATCTGTAGGATTGAAGGATGACAGTTTGCCAATAGATATAAATTATATTGATAAAGCAGAAGTATTGGATATAATCTACAAGGATAGCGCTTTAATAAAAAAAGCAAAGCAAAAAGGCTTAAATGCCATTAACGGTTTAGATATGTTTATAGAACAGGCTTTTTATTCTTTTAAAATTTGGACTGAGATTGAGTTTGACAGAAAAAAAGCATATAAAATATTGAAAGGATAAGATAAATTTTATGACTACCCTTTTAGGCCAACTTCTACTATGGAATAAAATTATAACGCAGGAGCAGCTTGATGAAGCACTTGAAGAGCAGAAAAAAACCAACAAAAAATTAGGTTCAATCCTTATAGAAAAGGGTTTTGTAGACGAAAAAACCCTAAACGATTTTTTGAGTAAACAGTATGGTGTAGAACCTATAGATATATCTTCTATCAATATCCCTAAGGAAGTTATAGAAAAAATACCGGCACAAATTGCAAAAAAATATACCTTAATACCAATAGCAATAAAAGGAAATAAAATAGAAGTAGCAATTTCAGACCCAACAAATATATTCGCCTTAGACGATGTAAGGTTTGCAACTGGAATGACCGCTGTCCCTTATCTTTCCAACGAATCAGCTATTTTAAAAGCAATAGACAAATATTACGGAACATCCAAAGAACTCGACACGATTATGGATTCCTTAACCGAAGTTAATTCAAATCTTGACATCATATCGGATATGGAAGATGATAAAGACGTAAAGGATTTAGAAGAGGAATCTTCAGAAGAACCCATTATTAAATTAGCAAATACAATATTGGTTCGTTCTATCAGTAATGGTGCAAGCGATATTCATATAGAACCGTATGAAAACGATTTAAGGGTTAGATATAGAGTGGATGGCAAATTAAAAGAATTTATGAAACTACATAAAGCCGTAGCACCAGCCTTAACGTCAAGATTTAAAATAATGGCAAAACTAAATATAGCGGAAAAGAGACTACCTCAAGACGGTAGAATAAGAATAAGAACGGCAGGGAAAGATATAGATTTAAGGGTTTCAACACTTCCAACAATATATGGAGAAAAAACCGTTATGAGAATCTTAGACAGAAGCAGCGTGCGGGTAAATTTAGAAGATTTGGGATTTGAAAAGCACGACTTAGATAGGTATCTAAATGCTATCAGCTCACCCTATGGAATGATTTTGGTTACAGGACCTACAGGAAGTGGAAAAACCACAACATTATATGCATCACTCAATAAAATCAACAAAGAAGACGTTAATATAATGACAGCTGAAGACCCTGTCGAGTATAATATGGAAGGCATCAATCAAGTTCACATAAAAGAAGATATAGGTTTAACCTTTGCTGAAGCCCTACGCTCATTTTTACGTCAAGACCCTGATATAATAATGGTCGGCGAGGTAAGAGATACAGAAACCGCAGAAATAGCCATTAGGAGTGCTCTAACAGGACACCTTGTTTTTTCAACACTACACACAAACGATGCACCATCAACTGTAATGAGATTGGTTGATATGGGCATAGAAAGATATCTTATAGCATCATCTTTGGTGCTCATCTTGGCTCAAAGATTGGCAAGAAGAATTTGTCCAAAGTGCAAGAAACAGATTGACGTACCACCTAAGGCTTTGATGGAGTTGGGATTTAGCGAAGAAGATGCAAAAACTGTAAAAGTTTTTAAAGGGCAAGGTTGCGATTACTGTAATAATACTGGATATAAAGGAAGGGTTGCGCTTTATGAAGTTATGCCCGTTAGTGAAACCTTAAGAACAATGATACTTCATGAAGCATCAGTGGCAGAATTGAGAGAGCAGGCAATAAAGGAAGGTATGTCAACCTTAAGAATGAGCGGATTAAAGAAAATAAAGGAAGGCGTAACTACAATAGAAGAAGTAATGAATGTAACATTTTCTTAAAAAAGGAGATAACCCATGGAAATAATGGATAAAGCACTCAAAAAACCAAAGGATTTGGTTGAACTTTTGGAAATAATGATAGATAGGGGTGCATCGGATTTACACATTACCGTTGGAGCAAAACCTAAAATAAGGGTTAATGGTGAACTTATAGACATAGAAGAGTATGAAGCATTGCAAGCAGCTGACGCTCAAAATTTATGCTACAGCATAATGACAGAGCTTCAAAGAAAAAAATTGGAAGAAAATTTTGACGTAGACTTCTCATTCGGTGTTTCAAAATTATCAAGATTTAGGGCAAATGTTTATATACAAAGAGGAACCGTAGCAGGAGCCTTCAGGGTTATACCCTATGAAATACCACCATTTGAAACACTCGGTATACCAACGGTTGTTCAGCAATTTGCCCATCTTCCAAAAGGAATAGTTTTAGTTACAGGCCCAACTGGAAGCGGTAAATCGACAACATTAGCTGCCTTAATAAACAAAATAAATAAAGAAAGAAAAGTGCATATAATTACAGTAGAAGATCCCATTGAATTTACATATTCGCACGAACAAGCACTTATCGACCAAAGAGAAATAGGAAGCGATGTACCTACATTTGAGTCTGCGCTAAAACATATATTGCGTCAAGACCCTGACATTATACTCGTAGGCGAAATGAGAGACTTGGAAACCATACAGGCTGCATTAACCACTGCAGAAACAGGACATTTGGTTTTTGCTACACTGCATACAAATTCAGCGCCTGAAACCATAAACAGAATTATAGATGTATTTCCACCAAACCAACAATCTCAAGTGAGAACTCAATTATCCGTCAGTTTACAAGGTATAGTAACTCAAACATTAATTAAAAGAAAAGATGAAAAAGGCAGAGTTCTTGCAATGGAAGTAATGATACCTAATGCGGCAATAAGGAATTTAATTAGAGAGAATAAGATTCCTCAAATATATTCCACAATGCAGATGGGACAAGCAGAAACAGGCATGATGACTATGAATCAGTCGTTATTAACTCTATATAAGAGAGGATTAATAACATACGAAGCGGCTTTGGATGCTTCAATAGATAAAAAAGCTCTGCAAAGAGAGTTGGATAAAATAAAATATTCACAAATGTAAGGAGCCAACATGCCATATTTTAAATGGAAAGGTACGGATTTAAAAGGCAAGAAAAGAAAAGGTGAAATTATAGCAATCAATAAAAATGATGCTATGATTAAGCTTAAGAATAAAAGGATTAATATAATATCAATTAAAGAAGCACCAAA
>JAMOQJ010000010.1 GCA_027064065.1 Desulfurellales bacterium
AGAGAAGAAGCTCGCATTAGAATGCTTAGATGCTTAGATGAATTTGTAATAGACGGAATAAAGACAAGTATACCTTTCTTTAAGAAAATTTTAACCAGTAAAGAGTTTATAACAAATACATACGATACAAATTTTATAGACAAAACATTTTTAAATAAATAATCAAGCACTAACAACCACGCTCTCTTTTGAGCTTTGAGCTTTTAAGAGGGCGCTTTCTGCTCTTTTAAAGAAATTTTGTGTAGAGTCTTCATATTTTGAAAATGTTATACCGAATTGTGTGTTAATTTCTATTTTGCAGTCTTTGTATTGTATGTTTGTTATGTGTTTTAGAATCTTGTTTGCAAATCTAACCGTGTCATCACCTTCAAAAACCCTTGAGAGTATGCAAAATGTTGAATTTCCGCAGAAAGCCAATATATCGCTTTGTCTGCATATATCGGTTAGGGTTTTTGCTACAGCAAGATTTATATCTGTTTGGTTTATGTTATCGCATTCGGCTCTAACATATTTTTCTATGTTTGTATCGAATACAACCAAACTCCAGTTTTCTTCATATCTTTTGTGCTGTTTTAGAATGTGTGTTACTATGTAACTTAATCCGGTTAAATTGTTTAATTTTGTTGTTTTGTCTATAAAACATTGCTCAATTGCTTTATCCAATTCTTCTATTTGAAAATATTGCATCTTTCACCTCGTCAAGCGTATTTTTTGCAACCTTTTGGGCTTTTTTTGAGCCTTCTATCAAGATTTCTTTTATGCTATCTTGTTTATTAAGCAGTTCTTCTCTTTTTTGTCTTACAGGCTCGAGTTTGTCGTTTAGGTTTTTGCTCAACATCTTTTTGCACTCCACGCAACCTATCGTAGCGTTTGCGCAAGCCTGTTTTATTTCTTCCTGCTTATCTTTTTCTGTAAATATTTTATGAAGCATAAATATGCCGCATTCTTCGGCAACGCCCGGGTCGGTTTTTCTTTTTCTTCGTGGGTCGGTAAACATAACCCTTAATTTTTTATCTGTTTCTTCTTTGGTGTCGGATAGGTATATAGCGTTATCGTAGGATTTACTCATCTTTCTGCCGTCAAGTCCCAAAATTTTTGGCACTTCGGTCAATAATGGTTTCGGCTCTACAAATACTTCCTTTTCCACATTGTTATTGAAATGTCTGACGAGTTCCCTTGTAAATTCTAAATGCGCAACCTGGTCAATACCAACAGGGACAAAAGACGCCTTATATATTATGATGTCTGCTGCCATTAAAACGGGATATCCTAAGAATCCGTAGTTTGACGTTTTTGATTTTCCAAGTTGGGCAATCTGGTCTTTATACGATGGCACTCTCTCTAACCAGCCGACAGGCGTAATCATGGATAATAACAAAAACAGTTCGGCATGCTCTTTAACAAGCGATTGAACAAATATCGTATCCTTTTCATGGTCAAGACCAAAAGCTAGCCAATCAGCAACCATTTCTATTGTGTTGTCTGGAATTTCCTTTGATTCGTTAAAACCTGTGGTTAGGGCATGCCAATCGGCAACAAAATAAAATCTATCGTATTCTTCGTCTTGGAGTTTTATCCAATTTGCAAGCGCTCCGTAAAGATTGCCAAGGTGAAGTTTGCCCGTCGGTCTCATACCACTTAATACGCTGTTTTTCATATTTTACACTCTCCTTAAAAAAGCAACAGATTGGATATCGGCATCACAAACATATAGTAAATTAGATTGAATGCACCCAAAAATATTAAGGCTATGACTATATACATACCGTATGGCTCAATCTTGGAAAATTTGTAAGATAGATGGTTTGGCATTATAGCCGCAAGTATACGCCCGCCATCGAGTGGTAGAATCGGTATAAGATTAAAGAAAGCAAATATAAGGTTTAATTGGACGCCGTATACGCATGTCAATATTAATGGCTGCTGCATATATGGTATAGGTAGAAATAAAAAAATATGATACAGAATAGAAAATCCTATTGCCATAAGAATATTTGATAACGGTCCAGCAAGCGCTACGTATGCCGAATCTCTTTTTGGGTTTCTTAAGTTAAAGAAATTTACAGGAACCGGTTTTGCCCAGCCAAATAGTATGGGCGAATGGGCAATAAGCAAAAAAAGCGGTAGAATTATAGTTCCCACAATGTCTATATGGGCTATAGGATTGAGCGTAAGCCTACCCATGAATTTTGCCGTGTTGTCTCCCAATTTATACGCTACGTATCCGTGTGATACTTCATGAATTACAACGGCTAAAAGAAACGGTATAACCATTAAAAACAACTGAGGATTCATCGACCCTCCTTTTCAAATAGATTGACTACAAAGTCATATAAAAGATGCACGATTAGGCTTAAAAAGTCAAGTTTTAACTAAAGAAGCAACAAAATCGGTATTGTTTATCATATTGTCAATTTTAATTTTTACGATGTCGCCCGGTTTTATTTTTTTATTCTGTTCTAAAAATACGATGCCGTCTATCTCGTATGCGCTGCGTTTCATTCTTGTTTCGAAATATTGCGGTAATTCATCTGATAGTTTGTCAATAATAACTTCAAACTCTTTACCTATAAATCTTGAATGTTTCTTTTCGTAGATTTCTCTTTGTATGCTTTCGATTATGTTTAGTCTTTCTGTCTTTGTGTCGTCGTCCAAATCTTCCAATTTAAACGCTTGTGTGTTTTCTTCGTGATAG
The DNA here is from genome assembly GCA_027064065.1 of Desulfurellales bacterium. Classification (GTDB taxonomy): domain Bacteria; phylum Campylobacterota_A; class Desulfurellia; order Desulfurellales; family Hippeaceae; genus JALWEJ01. Next base: position 2,696 of record JAMOQJ010000010.1, read on the forward strand.
TATTTGAAAAATCCTACCCAGTCGAGTTCGTATGTCTCTATAAAATTGCATAATTTTTGAAAATCTTCTTCCGTTTCATTAGGATAACCCACAATGAACGTAGAGCGTATGGTTATGTTATTTTCCTTTAATTTATTGATTAATTCAATAGCATTTTTTTCTGTATATTGTCTATTCATTGATTTAAGGACGTTGTTACTTATGTGTTGCAAGGGTACGTCTATGTAGTTCAAGGTTTTTTTTGATGATGAGATAAACTCAATTAGTTCGTCGGTAATATTTGACGGATAGGTGTACATAAGGCGTATCCACTTTAGGTTATCTATATCTTCAAGCTGCAATAACAGTTCCAATAATGCGTTTTTTATGCCTTTGTCAAACATATATGCCGTTGTGTCTTGGGCTATTATATAAAGCTCTTTTACGCCTTTTTCGGTTAGATTTTTTGCTTCTTCAATAATTTCATCTTCATTTCTGCTTTTAAAGCCGCCTTTGATTAAGGGTATTGCGCAGAATGAACATCCATTTGAACAGCCTTCGGCTATTTTAAGGTATCCTATATGCTTTGGTGTAATTATTTCTCTTAAAAGATAGGGTTTTTGGTGATTAAATTCCTTATGTAAAAGTACTTTTGTAATGTTTTTTAACTCATATACACCTATAAAATGGTCTACTTCAGGCAATTCCCTTTGTAATTCAAGTTTGTATCGTTCGTATAAACATCCCGCAACCACTATTTTTATATTTGGATTTTCCTTTTTTGCCTCAATTGCTTCCATTATTGCGTCTATAGATTCTTCCTTTGCGGGCGTTATAAATCCGCATGTATTGATTAAAATAATTTCGGCGTTTTCCATGTGTTTTACTGTTGTTATATCGTTAAAAGATTTGAGATAACCTATCATAAGTTCAGTATCGACGGTATTTTTCGGACAGCCAAGACTATTTATAAATATCTTCATACCTTATCCCAATATGTTCAGTATTTTATGTGTTGAGTATCTTAATAGCTCTACGGAAAATATAAAAAATAGAACCGAAGAAAATAGGTTTATATAGAGAGATACTTGTGGTGTTAAGAGATTTTTTCTAAAGATATCGCTAATAAATATAGCAAATAAAAAAGCGCTTACTATGCCTATAAAAAGTGATAAAAATTCCAAAAACATTGTGTTTTTATGTATAAACGGCGTTAAAATGGCACTAAAAAATATTATGGCTTTTGGATTTGATAAATTAACATACAAGCCTTTTAAGTATAGATTTTTTGCGTTGATTTTACTTGTATGTATCTCATCTTTTCTGTGTGTAAATATCTCTTTTGCTACATACAATAGATACAGCCCGCCTATAAGCGACACGCCGGCTTGAAAGTATAGGTTTTTCCCTAACGATGAAAATCCAAAAAACAAAACCGATATGACTATAAGATTGCCCGTTAAAATGCCACTTAATACACCTAATCCCGCCTTAAGAGACCTATTTAGCGTTGTTTGTATAACTAAAAATATATCAGGACCTGGCGTTAAAGCGGCTACAAAACCTATAAACAAAAGTTCCAAACTCATAACAGTTGACCCACCTGTTTTTCAATACCGGTTTTCTTTTTTCAAAAACGCTTTCAAACCTAAAACCAACTTAAATTCATTGCTCAACATCGCCTAAGGCATTATATTAGCAAAAAATATTATAATTGGCATCTAAAATTAAAA
>JAMOQJ010000011.1 GCA_027064065.1 Desulfurellales bacterium
TTCTTAAAAGATAACATACCTACAAAGAATGTAACAGGCGTCTATGAATACATATTTGCAAAAGAAGGTATCCAATTTCTCGACAGCTGGATTGAAGATGAAAATTACAAGATTGCTGCGATTTACTCAAACGACAAGGTATCATTAATCCTACGCAAACAGCTATATCAAGAACTTGACAACTCACCCTATAAAAATCGTATTATCAATTTTAAAATAACATCACTTGAAGAACTAAAATCTAAAATTAAAAAAATAAAAGCAAATCCCAATATTAAAGCCTATTTTCCCTTCACAATGAAAGTGTGGGATGAAAAGAGTAAAAGATATTTTAGCTTTACCGAACTTATACCCTTTCTGAAAACGCAAATGAGCATACCTGCAATATTTCCAAATACAAGGGTAGCATACTTAGGATTGTTAGGCGGACTTGGCAGTGATTTTTACAAGATGGGCAGACAGGCAGGCAAAATAGCTTTAAGTGCAATAAATGGCACTCCGTTAAGATATTTGCCTATTCAATACACAAAAAACTACGAGATTGTAATAAACTCTCAAAGAGCAAAAGAATGCAAACTACCCATTCACTACACTATTCTTTATTCAGCTGATGAGGTGGTAAACAAGCCATGATTTTTGACAACTCTTTTATCTGGAGTTCATTTTTAGAGATAGCGCTTTTTGTCTATGTCTTAATAGGTCTATTATACGCTTCTTACATTATATTTTACCTACGCTTAGAAAAAACATTAGAAAAAACAAGTGATACCTTGTCGTATTTTTATCTTAATTTATCGTTATTAATATCCCAAATGTTTGTTCTTCTTATCCATCAGAAAAACATTGCTGTCATCTCATTGATTCTTATAGCTATAATTCTATTCCTAATAAGCTATTATAAAACCAAACAAAAAGAGACGCCCTTCTACTTTGCCGCTACATTATACTTCGCCGTGTTGATTTTGAATATCTTCTATAACGATATCGCCTTTTTTATTGCAGAATTTGTTGTTATCAGCTTTGCCTTTCACAAACTCTACTCAAGATGGTTTAAAGACAGCTTGCCAATAAAATTAATCGTATTATATTTTGTTCTCATAATCCTATCAGGAATTGTTATCTCAAAAACATTCAACGATTTTCAAAAAAATCAGCTGTTGCAACTAACAAACAAAACATGGAACATCCACCAAAGATTTGAAGTTACCACTGAATATTTTGAAACATTTTTAAAATCAGCACTTATGATGCCACAAACACGAAAAGTAATTTTTGATAAAGATACCAAAAATGGACACTTTCATTTTTTAAGATTGGCTCATATTTACAAAGCAGATAAGGTGTATTTTCTTGATAAAGAAGGAACAACTATCATAGCTTCTGACTGGAAGTTTTTTGGAAAAAATTACGGATTTAGGCCGTATTTTTTATATGCCTTAAAAGGCAAAATCAACTATTTTATAGCAAAAGGTGTTACATCAGGACAAATCGGAGTATATTTCGGCTTTCCTGTCTATGATAAAGATAATAAGAACATCATCGGTGTCTTGGCTTTTAAATACAATTTGACAAAATTTTTAGATTCCCTTGACAAAGAAAATATAATGCTGGTTCATGAAAGTGGACTTGTCTTATTCGGTCCAGATGAATTTGAAAATAGTTGCATACATTGCAACAAAGAGAATGCTCAATTTGCATTAAAAAACCATATATTGGGAAACCGCTCTACGATAAAAGATATAAGTTATCACATTGTCGATGACAACTTTCTCTGCAAAAATGAATACTTAAATGACAAATGCCTATTTTTAATAAGATATCCTTTAACGGACAGTGATTACTATATTATCGGCGTCTATCCTATAACACCTTTATATAGCTACAAAAACAAACTTTTCACTTACTGGATAATATCGTTGCTATTGTTATCGCTTACACTGTTTGAGATTATAAGAAATCGCCAAAAATGCTACTTAAAGCAATAAAATTTTAATCAAGTTTTTTTAGCTATATTTTTGGCGTTGGCTTACCTATAAAATAGCCCTGAAACTCATCAACTCCCATATCCTTGACAATCTCAAAAATCGTTTCGTTATACACAAACTCAGCTATTGTTTTAATCTGAATTTCTTTTGCAAATTTTACAATTGTTTTGGTTGCAAGGTAAATATCTCTATCTGTATCGATCGTCTTAACCAACGAACCATCAACCTTTAGATAATCGGGTTTTAGCTTTATGATATATTCAAAGTTCGAATAGCCGCTTCCAAAATCATCAATGGCAATCTTTGCACCGGCTTTTCTTATCTTGTTGATAAAGTTTAGCGTCTCGTCAAAATTTTCTATACTCTCAGATTCGGTTATCTCTACAATTACTCGCTTAGTATCCGTAAAATTCTCTATTTTTTCTACAATAAAGTTAGCCATCTCTTCGTTTACTATATCATAGACACTCACATTTATAGAAAAAGATACGCTTTTGTCTTTAAAATAGTCAAAACACTTCTCAAACATTATTTTTGAAAGCGCCAAATAGAATTTTAAGTCCTTTGCCGGCTTCAAAAACTGTGAAGGATTGTAAATTATATCACCGTCTGCAATTCGCATTAAGCATTCATACTTTATTATATTGAGATTATTATCGGCTATAGGTTGAAAATAGGGAACGACGCTTTTTTGATTAACCACTCTTTTGAGAATCTTCTGCCATTTTATGTAATCCCTGAATTCTTCTTCTGTTTTATGTTCCTTATCATAGAATACAAACGAAAGCTGATGGCTTTTTGCATACTTTAGTGCCATATCAGCTTTTTCTAATAGCAGATTTTTATCACAAGCCGCCACACCCATTGTAACACCAAGCGATACTTCTATGTCGTATTTATCCAATTTTATAACAATCTCATCTATTCTTTTTTCTATCTTCTTTATCTCATCTTTTATAGATTCAACATCATCATCACACTCTTTTGCAAAAGCAAACTCATCGCCGGCTATCCTGTAAATACTATAATTGAACATATCTGCAATAGACTTCAGCTTTTTTGAAAACTCTTTTAATATCTCATTGCCGATATTTACGCCGTAAAAATCATTTACACGCTTAAAACTGTCAATATCCATAATAACAAGCACAGCGTTTCCTATTTTTTCCAAATCTCTTGTTACTGCGTTTCTGTTTGGCAAATCTGTTAGATAATCGGTGTAAAGCTGATGCGTCAATTCTTTATTTTTGGCTTTAAGGTCTTTGTAAAGTTTTCTTAATTCTTCAGTCTTTTTGTTTATAATCTCTTCCAATTCCATATAAAACCTTTTTAGCTCTTCTCCCATTATTATTACATTATGTTTTAAGACATCCAACTCATCACTCTCCAAATTCTCTTCAGGCGCCTTCATATCTTCCAAGATTTTAAAGTTTTTCTCTTTTAGATTGTTCGAGACCGTAAAAATCTCTTCTACCTTCTTCAGTATATTTTCGGTATACCTATAAAGATGGTTGTATATTAAGAAAGCAGCAACTATAAACAAAACCAATGAAGCAATAATCTGCTCTATAAAAAGATTCCTTACAGGCACTACATTATTTAATATACCCGCATAACCGATTAGCTCACTGTTAAAATCTCTTAGCTCATAAAAGGTTAAAAGATAATCAATCTTTCCCAATCTTACAAATTGACTTTTTCTATTAAAATCAAAACCTTCAAGAACAGGCTGAGATAAATGCGTTGTTGTTGCACCAACAACCAAGTCGTTGACTGTTAGCTTGTCTTTTATGTATGATTTATAGACCTTGGGAATAAGATGATGTAAAACATTGTTTTTATACACTATAAAGGCTTCGTGATTGGTTAGTCTTTTTATATCATAGACAATCTTATCAAGCCTATTGCCGACAGAGATTCCGCCTAACAATTTACCCTTTTCATCTATAATAGGATATGTAGCACGAATCCCGGGAAAAACTTTACATATCAAAAGATGACTGCTGCTTGTAAATGATGAAGTTATCCATTCGACATCACTTCTAACATCGGATACATCCTTCAGGTTGGTTGAAAAATTGGAAAAATTAAAAAAATTAACAGCCGGCGGTTTGAAGAAATGTATCTCATAAACAATGCCTTCCTTTCTAAGTTTCTTCCATAATGGCAAAAACTCCTTCTTTAAAAGCATTGGGTTATTCTTTTTGTAAGCTTCTATGGTAACAGAAGAAGAACTCAACTGAATGGCTATAGACTTAAGCGTATCTTCCTTCTGCTTAATAATATAGTTCAAAACGGCACTGTTTTTTCTTAAAGACTCTGCACGAACCCTTTTTCTAAAATTGTAATACGAAAACAACTGTATAGCTAAAAAACT
>JAMOQJ010000012.1 GCA_027064065.1 Desulfurellales bacterium
TTTTAACCGTATCGATAGCTATATATGAATTAATAAAAAGTGAGACAGATTTTGATTTTGATGTTAGTGCAGGCCACTCTCTTGGTGAATATTCTGCTTTGGTTGCTTCTGGTTCGTTGGATATTGCCGATGCCGTTTTCGCTGTCCATAAAAGAGGCCAATTTATGCAGGAAGCTGTGAAAGAAGGCGTAGGTGCTATGGCTGCAATTTTAACAAAAAATCACAATAGAGTTGAAGAGATTTGCGAGATGGTTTCTAAAGAGTCTGACGATAGCTATTGCAATATAGCAAATTATAATGCCAAAAATCAGGTTATAGTATCAGGATATAAAAAAGGCGTAGAAAGAATTATGGAAGAAGCAAAAAAGGAAGGTTTAGGCAAAGCCATTCCGCTAAACGTTAGCGCTCCTTTCCATTGCAATTTAATGAAACCGGTTGAAGATAAAATGGCTAAAGTCTTGGACGAGATAGCTCTTAAAAACCCAAAAAAGCCTGTTATAGAGAATGTTTATGCAGACGTAATAGAAAGCAAGGAACAGATAAAAAGATACTTGATAGAGCAGATAACAAAACCTGTAAAATGGATTCAAAACATAGAAAAGGCTATTGATTTAGGGTGTAGTGAATTTGTAGAATTTGGTCCTAAAAACGTTCTTTCGGCAATGCTCAAAAGGGATTATAGGAAAGCAAATATAAATTATGTTGTTGACTTAGAAAGCTATAATGGTTATAAGGATAAAATATGAAGTTTGCAGGTAGCGTAGCGCTAATCACAGGCGCATCAAAGGGTATAGGTGCTCAAATAGCAAGACAGCTTGCGCAAAAGGGTATAGTTGTGCTTGTAAATTATTCGAGTAGCGACGATGCGGCTATTGCTCTTCAACAAGAGATAAGAAGAGATGGCGGCGAGTGCGAATTGTATAAATTTAATGTTGCTGATTTTTCACAAGTTAAAACAGCTATTGATGGAATAATAAAAAAATACAAAAAGATTGATTACTTAATAAATAATGCCGGGATTACATCGGACAATCTTTTGTTAAAGATGAGCGAAGAGGAATTTTCAAAAGTAATAGATGTTAATTTGAAGGGTGCCTTTAATTGCACAAAGCATGTCTCTCGATGGATGATTAAGAATAAGTTTGGCGTGATAATTAATATTTCGAGTATTATCGGACTTATGGGTAATGCTGGACAATCAAACTATGCAGCATCAAAATCTGGGTTAATAGGTTTTACAAAATCCTTAGCAAAGGAATTGGGCTCAAGAAATATAAGGGTGAACGCTATAGCACCCGGTTTTATAGAAACAGAGATGACAGAGAAGTTAAATATAATACAGAAGAAAACGCTTGTGAGCTCTATAGCGTTAAAAAGACTTGGCAGTACTGAAGATGTAGCAAATTTAGTTGAGTTTTTAATAAGCGAAGAAGCTTCATATATAACCGGAGAGACCATCAATATTAGTGGTGGATTGTATATATAAAAAATAGAGGAGGTTTGGATTATGTCAGTTGCAGATGAGGTAAAACAGATTATCATTGAACAGTTGGGAGTTGATGAAGAAGAGGTAAAACCAGAAGCTAAATTTGTAGAGGATTTGGGTGCTGACTCTTTGGATACGGTTGAGCTTGTAATGGCAATGGAAGAGAAGTTTGGTATAGATATTCCTGATTCTGATGCTGAGCAGATTAAAACGGTTCAGGATGCTATAGACTACGTAGAACAACACAAATAAGGTTGTAGATATGAGAAGAGTTGTTGTTACAGGTGTTGGAGCTTTAACGCCTGTAGGCTTAAGCGCCAAGGAGAGTTTTGAGAATGCTTGCAAAGGCGTAAGCGGTATAGATAAAATAACTCGATTTGACGCAAGCAATCTTACCGTTCAGATAGCCGGAGAGGTTAAAGGATTTGAACCTGCGAAATATGTAGACAAAAAAGATATAAAAAAAATAGACCTTTTTTCTCTTTATGCTATTGCCGCATCAAAAGAGGCTTTGGAATCATCTGGTATAGATATAAACAAAGAAAACCCTTTTAGGGTAGGTGTTAGTGTTGGCTCGGGTATAGGTGGTTTAGGTACTATAGAAAAGTACAATGAAGCGTATTTAAAAAGAGGTCAAAAAGGCGTATCTCCGTTCTTTATTCCAATTGCTGTGATTAATATGGCAAGCGGAAATATAGCTATGCAGTTTGGGTTAAAAGGTCCAAACTTTAGCGATGTTACAGCATGTGCAACGGGAACCCATTCTATAGGATTAGCAGCAAGAGCAATAGCTTACGGTGATGCTGATGTTATGGTTTGTGGCGGTAGTGAATCTACGATTACGCCTCTTGCTGTTTCTGGTTTTGCCAACATGAAGGCTTTATCTACAAGAAACGATGAACCGACAAAGGCATCCAGGCCTTTTGATAGGGATAGAGATGGGTTTATTATAGCTGAAGGTGCTGGTGTGTTGATACTTGAAGAGTATGAGCATGCTAAAAAAAGAGGTGCGGAAATCTTAGCTGAGTTTGCGGGTTTTGGTATGAGTGATGATGCTTATCACTTTACAGCACCCGACCCAAACGGCGAAGGCGCAAAATATGCTATAAAAATGGCTTTGGATGATGCAAAGATAGAGCCAACTGAGGTTGATTATATAAATGCTCACGGAACATCCACCCATTTTAACGACATAATAGAAACAAAAGCCATAAAAGAGATATTTGGTGAGCATGCCTATAAGCTTGCTATAAGTTCAACAAAATCAGTTACAGGTCATCTATTGGGAGCTGCGGGTGGAGTCGAAGCTGTGTTCAGCATACTTGCAATTAAAAATTCTACAATTCCGCCTACTATGAATCTTGAAAACCCAGATGATGAATGTGATTTGTTTTATACTCCGAATGAAGCCATAAGTAGAAATATAAACTATGCAATGTCAAACTCATTTGGGTTTGGCGGCACAAACGCAGTTGTAGTATTTAAGAAATTTAGCTAGGCAGTTTGTGCCTAGCTTTTCTTTTTTATGAAACCTATATTTTTTGACTTAGACGGTACGCTTATAGATTCAAAACTTGATATAGCAAATAGCGTCAATTCAGCCTTAAAACATTTTAATCTTTTGCCCATAAAAAACGAAAAGATTTATGAGTTTGTTGGAACAGGTGTAAAACAACTGCTCATAGATTGTTTGACACTTCAAAATAAAATGGATGTGTTTGATGATTTTTTTGACTATTTCTTAAATTACTACTACAATCACCTTTTGGACAATACCGTTTTATACGACGGCGTTGAAGATGTGCTCAACAATCTATATAAAAAATATGAACTATTTATAGTTACCAATAAGAGTGAGGTTTTTGCCTATAAGGTTGTTGAAGGTTTGAATATTGGTGATTATTTTAAGGATATAGTAGGAGGAGATACTTATAAAAACAAAAAACCTCATCCTGAGCAGATACTGCAGCTTGCCAAAAGGTATAAGCTCAATATAGACAATAGCATGCTTGTAGGCGATTCAGAGAGCGATATTATGGCTGCAAAGTCTGCAAATCTAAAAATAGCATGGGCGTCTTACGGTTTTAGAAACAAAAACATATTGCAACACTACGATGTTGATTTTATCATAAAGAAACCTAAAGATATATTGGATATTGTAGATTTCTAATTATTCACTTCTCCAATTTTTTTCTGTATAGATGCTATCTTTTGCTCCATTCTATTATTAACGTTTTTCCTTATATCGAATTTTATAGTTGAATAAATTCTGTTACAGTCAGGCTCTAAACATTTATAAGCTGCATTAATTACGTTGAGTGCATCTTCCATTGTTTCTGTTTCAAACACCGTTCCCATAGGCGTTAATTTATAATTTACATTTCCTTCTTTAAACATTTTTATGATTCTGCTTACATAACTGCTAACGCTTTCGCCTTTATCAGTTGGAAACATGGCAAATTCAACCAACACTGACATATATTTCCTCCTATTTTACCGGAAGGTTTTTTGCACATTCCGGCAGTCGTGTTATTTTTGAACCCTTTTTTATTGCCACAGACAGTATGTCTATTGAAGCCCTTAATTCATTATCCACCTTTATATCAAAATGTAGTATAAGACTAGCTTTTTTAAGCTCTTTAACGCAAACATAGACGTCAACATTCTCACCCAGTTCAATACTTTTGATGTATTCGGCTTTTACTTCTTTGACTACAAGGTATATATCTTCGTAGTGCAATTTAAACAAATCGCACGAATGTTTTAGAAAGAATTCCTGTTTGGCTCTTTCGCAAAATTTCAGATAGTTTGCATAATATACAACACCACCTGCGTCTGTATCGTCGTAGTATATTTTGGTAGAGTAGCTTAATTCACACATCTTTTTTCTCCGTTAACAACTGTTTTGTGTATTGTTTTGCTTTTTCCACACCCGGTTGATTAAAAGGGTCTATCTCTAAAATTTCTCCAGCTTTTGCTGTTGCAATCATTAGAGACATATACAATGCCCCTAAGGAAAATTCATTTTTTTCTTTTAAGAATACATCACCACACGGGACATTTTTTTCTGTTAGGGCTTTGAAGGTTGCTTTTTTTTGGGTACTCATAATTTCTGTAACCTTCTTGTTTTTAAGGTATGAAAAACCTTTAATCTCGTCCACAATAAAATCACTGTCTGCTACCGTGTCCAAAAAAATAATAACCTTATCTTTTTTTCCATCTGAATAGAGTTGAAGTTGCGAATGTTGGTCTGTTGTGCCCAAAGCCTTTATTACGGTTTGACCTTTTTCTTGTTTTCCCAAACTCTCTGCCCAAAGTTGCCTAAACCAATCTACGATACCGTATAATGAATCCTTGTATGCGAACATAACCAATATATTTTTGCCTTTTTTGTATTCTCCTAAGGTAAATTTCGTAAAGTCATTTGGAAAATTCCAACCGTTTCTATATGACCTAACGGCTGTTTTTGCGCCTTCTATGAATGTTTCTATATCATTCCCAAAGAAAGCTATGGGAATAAGTCCTACAGATGTAAATACGCTAAATCTGCCACCTGTATCATCAGGTATAAAAAAGGTTTTGATGTTATGTTCTTTGGCAAATTCATACAAAAATCCATGTTGCGATGTAGTAAATACAAAGTGATTATGTATATTGTCTTTTAGTGTCTTTTTTAAAGATTCGTATATAATGGCAAATTGCACTATCGTTTCAGTTGTTGAGCCGCTTTTTGATACTATATGAAATAGTGTTTCATGTGGATTTAAAGAGAGCACAAACTTCAATCGTTGCGGGTCTATATTATCCAAAACAAAATACTTTTTATCTTTTGTGTAGTTAAAATATATGCCATTTAAAAATTCTATGGAAGATGTAGCTCCGAGTGCACTACCGCCAATTCCTATTTGGACAAAATTTTTAAAATTGTTTACAGAAGATATGTAATTTTTAACATCATCTACCAAATTTTTTGTACACAGACTCCTAATGAAACCGTAATTAGTTTTGTAGTCTAATTTAGGTTGATAGTCGATATTAAACGTGTAGTCAAATAAACTCTCCATTCTTGAAACTTCTGGCATTTTTTTCATTTCTACCTCATAATTTGAATATGTTTATCTCTTGTGAAGGTTTATCACTCCATCCTTTTTATTTAAGATAAGGAAAGGCTTAAGCCCTTCCTTGAATAATTATACCCTAAATGCCGAACCTAAAACCTCTTTATTTTTTCTTTCATACATCTTGATAAGCTCATCTCTTGCTGGACCTAAATATTTTCTTGGGTCAAATTCTTGTGGTTTATTCCATAAAACTTCCCTTACCTTAGCCGTCATAACGAGTCTTCCGTCTGAGTCAATATTGATTTTACAAACCGCACTTTTTGCAGCTTTTCTCAATTGGTCTTCAGGCACACCCACAGCACCTTCTAAGTTACCGCCATACTGATTTATTATTTTTACATATTCCTGAAGAACGCTTGATGCTCCATGCAGCACTATTGGAAATCCAGGGATTCTTTTTTCTATCTCTTCAAGGATATCAAACCTTAATGGTGGAACTTCTTCTCCTTCCTTTAATTTAAATTTATAAGCGCCATGAGATGTTCCTATGGCTATAGCCAATGAATCTACTTTTGTCCTGTTTACGAAATCCTCAACGTCGTCTGGATTTGTGTATGTGTGCTCTTCGGCTTTGACATCATCTTCTATGCCTGCCAAAACACCCAATTCTCCTTCTACGGTTACATCATATTGATGAGCATATTCAACGACCTTTTTTGTAAGTTCGATATTTTCTTCATACGGCAGATGGCTTCCGTCAATCATCACAGAAGAAAAACCCATATCAACGCAACTTTTGCATAGCTCAAAGCTATCGCCATGGTCTAAATGCATGGCTATAGGAATTTCTTTTAAATTATTCTCCTTTGCTAACTCCTTCATAAATTCTACTGCTCCTTGCCCCATCCATCTTAAAAGCGTTTGATTGGCATAATTTCTTGCGCCTTTTGATACCTGAAGGATGACAGGAGATTGCGTCATGGTGCATGCTGTAATAATGGCTTGTAACTGCTCCATATTATTAAAGTTGTAGGCAGGAACAGCATAACCCTTCTCTATTGCATCTTTGAACATATCTTTAGTATTAACAAAACCCAACTTACTGTAATGAATCATAAAACCTCCCTTTTTTGATTGTAGTTTACATATAAGTTATAATAAGATTTTTTGATACATTCAAGAAAAATCAAACAAAATTTTACATTGAGTAAAATTTTGTTTGCATAAACCTTTATTTTTCATATTCTAAATTGTTTATTGTGGAGAATTAAGGAAGGGTAGTTTATGAAAGATATATCAGTTTTAGCTTTACTTTTTTTAGCGACGTTTGCGTGGGGTGTCGGTTTTCCTATATCTAAAATCGGTATTCATTATATCCCGCCGTTTACATTTGCTCTGTTTAGGTTTTTTATTACCTCTGTTATGTTCATTATTATCTTGAACAAAAAGGATAAAAATATTCTTTCTGATATGAAAAAATATTTTATACCGCTTTCAATGATGGGCTTGAGCGGAATAACCATATACAACTTTTTTTATCTTTATTCATTAAAGTTTACGCTTGCTTCAAATTCCGTTTTAATAGCTTCGTTTAACCCGATAATTACTACGATAATAGCAGCAGTCTTTTTGAAAGAGAAAATAAATTTTTTCATGGGTTTGGGCATATTAATATCCTTATTTGGCGTTTTGATAATCATAAGCCACGGTTCTTTAGATGTTATATTAAATTTTTCATTTAATTTAGGCGATATTTTTATGTTGATTGCAACATTTTTATGGGCGGTCTATTCAGTTTTAGGAAAGAAAATAATAAGTGTCATAGGCTATTCGAAGTCGGTAGCGTTATCTACAATTTTAGGAACATTGTATTTAATTCCTTTATCATTGTTTTTTGAAGATGGTGTAAAAAATACGTTCTCATATCCTTTTGTTGCTTGGGCAAGCGTTTTGTATATGGCTTTTGTGGCTACGCTTTTTGCATTTAGTGTTTGGTATAAGGGAGTTGAAAGATTTGGTGCTGCAAAAACAAGTATATTTGTAAACCTTGTACCTGTATTCGGTGTTATATCTTCATCATTTATGTTGCATGAGAAGGTGGGGCTAACTACAATTGCAGGAGGCGTTTTGGTTATAGTAGGCGTTATAATAACCAATAAATCAAGGGTTTAGATTTAGTATAGTTTTATTTTGAGTAATTATAATGAAATTTTTCTTGATATTGAACGGTATTTAATCTAATATATTTTTAGTTAAGAATAGATTTAAAAAGTTCTTTCAGATAGAGAGTTATATGTTTAATAAGGCTATATCTAAACGAAGAAAGGAGTAGTTGCCCATGGAAACTCTTACCATTTGCGTACCGTTTTTCGCCTTACCGGGTTTGCCGAAGGAGTGTGATTCTCTTGTAGGCAATCAAAATTTAATCCTAAGGGATATTTTGGGTTTAAATCCGCTCAAGAAAGGTGAATATGAAAACGGACCCTATTTAGAAGGATTTAATGTTGACGGAAAGTTAGACTATGTTTTTTACTTTGAAGAAGTAGAAAAGATTGTAGAGAAGAAAGAGTACGATAAAATTTATGTTCTCTTTAGGGCTATTTACAAACCTTACGAAAAGGACACTCAACATCTTATAATAGGTTACTATACAGTTGAAAATACAAAGGGCGTTGAAATAATACCGGGAGTTTACTCTATAACGGGAACCAGTGCGCATTTTGTAGATTATAACGATGCGTTTGATATAACCGACACTATAGTCGGATATAACCTTCAGGACTCAATTATGAAGAGCAACAGCGAGAACCATCCGGAATATAAGGATATGATTAATGATTGGTTTAATCATATAAGTACAAAAGAAAATAAAATTGAAGACTATATAGAAAGAAGCAAACAATTAAGAGCAAAAAGAACAGAAGAAGAATTCAAAAAAGCATTAAAGGATTGTTTGTAAAAATTAAATCGGAGGTATTCTTTATATGGGAGTAGATATTGACAAAAAAAGGGTTGTAACCGTCTGTGGCGACGGAGGTTGCGGGAAAACCACTCTTGTAGAAGATATTCTGTTTTTAACAAAAAAAATCACGAGAAAGGGTTCAACCGATAAAGGTAATACAACAATGGATTTTGATTCTGAAGAGATAGAAAGAAAAATATCGCTTCAATTGGCAGTAGGAAATACACAGTGGAAGAAGCATTTAATCTATTTTATAGATACACCGGGATATCATAATTTTATAGCAGATGCTTTGTGTGGTATCAGGGCGGGTGATTCAGTTTTGATGGTTGTTGATGCAAAAGACGGTTCAAAAGCTCAGACAGAAAGGCTTTTTGCCGAAGCGCAAAGGGAAAAGAAACCTGTCTTATTTTATCTTAACGGATTGGATAAGGAAGATGTTGATGTAAATGCAGCTGTTGACTCCATAAAAAACGATTTAAGTGAAAAGGCTTTTTTGTTGCATTTTCCTATAGTTGAGAATAATGAGTTTAAAGGATATGTTGATATACTTGAACAGAAAGCTTATGACTATGAAAAGGGAGAAATAGACGTTCCTTCCAATTTGAGTGATATGCTTGAAGAAAAGTATATGGAATTGGTTGAAGAAATTTCCACATACGACGATGAACTGATGGAAAAATATTTGGAAGGTGAAGAGCTTGATAAGGATGTTCTTGTTAAAACGCTAAAAATAGCCATTGAAGAAGCATCGTTTTATCCAATAACAATAGGTTCTGCTTTGAAGGGTTTGGGTAGTGAGCAACTATTGAATTCTATCATTGATTTGCTTCCTGCTCCCAAGGAAGAGTATGATAAGGATGTAGCTTTGGTATTTAAAACCTACAATGACCCTCAATTGGGTAAGATGAGTCTTTTAAGGGTTTGTTCTGGAACATTCTCATCCGACTCCAATTATTTTAACGTCAATAAAGACCAAGAAGAAAGACTCGGTGCTTTGCAACTGATGCAGGGTAAAAATTTGTCAAAAACTGAAGAAGCTACAGCGGGAGACATAGTAGCCGTTGCAAAACTTAAGGTAACTCAAACTGGCGATACAATATCTACTAAAGGTTCTGATATTGTTTGTGATTTTGTTGAGATGCCTTTGCCCTTTATCTCTTATGCGGTTTATGGAACATCGAAGGGAGATGAAGAAAAACTGGGTGCGGCTATCAGCAAGATGATAGAGTCTGACCCATCCTTAAAGTTTGAGAGAAACGATGAAACGAAAGAGTTTATCTTGACAGGTATGGGAGCTATGCACCTTGAAGTTACAGCGTCGAAATTGAAGAGCAAGTTTGGCGTTGAGGCTACATTAAAATTGCCTAAGGTTGCCTACAAGGAGACAATTAAAGGAAAAACACGTTCTCACGGTAGATACAAAAAACAAACAGGAGGACATGGTCAGTTTGGAGACTGTGTCATAGAAATAGAGCCACTTTCAAGAGGCGGTGGCTTTGAGTTTGAAGATTTGATTGTTGGTGGCGCTATACCGAAACAGTTTATACCTTCCGTAGAAAAAGGTATAAAAGCGGCGATGGAACAGGGCGTTGTTGCTGGATATCCTATGATTGACATAAAGATTAAGCTTGTAGACGGTTCATACCATCCTGTTGATTCAAGCGATTTGGCGTTTCAAATGGCGGGCTCTATTGCTTTTAAAGATGGTGTTGTGAAATGCAAACCCGTTTTGCTTGAGCCTGTAGTTGAAATGGAAGTGTATGTGCCTGACGAGAATATGGGCGATGTTATAGGTGATTTGAATTCAAGAAGAGGCAGGGTTCTTGGAATGGAGCCTTACGAAGATAAGAAAGGTTATCAAAGAATAAGAGCGCTTGTTCCGCAAGCCGAAATACTTGAATATGCGCCATCGCTTAGGTCTATAACAGGCGGAAGGGCATTCTTTAAATATCATTTCTCTACATATGAAGAAGTGCCTCAACAGATAGCTGAAAAAATTATTGAAGAATCTAAACAAGAAAAAGAAGGTTAAACTTAAGGCGAAGCGAAAGCGCTTCGCCTTTTTTGCTTACATTTTTACTTCTAAAACAGGTTTTGACGATAGTCTCATAACCTTCTCAGTTACGCTTCCAAACATAAATCTCTCAAGTCCGCTTTTACCGTGTGCACCCATTACGATTAAATCTATGTCGTTTTTATCTGCAAATTCCACTATCTTTCTTGCTGCATCTCCAACTTCTATTACAACTTCAGCATTACCGTTGATGTTGTAACGGTTTCTTAGATGGTCTATCTCTTTTATGGCTTCTTCCTTCATAGAATTTATGATTTGTTCTGCTGGTAGAGATGGTACATACCCTACTGCTGCATTAATGTCTGTTATACAGTGGTATATGTACAACTTTGCTTTGAATGTTTCAGACACTAATTTTGCGTATTTCATAGCATATTCGGAATTTGCGGATAAATCCGTGGGAGCCAAAATTTTTTTGATAGCTATTCCTTCCATTACACCCTCCTTAATTATCTTTTTCTATAAGTTTTTCAGCTATTTGAACGGCGTTTAGGGCTGCTCCTTTTCTGATTTGGTCTCCAACAATCCAGAACGATAGCCAATTTTTGCCGTTCAAATCTTCCCTTATCCTTCCAACTTCACAATCGTCTTTTCCGCTAACAAACAAAGGCATTGGGTAAACACTATTTTCTATATCGTCAACAACCTTTACGCCAGGGAAATTGTCTATTAATTCTTTAGCCTTTTCTTTTGTTATTTCGTTTTCAAGTTCTACCGTTACGGCTTCGGAATGAGCTCTAAATACCGGTAGTCTTACACATGTTGCCGAAACCAAAATGTCTTTATCATGCAGCATTTTTCTTGTTTCGTTAACCATTTTCATTTCTTCTTTTGTGTAATCGTTATCTAAAAAAATATCAACCTGCGGAATAACATTAAAAATTAATTGATACGGGAATTTTTCTATTGGTAATTTTTCATTTTTTGCCCACGCTATAGCCTGCATTTTAAGCTCTTCCATGGCTTGAGCACCTGCTCCCGATGCTGCTTGGTATGTTGAAACTATTATTCTTTTTACCCTTGAATAGTCGTATAAAGGCTTTATTGCCATAAGCATAATAATTGTTGTGCAGTTTGGATTTGCTATTATTCCTTTATGCGTGAATATATCATCAGGATTTACTTCAGGAACCACCAACGGAACATCATCATCCATTCTAAAAGCAGAACTGTTATCTATTACAACCGCACCTGCTTCAACGGCATATGGAGCAAACTCTCTGCTTCTTGATGCTCCAGCTGAGAATAGCGCTATATCAACGTTTTTAAATGCGTCTTTTGTTGTTTCTTCAACAGTATATTCTTTATCTTTAAACTTTATTTTTTTGCCTTTTGAGCGTTTGGATGCTAAAAGTTTTAACTCTTTGATTGGAAAATTTCTTTCGTCCAAAATTTTTAACATTTCTTCGCCTACGGCGCCTGTTGCACCAACTACTGCAACATTGTACAATTTAGCCACCTTCTACCTCCTACAAATATTCTTTAATCAAAATTTCGGCTATCTGAACGGCATTTAACGCTGAACCCTTTCTTAGATTGTCTGCCGCCAAGTGGATACTTAAACCGTTTTGTGTAGAAAAATCTTTTCTTATGCCACCCACAAACACCTCATTTTTGTCTACAACATCAGTTGCGGTAGGATACCCTATTTCTTTTCGATTATCAATAATTTTACATCCGTTGGAGTTTTTTAGCAATGTTTTTATATCTTTTATTTCAAACGGCTTATCCGTTTCAATATTTATATATTCTGTATGACCTCTAAATATTGGAGCTATAAAGCAAGTTGCCGTTATTGCTATGTTTGAATGAAGAATTTTATTTATTTCGCTTATAAATCTTTCTTCTTCTTCAGAATATCCGTTTTTATTTATATTGAATGTGTTGGGTATGCAATTAAATGCTATCTTTTTATTAAATACCTTAGGTTTAATATTATCATAATCAAACTCAAACCAAGCCTTTGTCTGCATCATCAACTCTTCACTTGCTTCAATACCAAACTCGCTAACGGATTGGTGTATAGAAGCTATAATTCTTTTAATTTTGTATTTATTATGTATAGCATTCAGGACTAAAGAAGCAACGGTTGCTGAGCAGCTTGGTGTAGCTATGATTCCTTTATTTTTATAAAAGTCTATATCGTCTTTATTGATTTCTGGCACAACCATAGGTATTTCTTTTTCATCTTTAAAGGCTCCTGTAATATCTATAACCACACTGCCGCTTTCTGTGGCTAAGTTTACAAACTCTTTACTAATCTCTTTTGTTGCACAAAAAAAGGCTATATCAATATTTTTGAATGAATTTTTATCGATAAGGTCTGTAAATGTTTCTTTGTTTTTATATGACAAACTGTAACCTATGGAATTGTCGCCCGCTATAAATTTTAGATTTTTGACAGGCAGTTCTCTTTCTTCCAAAACTGACACTATCTCCCTTCCGACAACTCCAGTTGCACCTACTATGGCTATATTGTATTCTTTCAAGATACCCTCCTAATAAAATAATAGTGCTTAAATGAATTTTTTTCGAGTTTTTAAGGTTTTTTGTTGTTGAAACTATTCATGGCTTTTGCAAGACCATATTCCAATATTGTTAAGGCTGCCTCTTTTGCATTTTCTATGGCAATCCTTATTATTTTTAATTCTTCAGTATTGAATTGTGATAGTACATACTCTTTTGGGTTTCCTTCTCTTCCTACGCCTATCTTTATTCTTACAAAGTTTTTGCTGCCCAAAGAGTTTATTATCGATTCTATACCCTTGTGCCCGCCACTTGATGAGTCCTTTTTTATCTTTATTTTACCAAAATCCATATCTATATCGTCGTGTATTACGATAATTTTGTCTAACTCTATTTGATAAAAGCTGGAAACTAAAGCTACGCTCTCTCCGCTTAGGTTCATATATGTGGTGGGTTTTAATACTATAACTTTTTTATCTTGAAGTGAAAATTTGCCTATAAGACCTTTGAATTTTGTTGATTGGTTAAAATTAAAATTAAAAGAAAAGGACAGTAGGTCGCAAACCATAAACCCCACATTATGTGGAGTTAATGCATACCTACTGCCCGGATTGCCTAATCCGACAATTAAATACATTTATTGTTATTCTTGAGTTTCTTCCATCTCTTCTGTTTCTTCTTCTTCGGTTTCCTCTTCTTCTTTTGTTCTACCCAAGATAGCTACTACGGTGAAGTTTTTGGTTGACTTAACCTTTACACCTTCTGGTATATCCAGGTCAAATACATGAACAACGTCTCCAATATTCAAATCGGTAACGTCTACAACTATTTCGTTTGGGATAGCTTCAGGCAAAGCTTCTATCATGATTTTTTTTCTTGGCTGATATAAATCTCCACCAAGCTTAACACCCTTTGCTTCGCCCTTTATTACTACAGGAACAAACAGTGTTACAGGTCGTCCTTCAGTAAGTTTATAAAAATCGATATGTCTTATTTCTTCTGTTACTGGATGCCATTGTATCTCTTTTACTATAACTTCATGCTTGTCTTTGCCTTCTATCTCTATCTCAAATTTATCGTTTCTTCTGCTTTTTCTCAAAGCAGCCAAAAGTTCAGACTTATCAAGTTCGATATGTTTGTTTTCAGTGTTTGCTCCATATATTACGCCAGGCACTCTTCCTTGCCTTCTAAGTTTTCTTGAGGCTTTTGTTCCAAGCTCTCTTTCTTTTGCGGTAATAATCATCTTGCATCAACTCCCTTACTTTATTTATTCAAAAATAGCGCTTAATGACTCTTTGTGGTAAACCCTTCTTATGGCTTCACCTATAAGTTTACCGACGGATAAAACCTTTATTTTAGTTGTGGGTGTTTTGGTAGAAAACTTTATAGTATTAGTAACGGCAAGTTCTATTATAGGCGAATTATTGATTTTATCTATTGCGTTTCCGCTGAGTATGGGATGTGTGCAGCATGCATAAACACCGTCTGCACCTTCACTATCCAAAGCTTTTGCAGCATTAGTTAAAGTTCCTGCTGTGTCTACTATATCGTCTATTATTATTGCCGTTTTGCCTTTTATTTCGCCTATGATATTCATTATCTCACTTACATTGGGTTTAGGCCTTCTTTTATCTATAATGGCTATTGAACAACCAAGTTTTTTTGCATAGTATCTTGCTCTTTCTACACCTCCGGCGTCCGGGGATACGATAACCAATTCTTTTGCTTTGATATTTCTTATATAATCCAATAGTATTGGTGCTGCATATAAATGGTCAACGGGTATATCGAAAAAGCCTTGAATTTGGCCGGCGTGCAAATCCATAGATATAATTCTACTTGCTCCGGCAGCAGTAATTAAATCGGCAACCAATTTTGCAGAAATTGGAACCCTGGGAGCAACCTTTCTGTCTTGTCTTGCGTAGGCGTAATATGGTACGACAATATTTATTGAATTTGCGCTTGATCTTTTTAGGGCATCGAGTGTTACAAGCAGTTCCATTAGATTGTCGTTTACTGGAGATGAAAGGGATTGTATTAAGAAAACATCTACCCCTCTTACGCTTTCGTCAATTTGAACGTAAACTTCTCCGTCGCTAAATCTTGATATTTGCGATTTAGCCAAAGGTATTCCTAAATATTCGCTAACTTCATTAGCCAATTCTATATTTGCTGTTCCACTAATTAATTTAAGGTCAATCATTACACTCTCTTTTTGCACCATAAATAAAATGGCTGGGGTAGGTGGATTCGAACCACCGATCGAGGATCCAAAGTCCTCTGCCTTACCGCTTGGCTATACCCCAACATGAAAAACGGCTGCAGTTGCTCGCAGCCGAATTATTAATTAATTTTCTTCTTCCTGTTTTTCTTCTGACATTACCTTGTCGTATTCACCTAAAACAGCAGTCTCAAGTTTTTGTCTCATTTCGTTATTTAAAGGATGCGCAACATCCTTAAAACTTCCGTCTTTCATTTTTCTTGACGGCATAGCAACAAATAAGCCTTTTTGACCACTAATGATTTTCAAATCCCTTACAACAAATTCGTTATCAAAGATTACCGTGGCGAAACCTTTTAACTTCTCATCACCTTCGATAGGACTAACTCTTACCTCTGTAATTTCCATAAAGCTTACCTTCCTTCATCTGCGAAATTTACTGTTTTACAAAAAATGCCTTCAGAAACCAACAACTCCTCAATACCTTCCTCTGCTTTCACCTCCGGATTAGTAATTGAAAACATGCTTGCACCACTACCGGATAGTAGCGCGTTGCCAAAATATTTAACCAAAACAGACTTTAAACTTTTAAGCTCTTTAAATCTGCTCAATGCCACCTCTTCCAAATCGTTGCAAAGGTGTTGTTTGATTTTTTCAAGTTCACACCTTCCGCCACTGATAACAAATGGCATTTTATTGATAGGCTTGCCTGTTGTCAACAATAATTTTGAATATTGAGAATATATGTAGGCTGTACTGATATTTATTCTTGGAATTGCCAAGAAAATTTGATGATTTGTCGTATTGCAGTCAATCTCTTGAAGAATCTCTCCTTTGCCTTTTGCTATGGCAGACGGTTTTTTGCATAGAAAAAAAGGAACATCACTTCCTATTAAACATGATATGTCGTAAATTTCTTTTTCAGATAGTGGAAATTCAAACAATTTATTTAACGTTAGAAGCGTATATGCAGCATTGGAGCTACCACCGCCAAGGCCACCACCCATGGGTATATTCTTTTCTATCTCGATTTTTACTTGAGGTTTTATCTTTGCCTTATCAAAGAACAGTGAAGCTGCCTTATAGGCTAAATTGTCTTGATTGTTTAATTCTTTAATATTTGTTTTTATGTCTATGGAATATTTAGATGTTTTGTTTATCTCTATATAATCAAAGAAATCAATCTTGTGCATCAATGTATAGAGTTCGTGATATCCATCATCTCTTTTTCCAAGGACGTATAAAAAAAGATTAACCTTTGCGTATGATTTGCAAATCAATGCCAAGCCCCCAATTTTTTTGCCATATCTTTTACCTTAAATTTTATCTCTTCTTCGTCTATATTTACAAACTTTCTGTCTTTTAAAATTATTTTTCCGTCTACTATAACGGTAGATACATCCCTTGAATTTGCGGCATAGGCTAAATAGGAATAAGGGTCATACATCGGTGTAGCTTCGAAAGAATCCAATTTTATTATTGTTATATCGGCAGAAAACCCTTCCTTCAACTTACCGGAATCTTCAAATAGAGATTTTGTGCCCATGTTAAATGTATCTTTTGCGTTTAATGCCGTTTCATCCATGGATATTATCTTTTGTATTAGGCTCATAGTTCTTAACTCTTCAATAATATCTAAGTTGTTGTTGCTTGCCGAGCCGTCGGTTCCTATTAATACTTCTATGTCGTTTTTAAGTATTTTGTATATCGGTGCTATGCCACTTGCTAACTTAAGGTTGCTTTGAGGGACATTTATGACCTTAGCATTTCTTTTTTTTGTTAATTCTATATCGTTGTCGTTGTGGGCTACGCAGTGAGCAAGGTAGGTTTTGTCGGTTAAAAGACCTAATTCATCAAGTAATGCTATAGGGCGTTTTCCTTTATCCTTCAATGCCATGTCGACTTCACCTGTAGTTTCATTGGCGTGTATTTGAATAATGGAGCCTTGAGCTTTGTCGGATATTTTTTTTAGGCTATCTTTGGACAATGTGTAGGTTGAATGCGGGGCAAAACTGACTTTTATCTTTTCGCTTTCAAATTCTCTTTTTAACGATTCAGTTTTCGATAAAGCATCGTCTACACTTTTACAGCTTGGCGTTTCAAAATCCACAATTCCTTCGCCAATTATACCCTTTATACCTATCTCAAGCGCAGCTTTTGCCACTTCTTCTTCAAAGAAATACATATCCATAAAACAGCCAACGCCACCGCGAATCATCTCAAGCATAGAGAGTTTTGAGCATATATAGACCATCTCTTTGTTTACATATTTTGCCTCGTTAGGGAAGATATGGTTATTTAACCAGTCCATCAAAGCCAAGTCGTCTGCCATTCCTCTAAACAGACTCATCGCAAGATGCGTATGGGCGTTGCAAAAAGACGGTAAAACTATACAGTTTGAAGCATCTATAATTTCATCTGCTTGTTTATTTATGTCTTTTTCTATCTTTTTAATTTTTCCGTTTTCTATAAAGATATCGCATATTTCGTCTTTTTCTTTTAGGCAGTATCCGTTTTTGATTAAGATGCTCATTGTACAACCTCTAAAAAGTTGTTTATTAGTTTAGAAAGTTTTTCCGAAGATGATTTTGCCGTTTCTATAACCGATTCAAGCGGAGCTTTTTCCATGCAGTCAGGTCTATTCATATTTGTAATAATGGAAATCGACATACAACTTACGCCCATATGTTTCAAGGCTATGACTTCAGGCACAGTTGACATACCTATGGCATCGGCTCCTATCATTCTAAAAAATCTTGTTTCGGCAGGTGTTTCCATAGACGGTCCGCTTACCGCTATATACACGCCTTCTTTTAAATCTATTGCGTTTTTTAGCGCTACATCTTTTATGATTTCTATATATTTTTTATCGTAAGGTTCGCTCATATCGGGAAATTTTTCTCCAAGTTCGTCTATGTTTTTACCTTTAAGCGGATTTGCACCCATCATATTTATGTGGTCTTTTGCAATCATTAGGTCGCCTTTTTTAAAATTGGGATTCAAACCGCCGGCTGCATTTGTCAATATAACCAATTTTGCTCCACACATACCCAAGAGTCTTGCCAAAAAAACAACATCCTGCATAGAATATTCTTCATAGTAGTGAAATCTGCCACAAGCAACAACTATTTTTTTTGAATTTTTTGTGCAATATTCAAAATATCCTTTATGAGACGGTGTTGTAGGCTTTGGTATATTTGGTATTTGTGAGTATGGAACAGTTGTTGTGTGTGAGTCTAACTTTATATCTATGCCTGTTCCTGTTATTATCGCATAATCGATAGCGCCTACGGTATTAATAAATTTTTCTTTGGCTTCTTGAAGTTTATTAAACACATAGCACCTCCACTTTGTCTCTTTAAACAGTAAATATACCATAGTTATTTTTCAAAAAAAACAAAAATAGGCATAACATTTTATTAAATTCCTTATCAAACAGTTTACATTCATATTGAAATTTGATATTTTGTTGTTTGTGAAGTTTTTGGTGAGATGGGCTATAAACACAATAGCCCTTGGGGTTACCGTACTTATAGTTAAAGGCTTATATGTAAGCGGCATTGTTGCCCTTGTTGTTGCAAGTCTGTTTATAGGTTTTTTAAATGCAAGCTTGAGGCCTATTATGCTTTTGCTTACATTGCCATTCAATATACTAACCATGGGAACCTTTACATTTATTATAAATACCATAATGATTTTAATAACCTCAGAGATAGTGAGAGGGTTCGATGTTTCTGGATTTTGGGCTGCGTTTGTAGCATCCCTTATAATGAGTTTCGTTAGTTTTTTATTGAATCTGTTTGTTTACGTAAATAAAGAAACCGAAGAGCAAGAACTTTAATCTTAAAACAATAGCGGAGTTTGTGAGATGAGTGAAAAAATGCCTGAATTATATTTTGGTGATTTGAAGGCTGAAGTTCCTATAGTGCAGGGTGGCATGGGTGTTGGTATATCTATGTCATCATTGGCAAGTGCAGTTGCTAATGAAGGCGGTGTAGGTGTTATATCCGCCGCCGAGATTGGGTTTATTAGAGAAGAGTTTGCGAGAAATCCGAAAGAAGCCAATACTTTAGCCCTTGAAGAAGAGATTAAAAAAGCTAAATCTTTAAGCAAAAAAGGCATTATTGGCGTAAATATAATGGTCGCCTTAACCGAGTTTATCGATTTAATAAAGGCTTCTATTAAAGCTGGAGCAGATATTCTGTTTTGCGGAGCTGGACTGCCTTTGACTGTTCCTATAGAAGAGATAAAGGAAAGCGGCATAAAATTTGGCGTGATAGTGTCGTCGGCAAAAGCAACAACGCTAATATTTAAATATTGGGATAGACATTACGGTGTAATTCCTGACGCTGTTGTTGTGGAAGGTCCAAAAGCCGGCGGTCATTTGGGTTTTAGGTATGAGCAGATTGATAATCCTGACTTTGAATTGGAAAAAATTGTACCGCCTGTATTGGATGCTGTTAAGGTTTATGAAGAGAAATACAACAAAAAGATTCCGACCATTGCGGCTGGTGGTATATATACCGGTGAAGACATATACAAGTTTATTAATAAAATAGGGGTTGACGGTGTTCAAATGGCGACAAGGTTTGTTGCTACACATGAATGCGATGCGGATATAAGATTCAAAGAAGCTTATGTAAATTGTAAAAAAGAAGATATCACCATAATCAGAAGTCCTGTAGGTTTGCCAGGTAGAGCTATAAAAAACAAATTTTTAGAAGATGTCGAAGAAGGTAAAAAACAGCCCTTTAAATGTATATGGCAATGCTTGAAAGGGTGTGAATATAGAAAAGCTCCATACTGCATAACGCAGGCTTTGATTAGCGCTCAAAAAGGCGTGTTTAAAAGCGGTTTTGCCTTTGCCGGCTCAAATGCATATAGGATAAATAAAATAGTGTCGGTGAAGGAACTTATGGATGAGCTGAAGGCGGATTACGCAAAAGCCGTTAGGTCAGAAGAATAGAGATATAAATTTCAAGGAGTTGTTATATAATGCTAAAGAACGATAAAATAAGGAATATCGCTATCATTGCGCATGTTGACCACGGTAAAACTACATTGGTCGATGCTATGTTGAAACAAAGCGGACTATTTAGGGAAAATCAAAATGTTGAAGATAGAATATTGGATTCTATGGATTTGGAAAGGGAGCACGGTATAACGATAGCCGCAAAAAACTGCTCGATTAAATATAAAGACATAAAGATAAATGTGGTAGATACACCCGGTCATGCCGATTTTGGCGGAGAAGTTGAAAGGGCGCTTTCTATGGTTGATGGTGCTATACTGCTAGTCGATGCTGCCGAAGGTCCGCTTCCTCAAACACGTTTTGTTTTAAAGAAGGCTTTAGAACGAAGATTAACCATAGTCGTAGTTATAAACAAGATAGACAGAAAAGACGCAAGGGCTGAAGAAGTGCTTGATGAAATATATGATTTGTTTATAGATTTGGACGCAACGGAAGAGCAATTGGATTTTCCATATCTTTACGCTATAGCAAAAGAAGGCATAGCAAAAAAGAATCTTGATGATAAAAGTGATGATTTGGAGCCTTTATTTAAAACTATTATCGAAGAAATACCACCGCCAAGTTATGATGAGAACAAACCATTTCAAATGCTTGTAAGCGACTTGGGTCATTCGGATTATTTAGGCAGGCTTGCCATAGGTAAAATAGTAAACGGAGAAGTTTCATCATCCGACAATCTCATTTATATAGACAAAAATAATAAAGAAGTTCCATTTAAGATTTCGAAGATGCAGATTTATGAAGGATTAAACTTGAAGGATACAAAAAATGCAAAAGCCGGAGAGATTATAGTTTTGTCAGGAACTATAGAAAATATAAATATAGGAGATACTGTATGCTCTAAAGAATCACCGCTTGTTTTAAAGAGATTAAGGGTTGATGAGCCTACTGTTGCTATGAAATTTACTATAAATACATCGCCATTTTCAGGTCTTGAAGGTGATATAGTTCAATCCAATAAAATAAAGGATAGGCTATATAAAGAGACAATAAAAAATGTTTCTATAGCAATAGAAGAAACCGATAATCCTGATGAAATAGTTGTAAAGGGTAGGGGTGAGTTACAGCTTGTCATACTTATTGAAATGATGAGAAGAGAAGGGTTTGAGCTAACCGTAGGAAGACCGCAGGTTATATTCAAATACGATGGCTCTAAAAAATTGGAACCAATTGAACGTCTATTTATAGATTGCAATGAAGAGTTTGTGGGTGCTGTTACCAATAAACTTTCTCAAAGAAAAGGCAAAATGGTGAATATGATAAATAAGGGTTCAGGAAGGGTTAGGCTTGAGTTTTTGATTCCCGCAAGAACGCTTATAGGCTACAGAGATGAATTTATGACAGACACCAAAGGAACGGGAATAATGAATTCCTATTTTGAAGAGTATAGGGAATATCAAGGGGATTTTAAATCCCGCTTTACCGGTTCTTTGGTATCGGATAGAGAAGGTGTTGCAACTGCTTATGCTCTATTTAATTTGGAACCGAGAGGTAGACTATTTGTTAAACCTTCTGATAGGGTTTATGAAGGTATGATAGTTGGAGAGCACAACAAAGATAGAGATTTGAATGTTAATCCTACAAAAGAGAAGAAACTCTCAAATATGAGAGCTGCAGGAAGGGACGATAATATAATACTTGCGCCTGTTATCCCTATGAGTTTGGAGAGAGCTATAAACTTTATTAAGGATGACGAACTCGTGGAGATTACGCCAAAATCGATAAGACTTAGAAAAAGTGTATTATCTGCCCAAAAAAGGAAGGTTGCGGAGCATAACAGAAGCTGATATTTTTAATTTGACTTATTAAACTAAATTATACTAAACTTTAAAGAAAAAAGGGGGTAGTGATGTATAAAAATATTCTTGTAATGACAGATTTTTCAAAGGATTCTGACTTTGCAACCCAGATAGCCTGTGAGGTATCAAAAAAATTTTCAAGCAAACTCTATATTATGCATGTGGGATATATGGACCCGGGTTTTACCGTTTTGTTGGATGATGAAGATATGGAAAAGGTGAAAAATAGGATGGATGAGAATGTTGAAAGAGAATTTAGTAAACTTGAAGAAAGAGTGCCGTGCTTAAAAGAGATTAAGTATGAAACCATATATCATAGAGGCGTGCCATACGAAGAGGGTTTGAAGGAGATTGAGACAGGTAAATACGATTTATTAGTTTTAGGCTCTCATGGTAAAAATAGTATTAAGAAGTTTTTTTATGGAAGCACTACAGCAAAACTTTCAAGGCGTTCGCCAATTAGCACTTTAATTACAAGAAACGATTGATGTAAATCAAAGGGCTACTTGTTGTAACAGCCCTTTGATTACTCTTTTTTAAGATTTTGCTGTTTTTAGTCTCATTTTTTGCTCAACGTACAGTAATGCAAATATAGCAATGCCCACTAAATACATATAATATTTTAGATTGGGTGGTAGGTTAAATGCTTCTATTGGTCCTGATGGATTAAACAAAATCCAGGTAGCTGTAAGGAAAAACGGAATTTCGTACCACTTGTTTTTTGTAATAAACCATCCCTGCAAAGCTGAAGCAAAGGCAAATGAGCCCAATATTGCCATAACAAAAATCATGATGATTTTTGGCCAGCTTGTTATGTGGTATAAAATTAAATCAGGATTGAATACAAACATAAAGGGCAAGATAGCCGTTCTCATATCATAAATAAAACCCTGTATAGCAGTAGGTATCGGGTCTGTTTCGGCTAACGCCGCTGCGGCATAAGCGGCTAACCCCACTGGCGGCGTATCGTCCGCTATAATACCAAAATAGAAACAGAATAGGTGTGCAGCCATCAACGGTATAAAGAATCCATAGTTATGACCTATCGTAACAATAACTGGAGCTGTTAGGGATGCCATAACTATGTAGTTTGCTGTTGTAGGAAGTCCCATACCAAGTAGCAAACTTGCCATGGCTGTTATTATCAGAAG
The DNA here is from genome assembly GCA_027064065.1 of Desulfurellales bacterium. Classification (GTDB taxonomy): domain Bacteria; phylum Campylobacterota_A; class Desulfurellia; order Desulfurellales; family Hippeaceae; genus JALWEJ01. The sequence continues at coordinate 23,256 of JAMOQJ010000012.1, forward strand.
CAGATATATATTGCCGTGGGCAAGAGTGTCTACAAGCTCTGTAATCATACTTCCTATGCCTGTTGCAACAAGTCCAACTACAACACCAGCGGATGCACAAGCTAAGGCTACAACAACCATATTTCTTGAGCCTGAGACAAATGCTTCAGCTGTTAATTGTAAAGAATTTTTTATTGCTTTTGTGAGATTTGAACCTTCTTTTTTGATTTTTCTAATTTCTTGATAGAGAATAGTGAAAACCAGAATAATAATTGTTCTAAACGCCGACATTGCCGGTGAATGCCTTAAAACCATTAACTCTACCACAAGCCATGTAATTGGGACAAGATAATGAAAACCATTTTTTAAGACCTCTTTTGCGTTGGGTAACTCTTCTTTGGGAAGCCCTTTTAAGCCAAGTTTGCTGGCTTCTAAGTGAGTTACATAGAACAATGCAATATAGGCAACAAGCGCCGGGATAAATGCTGCTTTTACCACCTGTATGTATGGAACATTGACATATTCTGCTATAATAAATGCAGCAGCACCCATAATAGGAGGCATTAGCTGTCCGTTTATGCTTGCTGCAACCTCTGTTGCTCCTGCTTTAGTTGCAGGATATCCTGTTTTTTTCATTAGTGGTATAGTAAATGTTCCTGTTGTAACAACATTTGCAACAGATGAACCAGATACCAATCCCGTTAATCCGCTTGCAATAACAGCAGATTTTGCAGGACCACCCTTATATCTTCCTAATCCCGCAAATGCCAAATCTATAAAGAACTTTCCTGCACCGGCTTTCTCAAGCATTGCACCCATAAGCACGAATAGGAAAACGATATTTGTTGAAACTCTTAACGGTATTCCAAATATGCCTTCGGTGGATAGGGATAGCTGGCTTACGTATTTATCTAAGTTTACGCCTCTGTATGCCATAATGTCTGGTAGGTTTGGACCAAAAAAGCCATAAAGCGTAAACAATATACCTACAATTGGCAATGCAGGGCCTATAGCCCTTCTTGTTGCTTCAAACACCATAATAATTAAAAGAAGTCCAAATACCTTATCCGCCAAGTTTGGTGAGCCCATTCTCATCGATATGCCTGTCCATGCGAATATAATATAAAGAGAGACTGAGACGCCTATTGCAGCAAATATATAATCTATTACGGGTATTCCGTTTCTTTGAGATAGAAACGGCATGGATTTTATGTGATGCCTTTTTAAAAACGGTATACTCGTAAAGACCATAGCCATAGCAAAAGCAAGATGTATTGACCTTGAAAATGTACTATCTATGGTTAGAAAGCTTGCTATGGAGAGCTGAAAAAGTGCCCAAGATACACCTATTGTCATAATAAGGGCTTTTTCGTATTTATTTAGTATTCTTAAGTCGCCTGTATCTTCTCTTAACAGCTCTTCAAGCTCTTTCTGTCTGTCTTTATCCATTTAGAACCCCTTTAGGATAAAATTTTAAAAAAAAACGGATGACACAATATATGCCACCCGTTTTGACGCTAAAATATTGAAATCTTATTTGAGAATTAGATTTTTAGGTATAAACTTTATCAAACCTGATTCTTTGTAATATTTCAAAGCGCCTGGATGTATAGGAGCTGTTAATCCTTCAAGCATATTCTGTTTTGTTAAGACAGCATATGCCGGATGTAGTTTTTTGAATGTCTCAAAATTATCAAAAACCTCTTTTGTTATTGCATATACTACATTTTCAGGCTCTTTTGCGCTTGTAACAAGTGTTGCTTTAACGCCAACAGTTTCTATAGCATCCTGTTTGTTGGCAGCCATAGGATAGAATTTTTTAACAAGTATCTTAGACTTTGCGTAGTATGGATGTTCTTTTAACAACTTGTCTACAGCTGCTCCCGTTATAGGAACAATAATAACCTTTATTCTTCCGCTTGTTGCTTCTTTAATATTTCCGTTTGGATGTCCTACTGTGAAGAAGAAAGCATCGATTCTGCCGTCTTGCAATAATCCTGGCGCCTCAACTGCCTTAACATACTCAGGATGTATATCCTTTAAAGAGAGCCCAAATGCTTTTAGGATATCTTTTGAGTTTTGAAGCTGTCCTGAGCCAGGGTTGCCCAAGTTTACCCTTTTGCCTTTTAAGTCTGCAATGCTTTTTATGCCACTTTTTACAGATGCTATCAATGTGATAGATTCAGGATGTATAGCAAATACACTCCTTAGTTGTTTCTGTGGTCCTTTGTTTTTCCATTCAGCCAATCCATGCCATGCCTGATACTGTCTGTCTGACTGGCAAATACCAAAATCCAAATCTCCGCTTAATACGGCATTAATGTTGTAAACAGAACCACCCGTTGATTCTACTGTAGCTTTAATACCATACTCTTTGTACTTTTTATTGACCATTTTAGAAATAGCACCACCGGTAGGATAATAAACACCAGTAACACCGCCTGTGCCGATAGTTACGAAAATTCTTTTTCCGTAACTTAAAGAAACAACGCTAACCAAAAATAGCATTGCCAATAACAGAATCTTGCCTTTTCTCATAGGCAGCACCTCCCAAAAGATTTTAATTTAATCACAACTAAACACATCCCTACACACTTTCTATATTACTACAAAGTTTACTTATTGTCAAAAAATTAATTAAATTATTAATTAATTAAGTCATTTTAGTAGTATATTAAACAAATTTTATTATACAGAACAATCTTTACTCAAGAAATAATTATTTATTTAATATAAATAACCAATCAAAAAAGGCGAACGCTAATTGGTTCGCCTGCAAGACATGACAACAATAAGTGGGGGGAGGCCTCACTGGGGGAGTGAGGCGATTGTGTAACCTTTATTTGTTATGAATTGTATATTATAATATTTTTGAATGCAAGTAAAATATTATTTGAAAAATATAACAATAATAGTTTTTTTGTTTTTTATAAATAACATAAGAATATAAGATACTATATATCACCTGAAAACTGTATGTCGCATAATTTTTTATAGTATGAGCATCGCTCTATTAACTCTTCATGTTTTCCAAAATCGACTATAGAGCCTTTTTTTATTACTACTATAATATCTGCTGACATTGCTGTAGCAATTCTATGGGCAGCCATAAATACAGTTCTGTCTTTCATTAGATTGGACAGAGCTTTTTGAACAATATGTTCCGATTCAGAATCGAGTGCACTTGTTGCTTCGTCAAGTATAAGAATATCGGGATTTTTTACGATTGCCCTTGCTATTGCAATACGCTGTTTTTCGCCACCTGAAAGTATAACACCCTGTTCTTGAAGATTTGTATCGTATCCGTTTTTTAGTTTTATAATAAAATCATGTGCGTATGCCGCTTTTGCAGCTTCTATTATATTTTCTTCATTAAGATTGTCTTTTCCGTAAGCAATATTTTCTTTTACCGTCCTATTGAATAGCATAACGCGCTGTGAAACTATAGCTATCTTTTTTCTTAAGCTTTTTAGGTCGAATTCTTTTATGTTTACACCATCTATTAGTATTTCTCCGGCGTCAGGGTCATAGTACCTTGGTATAAGTTCAAGTAGTGTGGATTTTCCACCACCGCTTTCTCCTACAAATGCAACGATGCTTTTTGCTTTTACATCAAGGTTGATATCTTTTAAAGCGTAATCCTGAGTTTCTGGGTATTTGAAATATATGTTATGAAATTTAAGCTCTTTTTGTATGCCTTTAAATTCTTTTTTGCCAGATTTCTTTTCTTCTGTATCTTTATCTATTATCTCAAAGATTCTTTCTATAGACGCTATGGATGTATTGATTTCGTTATTTGCTTTTGCCAAAACCTTAAATGGTTTATACATCATAAATAAAGCAGTAATAAACGAGAAAAAGCCACCTACGGTGATTTCACCTTTAAAAACCAAAAATCCACCAATCCATATAAGCGCTGCAATACCCAAAGAGCCGATAAATTCCATAAGCGGGCTTGTTGCTTCATCTATTTTTATGGTATCTAATTTAATATTCAAAAACTCGTCGCTTTTTTCTTCAAAGGCTTTTGCTTCTTGTTTTTCGGTAGCAAAGGCTTTAACCAATCTAATATTTATCAATGTTTCCTGTATAATAGTTGTTAATTCGGCGATGGATATCTGTCTTTTTTTTCCAAGTTTTTTCATTTTTTTACCAAAAATTACAACAGGGTATACAGCAATAGGGAATACAATTGTTGCCACTATTGCAAGTTTCCAGTTGTTTATATAAAGAACACTCAATAGACCAAGTATGGTGAAAAATTCTCTTATGGTGTTAGGTATTACGTTTGCAATACTGTTTTGCACCTGTTGCGTATCGTTCAGTATCCTTGACATCAATTCTCCACTGTGAAATTTGTCAAAGAATTTTGTAGGTAGATAAAGCAAATGTCCAAACAATTGATTTCTTATATTAAACAGTATCTTTTCTGATATATAGTGTGTTTGATATCCTTGCAGATACGTAAATAAACCTTTGAAAAAATAGGTAGCCATGATGGCTATAGGAAGAATAATTAGCATCTGCTTGTTTTTTGAAATAAATATGTCGTCTAAAGCAGGTTTAATTAAATATGCAGCAACTGCCGATAATCCACCGACGGCAATCATACATATGAATGCAAATATCAATCTTCCTAAATATGGTCTTAGGTATTGCAATAGCCTTTTTAGTATTGTTTTATTCATATTAATTCACCAACTAACTGTTTAAAATTTTCAATTTCTAAGTCTATATCAAGATAGTATATATCTTCAGCATTTATCTTTACAAAGTCTTTGTGTGTAGTTAAAAGAATATCCGCTTTATTTAAATTTCTTAGTTTTCTTAATTCTTCTATATCTTTATTTTTATACCAATAGTGGTCTTTAAAGAATTTGTAACCCTTAATTTCTATCCCGTATTCTTTTGCGCTCTTTAAAAACGATAATGGTTTTCCTATGCCGCAAAACAAAAAAGCCGAAGGCTTATGGTTTAACTGTTTATGTTTATTGTCAAATATGCCGGTTGTTTTGATTTTTCCCTCTAAACAATTTATCTTTTTTTCTTTATATCCAGTTTTATCTATACAGATTACAACGTTGCATCTTTTTATCGAGCTTTTTGCATCTCTCAAGAATCCTGCTGGTAAATACAGATTGTCTTCAAAGGGGTTTTCTTTATCCACGACGCATATTTCAAAATCTTTTTTTATATTTCTTTTATGAAGCGCATCGTCAAGTATAACGTATTTCATATTTAATCCAATAGCTAATTCTATAGCTGCTTTTCTGTCTTTTGAAGCTATTACGCTGGCTGTAGTTTTTTGGGCTATCATTAATGTTTCATCAGATACGCTTTTTTGTTTTTTGAATATATTGCCTTCTATGGAAACAACGTGAACCCTTTTGTCTTTTGATGGATAATTGCCTGTTATTACACACGTTTTGCCATATTGAGTTAGTGCTTGTGCAATTTTTATTACAATCGGTGTTTTGCCAACTCCTCCGACGGATATATTACCTACGCTAATAATTTTAACATTTTCGTATTGTTCTGATTTTAGCAGTTTGCTATCGTAGAGTAGATGTTTTGTATTAACAACGGCTCCGTATGCTATAGATGGAATAATCAGAATCGGTTTGAGCGTTTTTTGAATTTTCTTTATTTTTTCAGTATCCATTTAGAGTAGCCTCTATGAGTTCTTCTTTTTCTGCAAACTCTTTTTTTGATTCAACATATATAGGATTTAAAAATATAAATGTAAGTTTTGAGAATGGCTTTGGTATAATCATTCTGTCCCAGCTATTTACTCTCCACTCGTTACTTGGTACGCAGACGACAGGAACTATAGGGCTTTTTGTTAAATAGGCAAGCTCAACAACTCCCTTTTTTAATTTTCTTCTTGGACCTTTTGGGCCATCGGGTGTAATACCTACATCTTCTTTATTTTTAATCGTTTTTATCATCTCGAAAATAGCTTTTACTGGCTCTCTGTTACTTGAGCCGCCTATTGTATTTAGGCCAAAATATCTTATGACATCGCTTGCCAATTTACCATCTCTGTGTGTGCTGATGAGTATGTTAATCTTGCTTTTTCTCTTTGGTTTTGCAAAAGAGAGAAATAGTATTGTCTCATGCCAGAAAGCAAATATAACAGGTTTATCCATATTTTCAATATCAAACAGTTTTTTTATTTCTATCCGTATGAAAAGTCTGTAAAGTTTAATAATTAAATAAACGATAAATGCTTTCATGCAATTGAATAGATTTTTTTTGCTATTTTTTGGGTTACGGGATATTCGCCCAAAACAAACGATACGCTTTTCAGCTTATTTTGCATTTCTTTGTATAAAGATTGATTTCTATGCAGTCGAAAGAATTCATCCGCTATAGCTTGTGCGGTGGCTTTTTCTTCTATTAGCTCCTTTACTACTTCATCTCCGTATATAAGATTTGGTAAGGATATATATTTTATATTTTTGATTAACATTTTACCAATATAATAGCTTGCTTTTGAAATACGATACGATACCACCATAGGAAGATTAAATAGTGTGGCTTCAAGGGTGGTTGTTCCGCTTTTTAATATACCGAAATAGGATTTTTTCATAAATGCGTATGAATCTTGCTCTATTTGTATAAATTCATAACCTTTCAATTTGTCTTTTACGAAATCCATCTCTATATGTTTTGGTACAATCCATATAAATTTAAAGTCATTAACGTTATTATTTATTATTTTTGCGGCTTCAAACATTGTTTTTGAGTTATAGTTTATCTCGCTTTTTCTTGAGCCTGGCATAATAAGGATTATATCTTCTCTAACTTCTTCCTGCGTTGTTTGTTTTGTTAAAATATCTACTATTGGATGTCCAGCATAAAATATTTTATGTTGATTTGGTTTTTTGACGTTAAAGAATGTTTTCTCAAACGGAAGAATTGGAATGATTAAATCGCTATATTTAAACAGTGCATTAATTCTATATCTTCTCCATGCCCAAAGTTGTGGAGATATGTAGTAAACGACTTTTTTGCCAAGTTTTTTTGCAAACTTCATAATTTTCATATTGAATTCTGGAAAATCCATCAATATGACCATATCTATTTTATATTCTATTATGTTGGATTTTATGTTGTTTAAAAGTTTATAGGCTTTGTTTGCAATCGATAATGCTTCTTTTGCTCCTATTACAGATATGTCTTTAAAGTTGGCAACTTGTTTTGTTTTATCTTTTAATGTATCGGAGCATACGCTAAAAAAGTTTATAGATGAATCTATTTTGCTTAGCTCGTCTACAAGTAGCGATGCGTAATTTTCGGCTGAACGTTCACCTGTTACAATCAATAGATTCATTTAGTTCTACAAAAGCCCCTTGATGAGTTTTTTAGGAATTCTATCATATGTATAACGTTTTTTGATGAGCTTTCTTTTAATTTTTCGTATGCTTCCTTAAAGGTAAGATTGCTTCTAAATATGAGTTTGTATGCTTTTTTTAATTCGTTTATCTCTTCGTATGAGAAGTTTGCCCTTTTTAGTCCTACTGTATTTAAGCCGTTTAAAACGGCTCTATTGCCAACAGCTAAACAAAATGGAGCAACATCAAGTGAGACTGCGCTCATACCGCCAACCATTGCAAATTTACCTATATTTACAAATTGATGTATTGCGCTCATACCGCCTATGACTACGTTATCTTCGACAACAATATGTCCTGCAAATTGAACCGAGTTTGCAACTATGATATTATTCCCGAGTATGCAATCGTGTGCAATATGCACATAAGCCATAATAAAATCGTTGTTTCCTATTTTTGTAACACTACCACCGCCTTTTGTCCCTCTGTTTATCATACAAAACTCTCTTATTGTTGTGTTATCTCCAATAATAAGTTCGCTAATTTCGCCCTTAAATTTTAAATCCTGAGGAATTGTGCCCAAAACGGCAGAGGGGTAAATTTTACAGTTGCGTCCAATAGTCGTATATGAGTCTATATATACATTGGGAAAAATCTCTGTTCCGTCACCTATTTTTACATGTTTTTTTATGTTAACATAGGGCCCGATTTTTACATTTTCTCCCAACTCAACTTTATCATCTATGATAGCTGTTGGGTGTATATTAACCATTATCTTCTCCTATTAATCAAGTTTTGCCATCATTATAGCCTCGGCAGCAAGTTGTCCGTCTACGAAACACTTACCTTCCATCTTCCAAACTTGAAGTTTGCGTTTTAAAATCTCTATATGCATCTCAAGTCTGTCTCCGGGTATAATGGGTTTTCTAAATTTTGCCTTATCTATTTGCATAAAGTATACATTTCTTGTTTCGTTTGTTGCGTTGTTATCTATAGATAGAAATGAAAGAATGCCGCCGCTTTGAGCCATAGCTTCTATAACCAGCACACCCGGCATAACATGTTGATGTGGAAAATGCCCTACAAAAAAGGGCTCGTTAATAGTAACATTTTTTATCGTTTTAATCCACTTGTCCTTTTCGTATTCTAACACCCTATCCACGAGCAAGAAAGGATATCTATGAGGAAGAATCTTTTTTATCTCTTCAATCCCTATCATTATTTTCAAGCTCCTCTATCTTTTTTTCTAACTCTTTAAGTTTTTTATACATATCGCTAAGCTTAGGTGTAACGGCGCTGCTTCTTAACCATTTTTTATGCTCGTATATAGGTATTCCGCTATATACGCCTGCTTTTTTTATACTTGAACCAACTCCAGATTTAGCCGTTATGATGACTCCGTCTGCAATTTCAAGGTGGCCGGCTATGCCTGTTTGCCCAGCAAGTATAACATTGTTGCCGATTTTTGAAGAACCTGATATGCCTGTTTGGGCAACAACAATTGTGTTTTCTCCTATTACAACATTGTGAGCTATTTGGACAAGGTTGTCTATCTTTGCACCTTTTTTGATTATTGTACTATCCAAGGCGGCTCTATCTATAGATACGTTTGAACCTATTTCAACGTCATCTTCAATAACAACATTGCCTATCTGTGGTATTTTTATATGTTTATTATCTTTGGTATGGGCATATCCGAAGCCGTCGCTACCTATTACACTTCCCGAATGTATTATGACATTATTGCCTATAAAACAATTTTCTCGTATTGTTACTGATGGGTATATGATGCAGTTCTTTCCTATTTTCGTATCTTTTCCGATATACACAAACGGCATTATGATACTGTTTTCGCCTATCTCTACATTTTCTTCTATAAACACAAAGTCTTCAATAGTGCATGTTTTGTCTACTGTTGCGCTTTTATCTATGGTTGCTTTATCGCTTATTTTTGGTTCTCTTTTTGCGTTGTCAAAAAGAGTTTTTACAACTTTAGCAAAACAAAAATAGGCATCATCACAAATGATGAATGCCTTATCTGGATATTGCTTTATATCTATGCTTTTATCCACGATAATGCAAGCGGCATCAGTTGATGATAAAAATTTCTCATACTTTTTGTTGGAAAGGAAGGTTAGTTGATGTTTTTGCGCCTTTTCTATGGAACTTATACCGGTTATTTCAATATCTTCACTACCGTGGTATTGCGCATTCAACAGTTGAGCTATGTCTTTTGCTTTCACTTTCCAGCTCTCTTATTTTTTAGATTTTAGGTATTGTGCATCATACATTTTTATTATACTTTGAGTTATATCAAGCGCGTCATTCCAATAAATAAGACCTTGATGTGTTTCAAATACAGCATCTATTTTATGGGCTGTGGCGTATTTTTTTATAACTTCTATCAAATCATTGATAACCTTAGTAGACAATTCCCTTTCTTTGGTTCTTACTTCATCTGCAGCGTCTGCTTTATATCTTTCCAATTCTTTTGCTTTTTCTTGATATGATAAAGCTTTTTTGTCTTTTAATTTTTTGCTTAGTTTACTATTTCTTAATTCACGTGCAAGTTGTTGTAATCTATTAACCTTTCTGTCTATTACAACCTTTTTTGCTTCTACAAGCTTTTCTATTTCTTTTTTTGCTTTTTTACCTGCAATGCAGTTATGCATAGCTTTTTCCAAATCTACAACCGCTATAGTTTTTGCAGATACTACTGAACTAAATGAAACCAAAAGAACAATACTAAATAGAGCAATAAACAATCTTTTCATTAAAATACCTCCAATTTAATTTTTTAAAATAAAGCTCCTACAGAAAATTGTATGACTGTGGAATTTTCATCATTTTTTGGGTCAAGATTTTTTCCTACTTCTATCCTAATCGGTCCTATGGGAGAAATCCATCTTATTCCCAACCCTGCATCGCTTCTTAAGTCCGAGAATTCATATTTATCAAGCCAGCAGTTTCCTATATCGTAAAATCCTACTCCGTATAAATTTAATTGGCTCAATAAAGGAAATATGAGCTCGGCTGCCGATTGAAATTCTCTATTTCCACCTATGTAGTTACCTTCTTTGTCTTGAGGTGCAAGCTTATCTGTTTTAAATCCTCTCATTGAATCTATGCCGCCCAAAAAGAATCTTCTGTCTATAGGAACATCTCGTCCGCTTATGCCTTTTGCGTATCCTATTTCAGCTTTTATGTGTCCTATTAAATCGAGCGGCAACTGATGGAAATATTCTCCAAATAATACTGCTTTAACATATTTTCTATCGCCGCCAACACCGGCAACCCTAAGTGTTTGTGTTACATTTACTCCTTTTGTCGGAAAGACATTGCTATCCAATGTATTGTATGCTACAAACGGCTCAAGAGAGCTTTCTGTATATTTTCCTTCTTGCTGTTTTAGATAATATCCCGGATTGTCTGTTTCAAGTGTTATATCGTTGAAGGTTAAAGAATATTTTGAACCTACAGACAAGTCATCATCCCAGAATCTTCTTGCTAAGGTTACCGTAAAACCGGTTGTTTTTTGGTCGTAGTCATAACTTTCGTATTTCTGATGAACTATATCCAGCCCTAAGGATATCGGCTTGTTATATAGCCAATCGTCCACAAGATGCAAGTCAAAAAGAGATGTCTTTGAGCTAAATTCGGCAGATAGTTTTCCGTGGATACCTGTTCCAAATAAATTCCTTTCGGATACCGAAGCTTTAACACCGACTTTGTCATATGAGCCGTAACCTATTCCGAATGTTAGCATACCTGTTGGCTTTTCTTTTATGATAACCTTTGCATTAACTTTATTGTTTGCTACTCTGCTTGTTGTTATTTTTACGCTATCGAAGAAATCCAATTTCATAAGTTTTGCTTTGGAGCGGTTAATCTTTTTTAGCGAATATAGATCGCCTTCTTTAAATTTTAATTCTCTTCTTATTACATCATCATGCGTTTTGTTGTTTCCTACTATCTCAATTCTGTTAATAAAAACCTTTGGACCTTTATCTATGGTTATTGTAAGATTTGCGTATCCGTTCTTTTTTTCTATATTTGGATTGATATCGGCAAAAGCATAACCAATGTTTGCATACATATCGGTAATTTTATCTATATCTTTTCTTAAAACTACTATGTTAAATGGTTTGTTTATCTTTAAATTCATTGCTTTTAAGATTTTTTCCTTTTTAAACGGGTATGTGTTGATTAATTTAATTGATTTTAACACATACTGCTTTCCTTCTTTTAAAGAAAAATCTATGTGTATAGCTCCTGTATCTGGTTCCACTGTTACTATGGGCTCTTTGAGTGTTATGTCAATGTAGCCTTTGGATAGGTATACATCCCTAATTTTTTGAGCATCATTGTCCAATTCATTTATTCTTAGTTTACCGCTATAAAACCACGGAAGCCACGTTAGTATATAGGGACCCTTTTTTACATGGTTTTTTAGATTATCTTTTAATTTGTCTTCATCTACATGTTTATTTCCTATGATATTTATCTCTCTTACGGTCGTTTCTTTGCTTTCTTTTATGTCGAATTCTATATCAACTCTATTTTTGTTTGTAGGTTTTATTTTATATGTAACTCGGGTTAAAAACATACCTTTTGATGCATACATCCCCATTATTTGGTTTATTGTTTGGTTTATTAAATCTTTGTTTAATATATTATAACCTTTTATTTTGAGTGCTTTTTGTAGTTTTTTATCTGACAATTCCTCATTACCTACAAATGTTATAAATCTTACAGACGGCTTTTCTTTTACTGTGTATGTGAGAATTAAGCCGTTTTGTTCGTCTATTGATGCCTGGACAGTTTTATAAAAGCCCAATTTGTAAATGTTTTTTATGTCGTCATCTACGGTTTTTAGATTAAAATCCTTGCCTGGTTTTGAATTTATAACGCTTAATACCGTAGCTTTATCCGTTCTCATAGTTCCTTCTATGTTTACTGACGTTATTGTTTTAGCAAGCCCGGTATATGATAAAAGGGTTAAAAACAGAATAGCCGTAAGTAATATAATCGCTACAAGACTAATTATTCTTTTCACTAATCGTTCCTCCGTTTATAATAAACACTCTATCGCACATTAACGCTATCTCTTCACTGTGTGTTGCTATGATAAACGCCTTTCGTTCTTCTAAGTTTATATTTCTCATAGTTGTAACTATATCTATTGAGCTTGTTTTGTCAAGATTGGCTGTTGGCTCATCGGCTATGACAAGGTCAGGATTGTTCATTAAAGCTCTTGCCAACGCTACTCTTTGCATTTCGCCACCGGATAGTTTATAAACCATTTTATATGCCATATCTCTTTCTATGCCCACACTATTTAAAAGCTGCATAGCCCTATCTTTTTTGTAAGATGAATTTTTTATTATCGAAGGAAGCATAACATTTTCTATGACGTTGAGTTCGCTTATTAAAGAGTAGAATTGAAACACAAAACCTATATTTTCGTTGCGTATTTTTGCCAATAGTTTTTTATCTTTAAACTCTACTTTATTGTTCAAAAAGTATATATCTCCGCTGTCGGGTTTGTTTATTAAGCCCAAAATATGTAAAAGCGTGCTTTTTCCGCTTCCCGATACGCCCATTAAAGCTACCATTTCATTTTGCCTAACAGAAAAATTTATATCTTTTAAAACCTGTAATGTTTTGTTTCCGTTCTTAAAGGTTTTTGAAATATTTCTTGCTTCTATTATCATGACCTTAAAACCTCGACTATATCTATCTTAGAAGCTTTTTTTGATGGATATATGCTTGCTAATATTACAAGTATAAACGCAGAGACAGATATTACAGCAATGTATGTTGGATTGATATCGACGGGTATTGTGTTTATATAGTAGACATCTTTGGGAAGTTGTATGAACTGATATTTTTTTAACAGAAAACTTAAGGTTACACCCAGTATATCTCCTATCAAAACCCCGATTGAGCCTATAATGACAGCCTGTTTTATAAATATATTTTTTATATTTTTTTCTGTTGCACCAAAAGCCATCAATACGGCAACATCCTTAACCTTTTCCATAACTAACATAGTAAGAGAACTCGTTATATTGAATGCGGCTACTAAAATCACAAGCATCAAAATAATAAATAGTGCAAACTTTTCCAATTTGAGAGCACTGAAAAAATTACTATTTAGGTCAATCCAATTTGAGACATAAAAATTAAACCCTAACTGCTTAGAAAGTTTATTGGAAAAATCTTTAGCTTTGTATGGGTCGTTTAAAATTATGGCTATAGTATTAATTTTGTTTTTCATCTCGGTTTTATTCCATATATCCTTTATGGGTATGTAAATAAATGTTGTATCATAATCATACATACCGGATTTAAATATGCCTGTTACGGTTTCTTTGAATGATAACGGAGCAAATCCCATAGGCGTGGTTTTCCCAAACGGCAATATTATGCGTATCTTGTCTGTGGTTTTTAAACCTAAGATTTTCATCAGTTCGCTTCCGACAACAACGCCGTCTGTGTTGCCTATAATATAATGCTTTAATTCTCCGCTTTTATTTAAATCTATGCCATTCAATACAGCTCCGCTTGAAAATTTGCCAGAACTAACAATACATTGCGTTGTGAGTAGTGGGTAAACATATTTTACTTCTTTGTTTGATTCTATATTGTTTATCATAGACTTGTTATAATCAAAGACGCCCGAGAAGCTTTTAACAAATACATGAGGATTGACTCCCATTATCTTTCTTTCCAGTTCGTTATCAAATCCATTCATTACGCCCATTACTACTATGAGCGCCGCAACACCCAATATAATGCCTATTATTGACATTAAAGAAGAAAATGAAATTAATTTATTTGATTTATTAGACCTTATATATTTAATAGCCAAAAAAGACTCAAAATTCACTTTATTGTGCCTTTTTTATTGAGTGCTCAAGGGCTATGTTGAGTACTTCTTCCATAGTTTTTACAAAGTGATAGTGTAATTTTTTTGCTTTTATCTGAGATTCTATTTCTATAGCATCTTTTTTGTTGTCATACGGCACGACAATATCGTAAATACCTGCCCTTAAAGCCGCAAGCGTTTTTTCTTTTAATCCGCCGATAGGCAAAACTCTACCAGTCAAGGTGATCTCTCCTGTCATAGCAACGCTGTTTTTTACAGGGATGCCTGTTAAGCAGGATATAATTGCTGTGGCTATAGTGATTCCTGCTGATGGTCCGTCTTTAGGTGTTGCACCTTCTGGGACGTGTATATGCAGGTCGTATTTTTGATAGAAGTCTTCTTCCAAGCCTATCTCATCCGACATGCTCCTTGCCAGTGTAACGGCTGCTTGAGCAGACTCCTTCATAACGTCGCCTAAAGAGCCTGTAAGGATTAATTTTCCTGTTCCTTTAACCTTTGCAACCTCTATAAACAATACTGCGCCACCGACAGATGTCCACGCAAGACCTGTTGCTATACCTACGTAATTTTTGTCCAATTTTTCATCTATGCTAAAGTGCGGAATGCCCAGATATTTTTGCAGATTGTTAGATGTAATGGATGCTGACGTTATCTTTTTGCCTTCTGCTATTTCTCTTGCAATCTTTCTTAAGACCTTTGAGATGGTTTTTTCAAGATTTCTAACGCCTGCTTCTTTTGTGTAACTCTCTATCGTTTTTCTTATTGCTCCATCTGTCCATTTTATATTGTATGGCTCAAGCCCATGCTCTTTTATTTGTCTTGGTATTATGTATTTTTTGGCTATCTTGATTTTTTCATCTACGGTATAGCCTGATAGCCTTATGATTTCCATTCTGTCAAGAAGCGGAGAAGGTATGGTTTCTGTTGTGTTTGCAGTAGTTACAAAGAATACTTCGGATAAATCAAATGGAACACCAAGGTAGTGGTCTTCAAATTCATTATTCTGCTCAGGGTCTAAAACTTCTAAAAGAGCGCTTGACGGATCTCCGCTGAAGTCTCTTCCCAATTTATCGATTTCATCCAAAACAAAAACCGGATTCTTTACGCCTGCTTGTTTTAAACCCTGTATAATTCTTCCCGGCAGAGCGCCTACGTATGTTCTTCTATGCCCTCTGATTTCGGCTTCATCTCTTACGCCGCCAAGAGAAATTCTTACAAGTTTTCTGTTTATCGCTCTTGCTATTGATTTTGCTAAAGAAGTTTTACCTACGCCAGGCGGTCCCACAAAACAAAGTATAGGCCCTTTCATATCCTGTTTGAGTTTTTTGACAGAAAGATACTCCAAAATTCTTGTTTTAGCTTCTTTTATATCGTAATGGTCTTCGTCTAATATTTTGGCAACCTCTTTTATATTAATCTTTTCCCTTGAGCGCTTATTCCAAGGCATGGCTATCATCCAATCAAGGTATGTTCTGATAACGTTTGCTTCCGCCGAATCGGGATGCATTTTAGATAGTCTCGACAGTTGTTTTTCTGCTTCTTTCAAAGCGACTTGAGGCATCTTTGCTTTTTTTATCTTTCCTTTTAATTCTTCTATTTCATCAGAGCCATCACCTTCTCCAAGCTCTTTTTTAATGGCTCTCATCTGCTCTCTTAAGAAATATTCTTTTTGGGTTTTTGATATTTCTTCCCTTGCTTCATTTTGTATCTTTGTTTGAAGGGCTAAAAGCTGTAGTTCTTTGTCAAGGATTTCATTTAATTTCTTTAGCCTGTCTTCAACATACTCCATTTCCAATAATTCTTGAGCTACTTCCGTTTTTAGCTGTATGTTGCTTGCTATTATATCGGTAAACTTATCTGGCTCGTCTATATTATTGGCTATGACTACTATGTCGTTCGGTATGTTTTTATTGTATGTTGTAAGTTGTTGAAGTTGGTCTTTTACCGAACGCATCAATGCTTCAATTTCTAATTCTTTTGACTCTGTTTCAGGTAGAATATCTTCTTTTTCTTCAATTTCGGCTTCTATGTAAGGCTCAAATTGCGTAAATTTTTCTATCTTTACCTTTTTTAAACCTTGAACGAGAATTTTTACTCTTCCGTCGGGCATTTTTAACATTCTTAAAATGAGACAAGCCGTCCCGGTTTTGTATAGGTCGTTTTCTTTTGGAGTGTTTTCATCGGGAGACTTTTGAGTTGTTGCAATAATCATTCTGTCTTTTGAAAGTGCTTCGTCTATTGCCTTAATGGAAAAATCTCTGCCAACAAACAGTGGCATAATCATATAAGGGAAAACCACCATATCTCTCAAAGGTAGAACCGGCAATGTATCGGGCATATTAATTTCTTCGTCTATTTTAATCGTTTCTATGTCGTTCATAAGTTTTCACCTCTTGTTTATAGTTATTCTTAAAATACCGTCTTTATATTTTACGCTTTCTATATTTGTAGTTAAGTAAGGAATTTCAACAATTTTTTTAAAAGAACCAAATATTCTTTCAGCTCTTAAATATTTTGCGTTTTTAACCGATTCTTTTCTTTTTATACCTGCTATAGTCAAAATATTGCCATCTATTTCTATTTTAAAATTTTCTTCATCAAGTCCGACAATCTCTAAATCTATATACAGTTTATCGTCTTTTTCAAATATATCGCACAAAGGCTCAAAAACATCATTACTATTTAATGCAAAATTTATAAGCTCTATAATTTCATGTCTTATTTTTATGTTAGTCATAAGTTAAAGGAATCTCTTTTGCATACTTACTATTAGGATATTTCTTTTTCAATTCCTCAAAAAACGCTTTCGCTTCCTTTTTATGATTTAGTTTGTAATATACATATCCAAGCATATATAGCATTTCATCATTAAAGTTTACATCCTTGAAGTGCTTATACATATACTCAAGTCTATTTTTCGCCGCTTTTAATTGGTTTAAGTCTTTGTAGAATTTAGCTACAAACAGCTCGTGCTTGTATATTTCCATTGCACTTTTCGTTATATAGGTATACACCTTGCCCGTATAGGGATTATTTGGATATTGGTTTAGTAGTGAAATAAAATGCTTTATCGCTAATTTTGCCGGCGTTACGTCTAATTTATATCCGTTTCTCGATTTGTAGTAGCTTAATGCTATCTTATATTTGGCATAGATAACATCCTTGTCGGACGGGTATAATTTTATAAATTTTTTATAATAATCCCTTGCAAGAATATATTCGCCCTTTGCAAAATACACATCGCCCAATGCAAGAATGGCTCTTTTTGAATATATGCTGCCTGGGTGTTGTTCGTTAACCATCTCAAGAGAGTGTTCAGCTTCTTTGTAATCGTGGTCTATGTATTGCTGGATTCCTTCATTATACCACTCGTAGGCTGACTTTTCTTCTTCTGTAGGAACTATTTTCTTGTTACTTGAACAACCTACAAGAAACACACCACTCAATATAAAAATTACAACAAGCTTTTTCACTTTTTAAAACTCCTGTTTTGAAGAAGAGATTAGCAGCCAGGATTTATTCCGCTTGGATCATCCATCCAGTCGTCATCTTCCCAAGTTTTGTCGGATAAATCCTTTTTGATTTTTTCTTGCTCTTCTTCGTTTAATTGTTTGTTTTTGTCATCAGGCATTATCATACCTCTTTAAACTTTATACGGCTAACGAATTTACCTTTTAAAAAACCGTTTATCTTTATTATAATGTCTTGCTCCATAAAAGACAACTCTTGAATCCAAACAGACGATGGAACAGCCAATGTTAATACACCATCTCTTAGAGAAATAACCCTTATATTTTCTGAAAAACCTTTATCAAAAATAGTAAATATAGCGTTCCTTATTTTCCATAATTCTACTGCTTTTTCTAAACCTAAATCACATAACGCACTATCAACTATATCAGAGACACTTTTAATATTATCCATCTATGGCGTACCCGGGGGGATTTGAACCCCCAACCTTAAGATCCGGAGTCTTATGCTCTATCCAGCTTGAGCTACGGGCACCTCGTTCTTAACCATAACAAGCCAATCGTTTTCGTTTTTCTTAAGAACGTTATCCACCGTAGCTTTTTTTGTTACTACAGCCTTTGCAATCTCAGCTATTTGAGAATAATCGTTTATGTACACAAGCAGATAATTGCCATCTTTTACATTTTCCAAGCCTTTTAAGGTTTTATCTACCACATCATTTACGGACAAACCTCTTAAATCCATGTCCTTATCGATATTAAAGGTATCGCTTCTTCCGTCCATCTATGCTACCTCCAACAAACTATTGTTCTTTACTGAAATATCCTTTATATTTTTTAGTAAATTTCTCTACTCTTCCCGTTTCGTCAACCATTTTCTGTTTTCCTGTAAAGAATGGATGACATTTAGAACATACCTGAACGGTTAAATTTTCTACTGTTGACCTTGTTACGATTTCATTGCCACAAGCACATCTAATAGTCGTTAATTCGTATTTAGGATGTATATCTTTTTTCATCGTGCGCGCTTAGCCTCCCTTTCCTTCAGCAAAATTTTAGCTAAATTACCACATTTTATAATAATAGGCAAGAGTAAAAACTGATTGAATAATAAATTCTTTAAGGATGTGTCGCTATATTTTTATTTCATAGATAATCTACATAAAACGAAAAGATTCCCGTAACATATTAATTTTCAAAAACCGATTCAAAATCATACAAAAACACCTTAACATTTTCTCCTTTTGCTATTTCTCCTATTCTTTCACCTTCCACCATACAAAAACCGTTACACGTGGCTATAGATTCGATTATATTTGAGCCTTGCGTTTCAAACGGCGTTGCATAAAAATTACTATCTTTAAATTCAACCTTAACCCTGTTAAAGTGCACCCTATCGTTTCTCTTTTTCATTGATTTAGTAAGTTGAGCGTCTATTGGTATATGTTTATATTTTTTGTATCCAAGCATTTTTTTTAGTGCAGGAATAAGATAAAAGAATGAGCAAAACGCCGTGGACACAGGGTTGCCCGGAAAAGAAAATATAAAACTGTTATTGATTTTTCCAAACGCAAATGGCTTTCCGGGTTTTTGTTTTACGTATTTAAACGCCCATTCTATATTCATTTCTTTTTCTATGTTGGTTACTATGTCGAAATCCCCAAACGATATACCGGCGGTAGTTATTATGATGTCATAATTTAAAGCATAATCTAATAATTTTTTAAGACTGTCTTTAGAATCCTTTGCTATGCCGAGATATGACGCATCTATACCCAATTCTTTTAAGATATACCTTATAAAAAAACTGTTTGAGTCTATTGTGGCGTTTTGGTCGTTGTCGCCCGGATAATTTAACTCATCACCTGTGGCTATTACGCAAACGGTCGGTTTTTTGTAGACGTCGACAAAAATATTGCCTGTGGATACTATCCTTGAGAGTCTATAAGGGTTAATCTTTTCTCCAACAAAGTCTATCGTTTCACCTTTTTTAATGTCTTCACCTTTAAATCTGATATTTGCATGCTGTTTTTTTTCTTTTAATATTTCTACGATGCCGTTTTCTTCTTTTGTCAGCTCAAATTCGACTACGCAATCCGCACCTTCGGGTATAAATGCCCCTGTCATTATTCTGTAACATTCACCATCTTTTATGGATAGATTATCTACAGAATCGCCTGCTTTTATCGTTCCTTTCACTTTAAGTTTTACAGGTGTTTTAAGTATGTCGGAATGTTTAAGTGCGTATCCGTCCATTGCAGAATTATCCAAAGGCGGTAAATCCAGTTTGGAGTATATAGGCTTTGCCACAACCCTGTTTTGTGCGTCGAATACCGAAACCTTTTCTATTCCAAATGTTTTAACGCTTTTTAAGATTGTATCAAGTGCTTCTGAAGGCATAATCATAATAACTAAATCCCCCAATTTTTAATTAATCTAATAACTATTTTTAAATATTTAAAAATTAAAGTCAAGGAAAAGGCTTTGGTTTTAGAATTTGACCTTATGCAAAGTATACCAATATTTTATGTCCTTTCAAAACGAAATTATCAAATCCTTTCAGGTAGATTTATTATTGATTATTCTTTAATCTCAAACCTTATCTTCATTGCTGTTGTAAAATTGGTATTGTGTTTGAAAATAAAAATAGTATGAAAACCCTAAGCTGTTGTTGCTATTTGGTAGCGTCATAGAGTTTTCATACTTAAATTAAATACGTTTATTTTAGGAATGTGTATGGATATTTTGTATGGTCGGTATATGTTCCCGACATAATTGCTACAACATCTTCGATAAAAACTCTTTCTTCATTTGTGGGTATGACAAATACTTTTACTTTGGAATCATCGGTGGATATTGTCGACTCTCCGTCCCTGCCTCTTACTTCAAAGTTTTTCTCAAGGTCTAATTTTATACCGAGATTTTCCAATCCCTCTAACGCCATTTGTCTTATAAGCCAAGCATTTTCGCCGACACCTGCTGTAAAAACGATAGCATCAACCCTGCCAAGCACAGCATAATAAGCACCTATATATTTCTTTATTCTATATGCCTCAACTTCCAATGCAACTTTACATCTTATATCATGATGCTCTTCACCATCCAAAACATCCCTTCTATCTGTATATTTTCCCGTTAAACCTAAGATACCTGATTTTTTGTTGAGTATATCGCACATTGTATGGGCATCCACACCTAACTGTTTTTGCATAAACAATGGAATGGCAGGGTCTATATCTCCACATCTTGTTCCCATAACTGCGCCTTCCAAGGGAGTCAAGCCCATAGAGGTGTCTACAGAAATACCGTTTTTAATTGCGCAGTGAGAGGCACCGTTGCCTATATGCATAGTTATCAAATTGCACTCTTCAGGTTTTTTGCCAAGCATTACGGCAGCTCTTTTTGAAACATACAGATGGCTTGTTCCGTGGAATCCATACCTTCTTACACCGTAGTTTTCATACCATTCGTATGGAACGGCATACATATAGGCATGTCTTTTCATTGTCTGGTGAAAGGCTGTATCAAAGATGGCAACATGTGGAACTGTAGGCAAAAGCTCTTGTGCAGCTTTAATTCCCGATAGATTTGGAGGATTGTGAAGAGGAGCAAGATGTTGAACCGATTCTATGGCTTTTATAACTTCATCATCTATTTCAACGCTGCTTTTAAACTTTTCTCCGCCATGAACAACCCTATGCCCTACAGCGGCAATTTCCTTTATGTCGTTGATTACTTTATGTTCTCCCTGTGTTAGCGTTTTTATAACAAGATTTATAGCCGTATTGTGGTCATTGCACTCATACTCTTCCCTGAATGTTTCTCTTCCGGGAACCTCGTGAACAATAAAAGAATCGCCTATACCTACTCTTTCAACAACACCCTTTGCAAGAAGTTGGTCTGTATTCCAATTAAATAATTGGTATTTAACAGATGAACTTCCACAGTTTAAAGCTAAAATTTTCATACTACTCCCTCCTTTAAGCTTGTAGAGATGTTATTACGGCAACATCTACTATATCTGTATATTTGCACCCTCTTGATAAATCATTAACTGGTTTGTTTAGTCCTTGAATAATCGGACCGATAGCTTCTGCTGATGCCAGCCTTTCAACAAGTTTATAGGCAATATTTCCTGCGTCAAGGTCAGGAAATATCAACACATTTGCATTTCCCGCAACACTGCTTCCCGGGGCTTTTCTATTTCCTACAGATTCAACCAAGGCAGCATCTGCCTGAAGTTCTCCATCCACACTTAAATCAGGATATCTATCTTGTAAAATTTTTGTTGCTTCTATAACCTTGTCAACATCAGGGTGCGATGCGCTGTTCTTTGTTGAGAATGAAAGCATGGCAATTTTTGGTTCTTCATCTAAAAATGACCTGCAGCTATCAGCAGTTGCTGATGCTATCTCAGCAAGTGTTTCGGCATTAGGATTAGGATTTACTGCGCAGTCCGCAAAAAGTAAAACACCGTTTTTACCGAATTCTTTTTTTGGAGTTACCATTATAAAACAGCTTGAAACCGTTTTTACTCCCGGTTTTGTTCCTATAATTCTAATGGCTGCCCTTAAGACATCTGCCGTAACATGGCATGCTCCCGTAACACAACCATCGGCAAAGCCTTTTTCTACAAGCATACATCCGAAATAGTTTTCATCTTTCATGGTTTCTAATGCTTCCTGCTCGCTAATACCTTTATTTTTACGCTTTTCATAATAGTATGAAGCAAAGTCGCTTAGATAATTATTGTCCGACGGGTCTATTATCTCGCACTTTGCACTGTAGCCTTTAGCTTTAAACTTAGATGAAATCTCATCCTTATTACCCAGGACAATCACATTTGCAAGAGAATTTTTTTCAATTGACTCAATAGCGTCAATAGTTCGGCTGTCATTTCCTTCGGGTAATACAATTGTTTTTTTCAACTGTTTAGCCCTTTCCCAAAACTCATTCATTAAAGACATACCTAATATCCTCCAAAAACAAAATATTTATATATATGTTATCATACGCTTTTTAACATATATTAGTTCTTTTGTCAAGCGAAAGTATAAAATATTAATGATAGTTATATATATACTAATATATACTACATAATGAAACCTATAATTAAAAAAATAATTAGTAAAATTCAGTGTATGATGTTTTTAAAATCTATCGAAATAGGATATTATTGAAAAAGTAAATGGAAACATTATGCCCAAACTGCAATGAACTTAGACGAACTGAAAATAAAAAAGGCGGATAGGTGATTAAGCCCATCCGCCCTAAGTTTTATAGAAAACTGTTAATTTCCGATATTAAAAACGCTCTCTTCTTGGTTCACGCTTTTTAGCTTCGTTGATGCGCAAATTTCTTCCATCCATCTCAACTCCGTTAAGAGAATCAATGGCGCTATTTGCCTCATCTTGGTCTAATTCAACAAATCCAAATCCTCTGGATCTTCCAGTTTCGCGGTCGGTAATTACCTTCACAGAACTAACTGTCTCATAATCTGAAAAGAAATTTCTTAAATCCTCTTCAGACGAATTGAAAGATAAATTCCCAACATACAAAGTCTTAACCATAAAAAAACACCTCAAAAAATCAATTTGCCGATATTAAGTATATACCGACACTTCCTTGAAAAACAAATAAATGTATGTAACAAGGTCTTGAGAGAGATACTACAATAATTAAATAGATAAGTCAAGTAAATAAATATAATATATCATTTTTTTATATATCGCATTATTTCGCTACTGCATCTTTCTTTTTCCTATCAAACATATACGCAAACATAGGAACATAGATGAGTGTCAAAAATGTCCCAACTATAAGTCCACCGACGGCAACATCAGCCAGTGGCGAAAGCCTCTCCAATCCCACGGCATTTTCAAGCGCAATTGGAATCATACCCGCAATTGTTCCAAATGCTGTCATCATAACAGGCCTAAATCTAACTTTTACACTTTCAACGGCGGATTCAAACGGCGGATTCTTTTTTCTGTAATTTTGATAAAAATCAATCAGCAAAACAGAGTTTTTTATGATTATTCCAAATAATAGCAGCACTCCCATCATTGAAGGCATACAGCTCGGTTTGTTTAGAATAAGCATACCCCATGCTGCTCCTATCATAGACATAGGCAGAACAACAATCATAACCAAAGCCATAGTAACGGAACGATATATTGCAATGAGTGTCATTGTTAAAATTATAACGCCTATTAGTATTGCTTTTATCATCCTTTTAAAACTATCATTTAATTGAGCTATGTCGCCCGCTTGTGAAATTTTATAACCGTCTGTATCTATATGTTTTAGAATATTGTTACTGTCGCCGGTTATGATGGTTATGGGTTTTTTTGTTCTGTATCCATTAACGTCTACGCTATACAACAAATCGTCTCTCTCTATCTTAGCTGCCGTAAATTGTTTTTTAAATGTTGCAAATTCTCCAAGAGGTATATATCCATATTTGGTTTTTATCGGTATAAGTTTAATGCTATCTAAGTTTTCGTTAAACTTGCCCTTTAAATAGATTCTTACAAGTTGTGTATTCATAGAAGCAAAATCACCATTTAAGGATGCAATACGGCCGTTTATGGGTATCTGCATGGCTATTTGGTAAGGTGTTAAACCATAGCTTAGCGCTTTATTGGTATCAATAGATACCTTAATTTCACTAAAATCACTATTCCAACTTGTATCTATGGATGTCAAACCTTTTATCTTACCAATTGCTTTTGCAATTTCATTTGCTTTTTGCGGGAGTATGTCGTCGTTGGGACTTTCTATTCGTATGTCTAACGGAGCTTTTATGGTTGACATAGCTGTAGCGCCAAAATCATACACATCGGCACTTTTTAATCCTTGAATTGTGTGTAGCTTATCTCTTATTTTGTTTTCTATTTGCCAGATAGTCAATTTTCTATGAAATCTATCAACACAGTTTACGGTTATTGTAGCTTCGCTTGGCAAGTTGCCACTGCCTAATGATAAAACCCCGGCTTCTGAACCAAAAGCAACCGAGCTCATAGCTACATATTTTTTGCTGTGCAACCAAGTTAAAAACGGTTTTATCCTATCTTCTGCTACATTGACAGTGTCATTTGAGCTAAATTTTACATGCGCTTTTATGATTCCCGTATCCATAGGCGGCATTAAATCTCTTCCTATTACCGGCATAACATTTTTCATACTAAGAATAAATACCAAAAAAACACCGACGATAAGCAGTGTTCTTTTTAAAATATACCCGCCACTATTTGAAAATTGCAAAATACCTATGTATCCGCCTGTCATTCTTCCTATTGTTTTTTGGTAGAATGTTTCAAAAAGTTTTTCTAATTTTGTTTTGTCTGTACCGTTTTTATATAGGTATATGGAGAGTTTGGGAATAAATGTGATTGATAAAAAATAGGAAACAAGCAAGGATATTATGAGTGTGGAAATTAACGGTCTAAATATTTTTTGTGGAAAATCGCCGACAAACATCAATGGGAATAAAATGACAATGGTAGATAAGGTGCCGGCAAATACAGGTCCTATAACCTCTTTTGTGCCATGTTCTATGGCTGTCTCCAAATCTTCTTTAAGTTCATTCAAGTGCCGCTCTATATTTTCAAGCACAACCACGGCATCGTCTGTAAGCATACCAAGTGATAAGATTATTGCAGTGTATACAACAATATTCAACTCACCGCCTGTAAGCCATATGATAGCAATGGTCGAAAAGAACACCATAGGTATCGATATGCCTGCAGCTATAAGGGCTCTAAAGTTTCCAAGAAATATCATTAATACAATAAGTGTATAAATAATGGCATCGCGCAGTGCTTCAAGCATATTTGTGTTTGAGGTTTTTATTAAATTTCTCTGCGTATCCGATATCTGAAAATCTATATTAGGGTATCTTTCTTCTATCTTTGCTATTTCAGCTCTTGCTGCATTTGATACATCGAGCACACTGCCGCCAGGCGCTCTTTGTATGGATAATGCTATGGCATCTTTGCCATTTCCCATATATCCGCTGAAGCGTTTTTGGTGTGACCATGTAACATTCGCAACACTGCCCAAGGTTATGTTCGGTGCGATTTTTATGTTCTTTAGCCTTTCTATCTCGTCCTTTTCTCCATAGTATGTAAGGGTTAAGAAATTATCTTTGCTTTTCATAAAACCCATAGGCAAATCTTTGTTTATTGACCTTACGGCATTTATTATTTTATCTGTTGAAAGGTTGTATTTTGCAACCTTGTAAGGGTCTATTTCAATATTTATGGCACTTTGATATCCTCCGAAAACCTCTACATTTCCAATACGCTTATTGCTCAAAAGGTATGGTTTGATAAAACTATCTGCAATCTTTCTTATATCAGCAAGTGTAATATTTGAGTTTTTCGGACTTAATGCAACGACATCGACAGGAAGGGTAAAGCTTCCTACTGTGTAGATTGCAGGATTTGCATTGCTTGGTAGTTTTGATTTTGCAATAGATAATGCGTTTGCAACATCAACAGCAGCATTTTCCAATCCTTTTTTATACTCAAACTCAGCCTTTACTATTGAAAAATTGGCGACATTTGTACTGCTTACATCTCTCACCAAACTCAATCTTGACAGTTCCTGCTCTATCGGCTTTGAAACGGAACTTGCAGCAACCTTTGCTGTTGCTCCCGGAATTTGGGTAATAACAACAACCTGCGGCCTATCGCTATCAGGGAAGAGATTTTTAGGCAAGTCTATAAGTCCGACTATTCCAAGAACAAATAGAAGGGCTATAATACTAAAAAGCGTATATGGACGTTTATAAAAATAATCAAACATCTATTGCTCCTTTTTTATTAAAGCACCGCTAAAAAGTTTTAGAAGTATATCCGGTTTTGCAACAACCAACTCTTTATCTATCAGTGTTTCATCGTTTACAGCCAATCCTTCTTCACCGCTTGCAACGATATCGATTTCTTTTGGAGTTGCTCTATTGTTAGATGCTATAAACACATAATTTTTATCATTATCATTCAAGATTGCATCAATTGGCAGTTTTATCGCTTTGCCGTTAAAAACAACCACACCTATCTCCACTCTTGAGTTGGTGTTTATGGTTGTTTCCACGTCGGCTTTATATTCGTTTAGTCCGTTAAATGTGCCGTTCAATGCTTCTATCGGATAAAATTTATTATTAAAGATAATGCCTTTTGGGTTTACATTTTGGGGAAGTCTGACAAGAATATACTTTTCGCCTTCTGATGATATTTCATATATGGGCTTGCCCGGCATTGCAATATCTCCGACATTAAAGAATCTTTTACTTATAACACCGTCAACCGGTGATTTAATTAATGCATAGCCAAGCAGTGTTTTTAACTCGTTTATTGTGCTGTGGACGCTTTTTATCTGTGCATTTATTGCCGATATATTTGATTTTATGTTTGATAACGCATCTTCTTCTTTTTGATACTGCTCTATGGATGCGCCTTTGACATCCAAGAGCTCTTTTGTTCTTTTGTGTGTTAGAATCATATTATTTAATGTTAATTTTGCCGAGTTTAGTTTTGAGTTTAATGATTTTAAGGATGATTTTGCAGATACCAACTTTGATAGTATGCTGCTCGAATCAAGTTTTGCTACCACTTCGCCCTTTTTTACCTTATCTCCAAGTTGTTTCATAGTGATTATTCTTGCTGCGATTTTTGTTGAGATTTTTACATCCAAGCCGCTTTTAACCAAACCCAAACTTGTCATCGTCAATTTAAAACTACTCACTTTGGGCTTAATTGTCTTAACAACTACAGGGTATTGCTTGACGGGTTTCAGCTTTGCAAGGTCTGACTTTTTCTTTTTTATCAAAGCCACCGCGCCCACAATCAACACAATAGAAACCAATATTATAATTACATTCTTTTTCACTTTACCATCTCCTCCAAGTTATTTCCGTATATAACGGCAAGTTTCGAAAATATATTCCATTTTTTGTAATGTAGGTTAAAAAGATTGGCTTTTGCTCTAAAGAGAGCATCTTCATATCTTAAATACTCTTCTTCAGTCATTCTTTGATTTTTAAATGCTACTTTAGCGTACCTTAAAAGCTGTTTTTGATTTTGAACGCTTTTTAGAGCAATCTTGATAGATTTATTTACTATATCCAACTCTTTGTTTAAAGCATAAGATTCGCTGAGCAGTTCAAGTTTGGTCTGTTCAAGGGTGGATTTGCTTTTTTTATATTCAACTTCTGCTTTTTGAATGTCGGTGTTGATGGTTTTATCAAAAATCGGCATGCTTAAGTATATGCCGACGCTACCATAATTTCTTATAACGGATTCATTATTATTGTAGCCTTTTCCAAAATTTCTAAAGATTTGTGATTTAAGTGTTATGCTTGGATATCTTTTTCTTTTTTCGGATTCAAGTGCATATTTTTGTGCTTTTGTGAATGATTTTATCGGTTTGAGAGCATAGATTTCAGATTCGTTTAAATTGGATGTTTGTTGCATATCTACAGATTTTTCTAATTTTATGGATGTCAAATTCTCCATTAAGGATTTTAATTTTGTAATATTTGATTCTACAGCTTGTCTTTGTATGTCTATTTGATTGATATTTTCATCTATTTTTATTGCCTGTATTTCCGGGATTCTGCCGTTTTTTACACCTATCTCGATGCTCTTTAATGCCGCTTGTAGTGATTTCTTTTTTGCTTCAAGTGCCAAGGTTAAATTTTCAAGGTATCTTAAATTGGCATTTATCGATACTATCATGGCTTCATTTTGGAGAAGCTTTATCCTTGCTTTTTCCTTGGCGCTTTTGTGCATCATTTGGGCTTTTTTGCTTAAACTAAATAAAGAATAGACAAAGACAGGCATAGAAAATTTAACGCCAATCTTTCTTATATTTCGACTAAACGGTAATGCGCCGTGTTGAGCCATAATGCTAGAGCTTTCTGTTGGTGCGGTCGGTCTTAAATTGGTTGGAGAGCTGAAATGTTCATAACTTGCAAGTCCGTAAATTTTAGGATAGAAATTTGCATTCACTTTTTGTTTGGATATTTCTGCGGATTTTGTTATGAGCGTGTCTATCTTTGTGATGGGCTGTTTTTTTAGAGCTTGAAAAAGTTGACTAATTGTTACAGCGCTTGCGTCTACGCTTAAAAAAATAGCCAAAATAAAAACAACAATTTTAATCATTTTACCCCCAATCCTTTTAAAATTATTTCATACAACTGTCTATTGGCATATTTATCATCTTTGTTGAAGTTTTTTGGAGTATTGTCAAACGTTTCATAGATACTGCTTCTTTTATCCTTTGTTGTCAAAAGAAAGCTGATTCCGCCTACAATCATGAAGTGAACAAGTTTTGTATCGGTTTTTTTAAATACACCTTCATTATAGCCTTTGTCGAGAATATCTTCTAAAATAGAGAGCATTCTTAAAAATTTTTTCATCACCTGTTTTGGAAACAGATAGCACTGTGAAGCAACAGCCCTTAAGAGTATTCTCATAAATGTCTCATCTTCTTTTGAGTTAAAATAAAAGGAATCTATGTATGCTTTCAGGGCATCTGTTGCGGTTTTTGTATTTTTAAGCCGTTTTTCCAAATCGTTGACTACATTATTTATGCTCTCTGCAAAAACATACTCATACAGAGCTTCTTTGTCTTTGAAATAGTAATATATTGTGGCTTTATTTACCTTAGCTTGTTTTGCAAGCTCATCCATTGTTGTTCCGTTAAATCCTTTATTTGCAAACATATCCTTAGCCGCAAGTATTATCTTTTCTTTTTTTGCCATGCTGTCTTTCTTGTCCATTAAAAAAATCTCCCTGCATACAGTTAACTAAATAGTTAGTTTAACTAATTGGTTGGCAATGTCAATGATAAAAAGTGTTTTCTAAGGTAGCTATTTCCTGTAAAAATAAAGCAGTTCAACATAATATTTTTACTAAAGGTTAGAAAGGGCGCAAAAAAAGATGTTTATTTATTGTAGAGTGTTGCTAAAAATCTAACTATGCACATCTTCCTTGATTTTTTCTTTTGTTTTCAGTATTATGCTTGCCTGATTCCTTGCTTTCCTTGTAAAAAGCACGGGAAGCCAAAAGTCCAAAAGGAGGGTTTTTATGAAGTATTACGAGTTGCTCTACATCGTCCAGCCCACCCTTTCAGAAGAAGATTTGAAGGGTATTATGGGCGATATTGCCGGAAGGATAGAAAAAGCCGGTGGGAAGATTCTTAAAAATGAGGTATGGCAGAAGAGAAATCTTGCATACCCAATCAAGAAATTCAAACAGGGATATTATGTATTGGTGCACTACAAAGCCGAAGCAAATGTCCCAAAAGAGATTGAAGAAAGAATGAGAATTAAGGAAGACATCTTGAGATTTATGACAACAAACATGTTAAAGAAGGATATGGCGGCATACGAAAAGCAGCAAAACCAAGAAGCAAAAGACGATGGCAACGCTTAATAAAGTTCTGTTGATGGGTAATTTAACGAGAGACCCTGAATTGCGTTACACACCAAGCGGTCTTGCTATAGCATCGTTTGGTATTGCTGTTAATAGCCCTATTGGAAAAGACGACAGCGGAAACCCAAAAACAGAAACGCTCTTTATAGATGCCACGGCTTTCGGAAGGTTGGCTGAAACTATAGCTGAGTATCTAAAAAAGGGTGCTCCCATATTTGTCGAAGGCAGGTTGAGATATAGAACTTGGGAAGACAATAACGGCAACAGACGCTCAAAACATGAAATTGTAGTAAATAATTTTCAGTTTTTGGCATCAAGAGAAAAACAGTCAAGTTCCGTTGCCAGTGAGATAGAAACACCGACTGAAGATGAAGATATTCCATTTTAAAATTTACGGAGGTAGAAAATGAATAATAATAGAAAAAGAAGATATTTTAGATACCCAAAAAAGAAATTTTGTCATTTCTGTTCGAATAAAATGGATGAGATAGATTATAAAGACATAAATCTACTCTCAAGATATGTTACGGAAAGATACAAAATATTGGGCAGAAAAACTACAGCAACATGCGCAAAACACCAAAGAATGCTAACAACCGCAATCAAAAGAGCAAGGGTTATGGCTCTTCTTCCATTCACCGTTAGCAGAAAACTAAAGGGATAAAAGGGGGCTTAATAAAATGAAAATAGTTCTTCTTGAAGATGTAGATAAATTAGGATATGCAGGCGATATAAAGAACGTAAAAGACGGATATGCAAGGAATTATTTAATCCCAAAGGGTATTGCACTTGCCGCAACAAAAAGCAATCTAAAGGTTGTTGAAGAAAAAAGACAAAGCATTCTAAGAAAAGTAGAGAAAAAGATTGAAGAAGCCAAAAAAGTAAAAGCAGCTTTGGATGGCGTTGTAGTTGAAATTACTGCAAAAGTCGGCAAAGAAGGAAAGCTATTCGGTTCAGTTACGTCAAACGAGATATACGAAAAACTAAAAGATAAAACAGAAGGAATTGACAAGAAAGATATAAAGATTCCCGAAGGCGGCATAAAATCTGTTGGTGAGTATGATATAGAAATAGCAATATACAGAGATATTAAGGCTTCCGTAAAGGTTATTGTAAAAGCAGAAGATGAGCAATAAGCTTCTAAGAGCTTATCCACAATCGATAGAAGCAGAGAGAGCGCTTTTGTGCTCTCTTTTTTTGGATAATTCAAAGGTAGGCGATATACTTGAGATAATAGACAGCAAAGATTTTTATGACGAACGCAATATGGCTATATTTAATGCCATAAAGGAACTGTATGAAGATAACTCTCCTTTTGATTTTATAACCGTAACAAATCTTTTAAAAGAAAAGGGTTTATTGGATAAGGTTGGTTTATCTTACATAACAAGCGTAATAGACTATCTTCCAGCACCTGCAAACGCAAGATACTATGCGCAAATCATACACAAAAAATCTATCCTGCGTTCCTTGATTGATATTTCATCGGAGATAGCGAGTGTATGCTATGAAGAGCCTGAAGAGATAGACGACATATTAAATTTGGCAGAAAAAAAGATTTTTGAGATATCAAGCAAAAAATCAAACAAATACTTAGCCGTTGATGAGATGACCGATGAAACGTTGGAATATATAGAAGCTCTAAGAAAAAGACAAACCGTATTAACCGGCATTCCATCAGGCTTTAATGATTTGGATAGAATGACAAACGGATTTCAAAACGGCGATTTAATAATTATAGCCGGAAGGCCGAGTATGGGAAAGACTGCTTTTGCATTGAGCGCGGCTATGAATGCAGCCGTTGAGCACTCAAAAAAAATTGGCATATTTAACTTAGAAATGACCGCAAGGCAATTAGTTTTAAGGATGTTATCGTTTTTATCGGGTATTGGTGTATCGAGCTTAAGAACAGGTTTTATCAATAACGAAGAGATGGATAGAGTTGTGAGTGCTTTGGATAAACTTAAGAAAGTCAGAATTTACATAGACGACACATCTTTTTTAACCGTTGCCGACATAAGGACAAAGGCAAGGAAAATGAAGATAGAAAAAGATATAGATATGCTTGTGATTGACTATCTTCAGCTTATCCAGGGCGCAGGTTCATCTTCTCAAAACAGGACTCAGGAAATATCAGAAATCTCAAGGTCTCTAAAGATTTTGGCAAAGGAACTTGACATACCTATAATATCCTTATCGCAGTTGAACAGAGCTGTGGAATCAAGAGACGACAAAAGACCGATGATGGCGGATTTAAGAGAATCAGGAGCAATTGAGCAGGATGCCGACGTGATTATGTTTATATACAGAGATGAAGTTTATAATCGAAATAAAGAAGAAAATAAAGGTAAAGCTGAAATTATCATAGGAAAGCAGAGAAACGGACCTATAGGAACGATTGAACTTCAATTCGAAAAAAAGATAGCTGCTTTTCGAAATCTATATAAAGAAGGACAGATAATAGAGAAAAATCTCTAACGTGAAGTACATAAAAATCAAGGGCGCAAAGGCTCATAATCTTAAAAATATTGATGTCGATATACCAAAATCTACAATAACAGTCATAACAGGACCTTCAGGAAGCGGAAAATCTACGCTTGCTTTTGATGTTTTATATGCCGAAGGACAAAGGCGTTATCTTGAATCTCTAAGCGCATACGCAAGACAGTTTTTGGAAAAGATGGATAAGCCGGATGTTGAAAGTATCGAAGGTTTATCTCCGGCAATTAGCATTGACCAAAAAAGCGTTTCAAACAACCCGCGTTCAACCGTAGGCACAATCACCGAAATATATGACTATATGAGACTGCTTTTTGCCCATATAGGAGAAGCATTTTGCTACTCATGCGGAAGAAAAATAGAAAAGCAGAACCCACAAACAATTGTCGACACAGTTGCATCTATGGTTGAAAAAAAGGTTTTAGTTCTATCGCCTATAGCCATAAATAAAAAGGGCACATTTAAAAACGAGTTTGAGACATTCAGGCAGGAAGGATTCGTCAGGGTTTTGGTAGATGCTAAAGAAAGAATGCTTGATGAAGAAATAGAGTTGGATAAAAACAAAAAACATGATATTTTTCTTGTTATAGACAGGCTAAGAATAAAAGAAAACGTAAAAGACAGGATTGCTGATTCTATAGAATTGGCTTTGAAAAAAGGCAAGGGTTTGGTTTATATAAAGGATATGGATAGCGATGAAACGAAAGTCTTTTCAGAGCATTTTGCATGTCCATATTGCGGCATAAACTATAAGCCTATAACGCCTCAAAGTTTTTCATTTAACTCACCTATAGGCGCATGTCCTGAGTGCTTTGGATTGGGCATAAAACATCAACTGGATTTAAAAAAACTTATACCCGATGAAAGCCTATCCGTAAGAGAAGGTGTCATTAAAATATGGAAAAAAATAAGTTATAGCTACTATGAATCGCTTTTAATAAACGCATGTCTGCACTTTAATATAGATATATATACGCCGTTTAACGAGCTTAGCGAACGAGAACGTGATATCATACTTTTCGGCAATCCTAAAGAGGTTATAGTTGTCAAACAAAACGGTAAGACGTTAAGAAAAAGGTGGGACGGCGTTTTGTCTTTAATATCTCAACAGTTCGCTGAGACCGATAGTTTTAAGGTTAAAAAAGAGATAATGCAATTAATGAAAGAGATGGAATGTCCTGTATGTCATGGATACAGACTAAATAAAGAAAGTTTATCGGTAAAGATTGCAAATAAGAATATCATTGATGTTACAAAAATGAAGATAAAAGAAGCTTACGAATACTTTAGCAATATTGAAAATAATCTCAATCAATACCAAAGACAGATTGCTCACAGGGTATTGAAAGAGATAATGGTTAGATTAAGGTTTTTGATAGATGTTGGATTGGATTATCTGTCTTTGGACAGAAGCGCATCAACACTATCCGGCGGAGAAAGTCAAAGAATTAGACTTGCAACCCAAGCCGGAAGTAGTTTGAGTGGTATTATATACGTTTTAGACGAACCATCTATAGGATTGCACCCGAAGGACACCGATAGACTGATACAAACGCTTAAACGTTTAAGGGATAACGACAATACAGTCGTAGTTGTTGAGCATGACGAGAATATAATAAGCGAAGCAGATTTTGTTATAGATATGGGACCAAAAGCAGGAAGGTTTGGCGGAGAAGTTGTAGCAGAAGGCACACCAGATGAAATCAAACAAAACGAAAACTCTCTCACAGGTCAGTATCTTTCTGGCAAAAAAACTATACCAATACCGGAAAAAACAATAGAACCTTCAGAGTTTTTACACATAAAAGGTGCAAAGGTGCACAATTTAAAAAACATAGATGTAGATATACCGTTAAGAGCGTTTGTTTGTGTAACGGGTGTGTCGGGAAGCGGAAAGAGCTCTTTAATTTTCGACTGTATGTATGAATATATAAAGAATTACAATATAGGGCAAATAAGAAGTAACCTATGCCATAGCATAGAAAATATAGATAAAATAGACAAAATCATAAGCATAGACCAAGCACCGATAGGCAGAACACCAAGAAGCAACCCAGCAACCTACACATCGGTTTTTAATGATATAAGGGAGTTGTTTGCGCAAACTGAAGATGCGAAGATTCAGGGCTTTAGTGCATCACGATTCAGTTTTAATGTAAAGGGCGGAAGATGCGAAAAGTGCAAAGGTGAAGGCTATATCAAGGTAGAGATGCAGTTTTTGCCAGACGTTTACGTAAAATGTGATGTTTGTAACGGAAAAAGATATAACGAGACGACGCTAAATGTTAAATATAAGGGCAAAAACATATACGACATATTAAGTATGACGGTTAATCAGGCGTATGATTTCTTTGAACACATACCAAAGATAAAGAAAAAACTCGGAGTTATAAAGGACGTCGGATTGGGCTATATTCAATTAGGCCAAAATGCTACAACGCTTTCAGGCGGCGAAGCGCAAAGAATAAAGATAGCAAAATATCTTATAAGCCCGCCCATAGGCCATACTTTGTATCTACTTGATGAGCCTTCAATCGGACTCCATATGGATGATGTTAAGAAATTAATAGCTGTTTTAAGAAGGCTTGTTGAAAATGGAAGCAGCGTTATAGTTATTGAACACAACTTAGATATAATAAAATCTTGCGATTATGTTATAGACATAGGTCCAGAAAGCGGCGATAACGGCGGGTGCGTAGTTGCCTTTGGTGCTCCCTATCGCATAGCAAAAGATTTTAAATCACACACTGCGTTCTACTTAAAATCAAAATTTTAATCCGCTATTAATTGCCCTTTTCTTTTTCTTTGCATTTGCTGCATACGCCATAGCAGAACACTTCACAATAGTCTACATCAAAACCCTCAAGACTCTTTGTTTGCTCTGTAATTTGCGTGGTATCCAAGAAAATGTCGGTTACTTCACCGCACACTTTGCATACAAGATGGTGGTGTTTCTTTTGAGCGGCTATCTCGTATTTGTTTTTTATCTCGTTGATGTTGAGCTCTTTTATTACACCGTGCTCTTTTAATGTGTGAAGATTTTTATATACCGTAGCTAAAGACATAGAAGGAAATGTTCTGGATAAATTTTTGTAAATACTATCCAAATCTATGTGACCGAATTTTGCTATTTCTTTAAGAATAGCCAATCTCTGCGGTGTAGCCTTGAGAGGCGTTCCTTCAAGAAGCTTTTTAATTTTTTCCATGTCATACCTCCGATAAAATTTTTTTCTCAATTACATTCTACCAATACAAGCCTAAATGTCAAGAAATATTTTTTATCCTTGACAAAATGATAGTTTTTAGTTATAGTATAAACGTATCAAGTATTCTTACTGTTATCCTGCCTATTTGCCGCTTGGTTGAGTTATCGCTCCATCTATAACTTGGCCAAGCGGTTTCTTTTTATATTATTTTGACATTTATATTGCTCATTGAGACTTTACATAGCAAATGTAGTTTGATAGCATACTAAATACTTAGAGTCGGGTCATAAGGAAGTCCGGTGAAAATCCGGCGCTGCCCCCGCAACTGTAAGGCTGACGAAATTTTTCACTATGCCACTGTCGAGATTATGTGGACGCATACTCGACGGGAAGGCGAAAAAGAGTAGGACGAAGCCAAGCCAGGAGACTTGCCCGACGGATAATAGAACGGGAGGTTCGCAATGATTTATATAATCCGTTTTTCCATATAATCCATATTTATTAACATAAATCTATAGGAGGCATTGTGTTTCAAAAGATAATAAAAAGAGACGGTAGAGTTGTAGATTTTGACGCATCTAAAATTACCGATGCGATAGAAAAAGCCGGCAAAGCAACTAAAGAGTTTGAAAGGGATATAGCAGAGAAATTTACGCTTAAGGTTTTGAATTTGGCATACCAAATTTTTGGAGATAAAATTCCAAGCGTTGAACAGATTCAAGATATAGTGGAAGAAGTTCTGATAACATCTCCCTTTATTAAAACGGCAAAGGCTTACATAATCTATAGGGAGCAACATTCGAGATTAAGGGAATTAAAAAACAGGGCGGATATAACGTTGGTCGATAACTATCTTGATAAAATAGATTGGGAAGTAAAAGAAAACAGCAATATGAGTTTTTCTCTTCAAGGGTTAAACAACTACATATCTTCCCACATAAGCAAAACCTATTGGCTAAACAAGATATACCCTAAAGAAATTAGAGAAGCCCACATAAACGGTGATATACATATACACGATTTGGGTTTGTTGAGTGTATATTGCGTAGGGTGGGATTTGAACGATTTGCTCATGCGCGGATTTAGAGGGGCAAAAGGCAAAGTATCAAGCAAGCCAGCAAAACATTTTAGAAGCATACTCGGTCAAATAGTAAACTTTTTCTACACGCTTCAAGGAGAAGCGGCAGGTGCTCAAGCGTTTTCCAATTTCGATACGTTACTTGCACCGTTTATTGCATACGATAATTTAAGTTATACCGATGTAAAACAGGCTCTTCAGGAGTTTGTTTTCAATGTTAATGTTCCTACCAGGGTGGGTTTTCAAACGCCCTTTTCCAACGTTACGCTTGATTTGAAGGTGCCTGGGTATATGAAAAACCAAGCCGTAATAATAGGCGGCAAGATGCAAAACGCTACATACGGCGAATTTCAAAAAGAGATGGATATGTTCAATAAAGCCTTTTTAGAGGTTTTATCCGAAGGAGATGCAGACGGCAGGGTTTTTACGTTTCCTATCCCTACCTATAACATAACAAAGGATTTTGAATGGGATAATAAAAGTCTCGATACACTTTGGGCATCAACGGCAAAATACGGCATACCCTACTTTGCCAATTTTTTAAACTCTGATATGTCGCCCGAAGATGCACGCTCGATGTGTTGTAGGTTAAGGCTCGATACAAAAGAGTTAAAGAAAAGAGGCGGCGGACTATTTGGCGCAAACCCGTTAACCGGTTCGATAGGTGTTGTAACAATAAATATGCCAAGAATCGGTTATCTGTCTTCGGATGAAAACGAATTTATAGAGCGGGTTTTATCTTTAATGGAATTAGCCAAAGAATCTTTGGAGATAAAAAGAAAGGTGCTTGAGAAGTTTACCGAAAACAATCTTTACCCATATTCCAAGTTTTATTTGCAGGCGGTTAAAGAGCGTTTTGGCGAATATTGGAAGAATCATTTTTCTACAATAGGACTTGTCGGTATGAACGAAGCGTGTTTAAACCTATTTGGAGAAGATATTTCTTCCAATCGTTCGGTTGAATTTAGTTTGGATGTTTTGAAGATAATGCGCGAAAAACTCATTGATTTTCAAAATGAGACGGGCAATAATTATAATCTCGAAGCCACACCGGCCGAAGGAACATCCTTTAGGTTAGCAAGGATAGATAAGAAGAGATT
The DNA here is from genome assembly GCA_027064065.1 of Desulfurellales bacterium. Taxonomy (GTDB): domain Bacteria; phylum Campylobacterota_A; class Desulfurellia; order Desulfurellales; family Hippeaceae; genus JALWEJ01. Next base: position 61,260 of record JAMOQJ010000012.1, read on the forward strand.
TTCTGATATTAAAACGGCAAATCAAAGCGGAAAACCCTATTATACAAATTCAACACAGCTTCCCGTGAATTTTACAGACGATATTTTTGAGGCTTTGGAGCTTCAGGATAGATTGCAGTCAAGTTACACCGGCGGAACTGTTTTGCACATTTTTGTAGGCGAAAAGATTGAAAATCCAGAAAGTGTAAAGAAACTTATCAAGACAATCTTTGAAAACTATACATTGCCATACATAACCATAACGCCTACCTTTTCAGTATGTCCGATACATGGATATATATCCGGAGAGCATTACGAATGTCCGATATGCAAACAGGAAAAACTGGATGCGATAGAAGAAGAGATAAGACTTTTAGAATCTAAACTAAAGGAGGTACAGTTATGACAAAAAAGGATATAGAAAGAAGAATTGCCGAATTGGAAAATCAAAAGTCCAAAATAACAGGAACAAAATGTGAAGTATACTCAAGGGTTGTGGGATATTTAAGGCCAATAGAGCAGTGGAACGACGGAAAAGCCGAGGAGTTTAAAGAAAGAAAAACATTTAAGATACAATGAAGATAGGTGCTTTACAGAAATTTTCGCTTATAGATTATCCAAACGAAATTTGCGCGATAATTTTTACGGTCGGCTGCAACTTTAGGTGTCCCTATTGCCACAATCCTGAACTTGTAACAGGGAGCACAAACGGGATTGAAGAAAAAGAGCTGTTTGAATTCTTGAAAAAAAGAACGGGTAGGCTTACTGCCGTTTCAATAACCGGTGGCGAGCCTACCATTCATAAAGATTTGCCCGTTGTTATAAAAAAGATAAAAGAGCTTGGATATAAGGTTAAACTCGATACTAACGGAACAAATCCTGACGCAATAGATGAATTGATAGGGTTTTCACTTATTGACTACATAGCCATGGATATAAAAGCGCCGTTTGAAAAATACGATAGAGTAACAAATGTAAAATGCAAGATAGACGATATACGAAGAAGTATTGATATAATAAAAAAGTCCAACATAAACTATGAATTTAGAACGACTGTTGTTGAAGGATTGCTTTCCAAAGAAGATGTATTGAAAATAGCAAAATCCATAAAAGGCGCAAAAGTATACTTTATCCAACGATTCATACCGTCAAAAACACTAAACAAAGCCTACATGAATAAATCCAGTATAACAAACGATGAATTAGACGAGATTAAAAAGGATGTGTCGATGTATTTTGACAGATTTGGTATTAGATAAGTTAATTTAAAAGTAATCAACAATTAGTATTTAGAAAAATAAGGCTTTGTTATTATATCTACTTGTGCCCGTTTCTTTGCACTCAACAAAAAAGGACAGCCTTAAATTTGCAGATTAGATATTTATTATTTATATAAGTGATTTTGTTATTTTTGAATGTAGGTTTTTTCTTTATGAAAAGGAAAAACAAATCTTTCATTTTCTTTTTTGTAAATCGTATGACTTCCCTTGATTTTTATACATTTAATCTGGCGTCAAACAGCAACCTTTCGGCTTCTTTGGCTGTTAATCTCTTTAATTTAGGCAATTTTTACTTCAATAAAGGTTGTTAGTATCTCTTTGCTTAAATGGTGTTTTCTTTCATCTTCGGATAGTATTTCAAGATAAAGCTCCACGGCTTCTTTTATATTCTCAAGAACTTCTTCAAGAGAATTTCCTTGGCTATGACAACCCTTCAATTCAGGACAAAAGGCATAATAGCCATGATTATCCTTTTCAATTATAACGTTTACCTTCATATTTTTTCCCAAACATAAATTAAGAGCCCGCCCAATCTTCCACCTCCGAAGTGGAAGGTTGGGGTATAGTTCCAAAACCCGGATATTCTACATACAATTGCGAAAAATGCGGCAAAGTGGTTTATTCAAAATCACCAGTGCAGTCTGCAGGATGCCCTGCGGGATCTTCCCACAGATGGAAAAAAAGTCAACAGTAGTTTACTTTGAAGTAATTTGGGGGTTGTATCTTTACGTAGGGATTATAAGATTTAACCTACATTCTTTTCTTAATGCCCTTATCTACCTATTCGTATATTTGCCCACTTTTCTCTTCTACTCTTCTACTCATCCACCCATCCACCCATTAGCGTTAATTGCTTTATATTTGATGTTCATTATAATTTTAGTTTAATGGAGTGAACTAACGAAAAGCAAATCTTTGAAGTTGGCGGTAAGAATAAGGACTTTTTCCAGCTAAAAGACATAGAAAATAGCCATCTTGCTATCGACGACATAGAAATAGGCTTGGGACACAAAATGCCACTGTGGCTATTTGGGTTTTGTTTTAGAGAGTTGACCCGTTAAACGAAGGGCTGCTTAATAAAAATAAGCAAAAATAATCTTAAAGAAAGAATAATATTTATATTTCAAATAAGAAAAGGATTTTTTCAAAATCTGTATTTATCCTAATTTCTTATCAACTAAACCGTTTTTTTGCCCCATACATAAAGGATGGAGAATGTTGTCTTTACCATTGAATCGCCTGTTGAATATAGCTTTTCGTATAATTTGCAGAATTTGATAAACTGATTTTTCCCTACCATTTTTGAGCTTTTTGTATATCTTGCGCCTGTTTTTTTGTGATAGGCAAGCATATCTTTTACGCTTGGATATTTGAATACATAGGTTCTTAACTCGCTTTGGCAAATAGCGCCGCTTTTTTCTAATATGTCTATATAAAAGTCTGCAGGCTTTAAAGGAAAGGTTGAGCCAAAACCCGTCAAATGATACAGGCTTTTCATCTCCTTGAAGGTTCCATCAACAAAAATAGAAAA
>JAMOQJ010000013.1 GCA_027064065.1 Desulfurellales bacterium
CAATAAACCAAATAAAAGAAAAATACTTGGAAAAATACAAACACATAGACAAAAGAATTATTCTGCTTGGTATTAACTTTGACACAAAGAAAAGGAATATTGATGGGTGGGAGTGGGAAGAAGTGATTTGAAGGATTGCGTCTTTACACTAACTTAAGCTAAATAATCTTGCTAAAAAACATAAAAAGAGCAAAGAGCGACGCATTTCATTCTAAACTTGACTTAAAACAAGTTAATAATATAATGGCAAGTAAGAGGTAAAAAAACATGAAAAAGATTATCGGTTTTATAGCCGTTTTGATGCTTTTATCGTCGTGCGCAACTACGCAACGCTATCCAAACAGCATTTCATCACCGCAAAAAAGTGAAAAACTTGCATATTTAGAATACGAAATGGCAAGAAATATTATACTCCATAAAGACTACTCAAGACTGCCCGAAGCCTTCAAGCACCTAAACAACGCTCGCAACGTGCTTGAAGACGACCCGCGAATATACTACATGATTGCATTAGCATACAAACTAAGAAATGATTCCGATAAATATGTCGCATATCTAAACGAGTCCATAAAAAAGGATAAAAATTTTTTTGACGCATACAACGCTCTTGGCATTTATTATTACGAAAAAAAGGAATATCAAAAAGCCATAGACACATTTTCCAAGCTCATACATAACCCTTTATACCCACACGCCGATTTTGCTTTTTTCAATAGGTCAAGGGTATATATAAAGTTAAAAAAATATAAAAAAGCAGAAAACGATATGCGCAGCGCTCTTCTATTTTCCGGATACAGGAATAGGATATATTGGCAAAACTTAATATCTATACAAATAGAAGAAAAAAAATACCAAGAAGCCCTCAAGAGTTTAAACAAAATGGAAATATATACTGGTGCATCTGACTTTACACACTACTCAAAGGCTTTGTGTTACACAAACCTATCTATGTTTGAAAAGGCAAAAAAAGAGTTGCAACACATCAAAGAAAGCAATCCAGATTATTACGCATTAAAAAATAGGCTGTTAGAAAAAATAAATGCTCATCACTCTAACAACTGACTTTTCAGATTCAGGCGGATTTGTCGCCCAAATGAAGGCAAAAATCATAGAATTATTTTCAGAAAACGTGAATATAATAGATATTACTCACAACATAACATCATTCAATACCATAGAAGCTGCATATATTGTTAGAACAACTATACCGCGTTTTCCAAAAAATTCCATACACATTGTTGTTGTAGACCCACAAGTTGGAAGCAAAAGGGATATAGTTGCAACCAAGTGCAACGACCAATACATTATATCGCCGGATAACGAAGTTTTATCGTTAATAGAGCAAGACTTAACGGTTAAAATTAACAAACAAAAAATAAATCCTACTCCATCCAAAACATTTGAGGGTTATGATATTATGGCTCCCAGCGCGTATCTTTTATACAAAAACGGAATAGAGAGTCTCGGTGAGATTGTAGATAAACCTAAAACACCTAAATTTTTTCCAATAAAAAACAAAAATTATGTAAAAGGCAAGATTGTTTATATCGACAAATTTGGAAACTGTATATCAAATATAGAAAAATATATTCTATCCAAGGGTTTTAAAAGCATAAAAATAAAGAATTTAACGTTTAAAACCCTATCGGATACCTATTTTGATACATCTTTTAACCCTAAAGCCATTATTAACTCTTCAGGATTTTTAGAATTTGCACTTTACAAAAACAGCTTCTCAAAGAAATTCGACATACGTTATTTAGATGACGTAGAGATTGTCTTGTAATAATAAAACGATAAAAACAAGACAAAATAAAAGCCAACCACAAAACCCAAGGATACATCAACTTGATAAGGCGAAAGCGCAGAAAATAGTTTAATGGTCTTCAAAAAATAAAAAACACAAACATTCAAAATTTTAAACACAGCATACTTTATATATGAGTAAGGTAGAAATGAAAAGAATATAGCAACAAAAGACAACGGCATAATCAAACCACCAAAGTATGGAACAGCAAATAAGTTGCTCAAAATCGAAATATAGCTTATCTTATGAAAATAAAATGCCGATATAGGCATTGCAAAAATACTCATCAAGAAACTAAACATAATATACGAACCAATTTTTCCCATACTCCTATCCTTAATAAAAGAATACAAAAATATCGCCACAAAACTCATAAAAAACGATAATACAAAAGAGATATTAAATAAAATTTTATATCCAAACAAAACAATAAATACAGACGCCACAAATAAAAGTATATTGTATGCGTTTTTTGTATATCCGAAAATTAAAGCAACAATAAAAATCACCACCATCACAAAAGACCTAATTGCCGGGATATGCATACCGCTTATCAAAAAATAGAGAAAAACAGGAACAAAAGCCATAAGCGACGCAACTATTTTGATATTGAACCTTCTATATAAATACCCTACCCTACTCACAATTTTATAAATCAATACAAAAAACATTGTAAAAACAAAACCCATATGCATACCAGAAACAGCCAAAAGGTGCGCTGTTTGAGTATCAATAAACATCTTCCTTAAAAAAGAACGGTTTATTGTATTCCCAAAAATAGCGCTCTGCAAGAATACAAATTCCGACTTACCCAAAAAATAAGAAAACTCTTTCTCGATACTTTTTCTTACAGATTGCATGTATCCATATAATGTATTGTTATTGAATCTATGTATGAAAAAAGCGTATCCATAATATAAAACATCGATGCTTGAAAGGTAATTTCTAAAGCCCTTATTCTTTATATGATTTATCGGCTTTATGTTTGATTTAAATACTATTTTATCTCCAATATATAGATTATCGTAAACTGTAGGCGCAAACAAACACATTTTCCCATAATCAGTTTTTACGTAAACGGAAAGCATTTTAGATTTTTTCAAATTAAATATAACACCTGAAAATTCCTTTTTATGTTGTGGGATATGGCTATTATTATTTACAAAACTCAAAATAAAGGTAGCTAAAACAAACAGTAAAGACAAAATAAAAATCTTTAATCTAAATAAAGACAGTAAAGAAAGAAATAAAAATATCCAGAAAATGGCATAGTGTTTTAAATAGAAAGCATAGGAAACAAGACTTAAAAAAACAAAAAGAAAAGGGTAATCGTATAAAATTCCTTTCATTCTATCGCTAAAGAGGCATATCCCACAACCTGACTGTAATCACCATTTACATTCCCGCTCGTTTTATGCTCTATGAGACTTGCCTTTTGAGCGCCTAATCGTTTTGAAGCTACAATAGAGCAATAAGCACAGGCAACTCCGCACATCGATATATTATTCTTTTCAACAACATCAAGCAGACCGTCTTCATCAAGTTGCAGTATCTTGTCTATTGCCATCATATCTTTTTTATTTGTGATATCTTCATTTTCGTAGTGGTTCATATCGCTACTTACAACAATCAAAACATCTTTTTGTATATTATTTATGGCATTTGCCAAAGCAATACCAAGCTCCTTCAATTTATATCTACTATGAGTTCCTACTACAATCGGCACTATTTTATATGGCTTATTTGATATATAATCTATAAAAGGCAGTTGAACTTCTATGCTATGCTCCTGTATATGAGCAAAATAATCTTCTTTAGCAAATTCAGAAAAAGATAATATGTCTTGTATCAATTCATCATCACTATAAACATCACCAAACGGCATTCTATACACACCTTTAAAAATCGAAATCTCTTCTCCTAAGCCAGTGTGATTAGGGCCTAATATTATATACGCATCAAAATCTTTTATCATTCCATACGCCTTCGCTGCTATATGACCAGAGTATACATAACCTGCATGCGGAACAATAATGGAATATGGAGAAATCTTTTTGTCTGTGTAGGCAATAACGCTATCTAAATATTGTTTGGTCTGAGAATAGGGAAGTGGATAGAAAGCGCCTGCAACAACAGCTTCTCTAACAAACATCTTATTCCTTTATATGTCTTTTTAATTCTTCTATATCTTTCTTTGTGGCCAACCCAATCTCATCAACCAGCTCTCTCACATCTCCTAAAAACAATTTATTAACCTGCTCTTTTCTCTTTTTTAAGTGAATTTTTCCCATCTCAAGCAAATCCTTATC
>JAMOQJ010000014.1 GCA_027064065.1 Desulfurellales bacterium
CTTGACTTTTTAGTATAAACTTATAAAATTTTCACGTTTTTTGGGATGTCGTCTAATGGTAGGACAGCGGACTCTGGATCCGCTGGTCGGGGTTCGAATCCCTGCATCCCAGCCATTTGTGGCCCTATCGTCTAGTGGTTAGGACGTCGGCCTCTCACGCCGAAAACAGGGGTTCGACTCCCCTTGGGGCTACCATTTCTTGTCTTGTATTTGTCATTATCAAAGAAACAGATAACGCTATAAAACAGGGCTTAAAATCTTACCGAAAGGCTTAAATTCTATCTATTTAGGATGGTTTTGTAAATTATTCTCAATATAAACCCTATTTTTTTTCTTGATAAAAGAATTTCTTTATGTAAATTTTATTATTAACAATATAAAAAAGAGGTGTATCGATGCATTTTCCAAACATCAGACCAAGAAGGTTAAGAAACAGTAAAAACATAAGGGATATGATTGCCGAAACATCCCTTAGTATAAGCGATTTCATATATCCAATTTTTATAAAGGAAGGCATAGAAAAAAAGATAGAAGTTGCTTCTATGCCAAATATATACCAATTCCCAATAGAAGAAGCAAAAAATGAAGCTAAAGAAGCCTTTGATTTGGGAATAAAATCCTTTATTCTGTTTGGCGTACCCGAAAAAAAAGACGAAATGGGTAGTCAAGCCTATGACGAAAATGGAATTATAGCGCAAGCGATATATGAAATAAAATCCTACCTGCCCGATGCCGTTATAATAGCCGACGCCTGTCTTTGTGAATATACATCCCACGGTCATTGCGGCATATTGGATAAAAACGGTAAGCTGTTAAACGACCCGACACTTGAACTACTAAAAAAAGAGGCTTTCGTTTATGCAAAGATGGGCGCTGACATCATAGCGCCCAGCGGAATGATGGATGGAATGGTAAAAGCCATAAGGGAATCGTTGGACGAAAACGGATTTTACGATGTTGCAATTATGTCATATGCAGTTAAATACTCATCCGCATTTTATGGACCATTTAGAGATGCTGCGGAGAGCGCTCCGGCTTTTGGCGATAGAAAATCCTATCAAATGGACTTTAGGAATAGCAAAGAAGCCATAAAAGAATGTATGCTCGATATAGAAGAAGGTGCTGATTATTTAATGGTAAAACCAGCGCTATCCTACCTTGACGTTATAAAAAGGGTAAAAGATGAGTTTTACTATATGCCACTTGCAGCCTATAACGTTAGCGGAGAGTATTCAATGGTCAAAGCGGCGGCAAAGATGGGTTGGATTGATGAAACAGCAATGATGATAGAAACCTTAACATCCATAAAAAGGGCAGGGGCAGATATTATAATTACCTATTTTGCAAAAGATATTGCAAAGATTTTAGGAGATAGCCATGAAAAGAATACTTATTTGTGATGACAGCGAGTTTGTTAGAAAATTTATCAAAAGGGAGCTTGAAGGAAGATATGAGATAGAAATTTTTAACGACGGATACGAAGCCTACGAATATCTAAAAAGCGGAGATACCGACTTTGATTTTGCCATCGTAGACGGTGAAATGCCAAATATGAACGGTATAGAGCTTGTTGAAAAGATGAAAAAGGAGCTTGGATTAGAGAATATACCGGCTGTCATACTGACCGCAAGCGACTATGATTACTTTAAAAAACAGGCTTTTGAATACGGCGTATTCGATTACCTTAAAAAACCGTTTAAATCTGGCGAGCTGTTAGCATATCTTAAAAAATTCTTTGAAGGCACCATAAATAGAGGCAGGGTGCTTGTAGTTGAAGATTCAAAGTTGCAAAATCATACCATATCGCAGCAACTTAAGCTAAAACATATACAGCCTATAAGCGCATATAGCGGAGAAGATGCTTTGGAAATATTGCTTAAGGGTGAAACCATTGATACCATGCTGCTTGATATACATCTTCCAGGAGCAAGCGGATTTCAAATTGCAAAAGCCCTTAAAAACGATTCAAGGTTTAGTTGGATTCCTATAATAGGCATAACTGCATCGGAAGGCGAAGACAGAATAAACACAATGAACAAAGCCTTTCAAAGCGGTATCGATGACTTTATATCAAAACCTTACAATATGATTGAGTTTTTTGCTCGCGTCATGGCAAACATAAAAAGAGGCAAACTAATAAAAAAACTCAAAGAAGAGTCCGAAATGGACTCTTTAACAAAACTCTACAACAGAAGAACCGTTTTTAAATTTTTGGAAAAAGCGTTTGCTAATGCAAAAAGGTACAATCAAGATTTATCCTTTCTTATGATAGATATAGATAAGTTTAAAAACGTAAACGATACATATGGGCACATAGGTGGAGATGAGATTTTAAGAAGTATAGCAAAAACCATCCAGTCGTCCGTTAGAGAATCGGATATTGCGGGACGATTCGGTGGCGAAGAGTTCAGTGTGGTTATGCCAAACACCGATATACAAGGTGCAGGTATGGTAGCTGAAAAAATAAGAAAAACCATAGAAGAAAACGGCGTAGAATTTAATAACAGCACGGTAAATGTAACCGTTTCCTTGGGGGTATCCACCATAGACCGTAAAAACGATACGCTTGAAAATCTTGTAAGAAAGGCAGATGAAGCCCTATATAAGGCAAAAGATACGGGCAGAAACAGGGTTTGCGTTTTTGATAACGACACAAACTCTATTTCTGCATCTTAAAAGTTAGCCCGTTATTTCGATAATGGCTTCGTTGATATAGTCTATTACATCGGTAGGCATTAGGCTTTCGTATGTTATGCCGTCGTCTATTGCTATATCAGCTGCCAATCCATGCAGAAATACACCGTTTATAGCAGACTGAAGCCCACTGTATCCGCTTGCCAAAAACGCACCAATCATACCGCTCAATACGTCTCCGCTTCCGCCTGTTGCTAATCCTGGATTGCCACTTGTATTGATATAAACTTTGCCGTCAGGTGTTGCTATTATTGTATCAGCCGTTTTTAAGACAAGTATAACGCCATATTCTTTAGCAAAATCCTTTGCTATCTCAAGCCTATTTTCTAATACATCTTTTGTGGTTTTGTTTACAAGTCTGGAAAACTCCTTCGGATGCGGTGTTAGAATAGTCGTCTCTTTTCGAGCCTTTAGCAGCTCTACATGTTCGGCTAAACAGTTTATGCCGTCGGCGTCAATAAGCAAAGGTTTATTGATTTTTAATATGGATTTTGTGAGTTTCTTGGTTTCGTTGCTTATGCCAAGCCCCATACCAAACGCTATGGCATCTTTATCTTTTGCAAACGACAATATGCTGTCTATATCGCTATCCAAAAACATACCGTTTTGACTTTTTGCAGGATAGCTCATAGCTTCAAGCAGATGTGCTTCAAACGCCGTATTTATGGAATCAGGTATGGTTGAACTTACAAGCCCTACACCACAATTTAAAGCTGCCTTAGACGCCAATATAACAGCACCCGATTTCCCGCTTGAGCCGCCTATGATATTTAAATGCCCGTATGTGCCTTTGTGGGAATTCGGCTCTCTTTGCTCTATCAAAACGTCTTCTTCGGTTATAGCGTAAAAACTTGCATCAAATTCGTCTATGATGTTTTTCGGCGTCGTTATATCAACCACTTCAAGTTCGCCCACATAATCCCTTGCAGGATAAAGGAAATGACCAGGTTTTGCCAAGGCAAATGTGGGAGTTAAATCGGCTTCTACAGCACTACCCATCACTTCGCCTGTATCGGCTTTTATGCCGCTTGGTATATCTACAGCAACAACAAAGGCGCTTGAAGAGTTAATCAGCTCAATGGCTTTTTTGAATATGCCTTCCACGTTTCTGGATAGCCCTATTCCAAAGATGCCGTCTATGATTATGTCGCTTTCTTTTACGATTTCTTCATTAAAATCGTCTTCGTTTTCAACAAATTTATATTGAATACCCATATTTTTAATAATCTCGAAGTTAATCTTTGGCGAGCTATTGAGTTTATCTTCGCTTGTTAGCATATAGATAAAAACGTTTGCACCGTTGTTATGCAGATGGCGCGATATGGCTAAAGCGTCTCCACCGTTATTGCCTACACCTACAAAGGCAACGCATAACGCACCATTTATATTTT
>JAMOQJ010000015.1 GCA_027064065.1 Desulfurellales bacterium
ATATTAAAAGTATACGGTGTATCCTATGCTGTAATTGTATTGTCATTTCTGCTATTGGCTTTTATTAGCCTAAATTACAAAGTAGCTCAGATGTCCTTCAGTAAAAAAGAAGGGTTCAATCAAGCAAGCTGCGAATTTATTGGAGCAACAATTCCTATAATAAATATTGTTTTATCGTTCTGTGTTTTATTTGCCATACCTTTAATAAGTAATGTCTTGAAAGGGTTTGTTTTATGAGACTGCTTGGCGTTTTTGAAAAAAATTACAAAGAAATGTTTATGCTGCAGGAAAAAAATCTGTTATTCCTTAAAGAAAAAGAGCTAATCAACAATAATTTCGAAAATTATGAGTTAATAAAAAATAGGGATATATCGATAAAAACTGAAGATATTGAAGGTGAAGGTATTTTTAATTTTAGATATGGACCCATAACGGGTGGCGTAGCAGATGCAGGAGTTTTCAATATAAAAACATACGGAGAAAGAATACTTGCTGTCGATATAGACCCATCATACAAAAAAAGAAATATGGAAAATTTTATAAAAGGACTTGAAATAAACAAAGCAATTCCACTTGTGGAAAGCGTTTGCGCGAATTTTGCCTTTTCGCATTCAACGGCATTTTTGAGAGCCGTTGAAGATGCGCTAAATATACAAACAGACGAATTTACAAAACGCGTTAGAATTATAGGAGTAGAACTTGAAAGAATCTACAACCATCTATACGTAATCTTAAAACTTTCAAAAGGCGCATCTCAAAACGTTTTAACATCCCATCTCGAATCCCTATTTGAAGAGACTTTAAGAATAAACAAAGCAATATCCAATTCACGTTTTCTAAAAAACCTAAACGGCCTTGTTATAAGAAATAATAGATTGAATAATTTAGATTATGCAAAAGACAAAATAAATTATATAAAGAACAAATTCCAAGAGCTATACGAGCACAGTTTAGAAAGTTGGAATTTTATAGATAGAATTTACAAAACAGCAACCTTAACCCAAAACAAGGCTCTTGAGATAGGTGTAACAGGTCCTACACTAAGGGCAACAGGAAGCAATGAAGATTTAAGACAGTATGAACATCTGTATGAAAATTTAGATATACAAACTCAAACAAATGGAGATTCTTTATCGAGAATGATTGTAAGAGCAAAAGAAATTATAAATTCATGCGACATCATTCTAAATCAAATAGATAAAATATCAAATATTAAAATCAAACAAAAGACACACAAAATATCTTCTGGTATGGGATTGGGTTATTGCGAATCGCCAAGTGGAATCGTGGCGTATTTTATAGAACTAAAGGACTCAAAAGTGTCAGATATATACATATCAACGCCGTCTGTTTTCGGCTTTAAGGCGTTTGCTGAATCGTTAATAGGATACATATTTACCGATTTTAGCTTTGCTTACGATTCGTTTGGTGTAAATTTTGCCGATTGCGCAAGATAGAGGAGATTTTTATGAAACCTTGGGCAATATATGGGATAACAAGAAAACTTACGGAAAAATTTAAAAAAACGACGGTAAATACCAAGAAAATGCCAAAAATATTTCACAATTCACTTCACATCTACCCTTTAGATGTTGGAAATGACGAATGTTTAAATTTCGAAATAGAAGCTATGGCTACACCTCAATACAACATACACCGTTTCGGTATATTTTTTACCGATTCTCCAAGACATGCCGATATTCTTCTAATCTTAGGCAGACCTACAAAAGCCATGATAGAGCCGTTAAATGAAGCCATAAATCAGATACCTGAGCCTTTCGGCATTGTGGTTTTGGAAAATAATCAACAAACAGGTATCGATATAAAAACATTAAACATCCCAAATGTTTTAGCGCACGTTAAAGAAGAGATAGACGCCCAAGGCATTATAACGTTATTACTTAATATAATGGAGAAATAACATGGAATACTTAATATTATCGTTTACAGGATATTTATTATCTTCCGTTATAGGTTTTGTAAACAAAAAAACATCCTATATAGCAGGATTTTTATCGTCTTTTATTTTGTTTTTCGTTGCAATATATGCCAATTATCATAATGCTTCTCTTGCGCTATTTAACATATCCGACGGGATAACGCTATCTATAAAATTAGATAAGCTAAACGCCATTTTCCTTTTTATATCCTCAATTGTATGGATGGCAATATCCGTTTTCTCAATCGATTTTGGCAATTTATACAAAAAAAGAATGTCTATACTGCTAAATTTGAGCATGTTGGGTATGGTGCTTGTGTTTGTTGCTAACGATTTTATAACATTCCTGTGTGGATACGAGATTATGACTATAGCATCATACATTATGCTGCTTGAGAAAAATAATAGATATAAAGGTGCTTTTTTATTCTTAGCATTTAGCGAATTATCTACAATCCTTTTAATGCTGGCATTTGCTATTTCATTTTCATATTATGGCAATATTAATCTTTTAGCACCCGATACGCCTAAAGAACAGATTTATTTCCTGTTTTTTGCATCTTTTGCATTTATAATCAAGATGGATATAGTACCCTTCCACGTATGGATAAAGGATGCATATTCTAACGCACCATCAAATGTCTTAGCAATCTTGAGTTCGTCAGTAACACTTATCGGTGTATACGGAATATTCAGGATTTTATCTTTAACTCACGCAAATCATCTTTGGGGCATTATGGCTTTAGTTATAGGTTCTTTTTCTGCATTCTGGGGCGCAATACAAGCAGCGGCATCAAAAGGAGTAAAAATTCTACCGGCATACTCCACAATTGAAAATAACGGACTTATATTATCGCTATTGGGTCTTTATTTTCTAACATCATCCTTGCACACAAACACAACTCTTTCAACATTCGCATACATAGGAGCAATAATATTAGCTTTTGCTCATTCCATATCAAAAACCCTTCTGTTTTTATCCATAGGAGAAGCAAAGGAACTATTACAAGAAGACGAAATAAACAATATTAGAGGCATACATGCAAGCGTAGGAAAAATACCGGCATACGGCATAGTTGTATCGGGATTATCATTTAGTGCATTCCCACCTTTAATAGGTTATGTTGCAGAATGGATAGTGCTTGAATCTATATTCCAATCCTACCAATTTTCAAACATATTCGATAGAATTATAAGCTCTTCAAGTGGTGTCTTGATGGCTTTGGCTATGGGATTTGCGACATTTTCAATGATAAAACTTATAGGCTATTCGGCTTTGGGATATCATCACGAAAAACAAGCGACAAAAGCAAAAACACTATTTATGGAAATACCACAAATTGCACTTATGCTGATTATATTTTTGAGCGGAATCTCAATAACATACGGATTTATATATCTCGACAATAGCAAATTTGTTACAGGCGCTTTAGCTGTGCCCAAAGGATTTTTATTGGCAAGTGCCCAGCCTGTTTTTGGTGTAATATCGCCATTTTTTTACGCAATAGTAACATCTGTATTTTTTATGTTTACACTTTTAATATACATATCAAAAAAGCGCAAAACAAAAAAGGTATTGTCGTGGAACGGCGGCATAAATTTAAAAGAAAATGAGTATTTTACAGTAGAATCATACTCCTTTATAATAAAATACATATTAAGATACATCTATAGAGCAAAAGAGATATCGAAAAGAAATCAAGCTTATGTAATTATGTATGATGCGTTTGATTTTTTATATAAACCTATAATATCTTCAGTAAGAAGCATTTCATTTTATATAAGCAAAACAGTAATGAATGGAAAAACTCACCTTTACATTTTATATATAGTTATAGCCTTTATGCTTTGCTTCGTGATTTTTTAAATAACAAAAAATCATTATTATAAGGGATTTCAATGCCTTATAGGTAAAGTATCATCCTACGCCAAGGCTACGGCGGACTGATTAGCTTATAGTTTTAAATCTGCCGAAGCTTTAGCGTAGGCAGACAATGCCTCATAGGTAAAGTAAAAACTGGGCGACGGCAAGCCTATATTTGATGCAACGGCGCAGTTTCAATGCC
>JAMOQJ010000016.1 GCA_027064065.1 Desulfurellales bacterium
TAGGGTTTCTCAAGGTTAAGAAAATCTTTAGTTAAATTATTGGCTCTTTCTATTTCCTGCTCGGCAATGTTAATCATATTTTGTATTGTTTCTTGATCATCTGCGGTTTTTAGCATTTCTATGGCGCCGGATATGCTCATTAAAGGATTCCTTATCTCGTGCGCAAACTCCAAGGACATTCTCTTTGCTATGGCTATTTTATCTTCAAATTCTTTATCGAAAGCTATCTGTTTTTCCTTTAATATTTTCATCTTTACAGATTCGTTGAAAAGATAAGAAGAAACAAAAGCAGTAATGTATGCTATAATGGCAAATATGGCGTTAATATCAGAAAAAACCAACACAACCAAAAAACTTGTTAATAACAACAATATGGAAAGTTTGTATTCCGCAAGCAAACAGGATACAAAAAGAGGGACAATAGAAAATATGACCAATTCTTCTATATTCATAAGTTTAGCAACAAAATATGCAAATAAAATATCCAAAGCCAAAGAAAAAATTTCGAAATATTTATTGTTTATATTTAAAAATAACGTAGAATCCAAAAAATAAATCATAAACACGATATTATACAATTCAAAATGGTGCTTAATCTTTAAATGTATAAAAAAAAGAAAAGTAATTGTGAAAAATATAAACTTATATACCGTATAAGCTCTTTTTAAAATAACCTTATCAAACACTAATATATCTTTTACTTTAAGTTTATGAGAGAGTCAATAAAAAGAGGGACAAAGCCCTCTTTTTTTATATGTTGTACTTACTTTTTAGGGTATTGTAGATTGTTTCGCCCATATAGCCCGGATTTTCTATAATGTTGACACCTGCAGATTTTAAAACCTCGTATTTATATTCTGCCGTTCCGCTTTTGCCCATAATAATAGCTCCTGCATGTCCCATTCTTCTTCCCGGAGGGGCAGTTTTACCCGCTATGAATGCAAACACAGGTTTTTTTATCTCTCTTTGAATAAATTCAGCTGCTTTTTCTTCAGCATTTCCGCCAATCTCTCCAACCATCATCACCGCTTCGGTTTCTGGGTCTGCTTCAAATCTCTCAAGCCAATATATATAATCCGTTCCTACTATTGGATCACCACCTATTCCAACGCAGGTTGACTGCCCAAGTCCTGCTTTTGTGATCTGGTCAGCAGTTTCATAAAGCAATGTTCCGCTTCTTGATATAATACCAACGCTTCCTCTTTTAAATATATGTCCCGGCATAATACCTATCTTTGCTGCACCCGGTGTTATGATACCCGGGCAATTTGGACCTATCAGCGTTACTCCTTCTTTTTCTATAACTCTTTTCACCTTCACCATATCCAAAACAGGAATACCTTCCGTAATACAAACGATGGTTTTAATACCACTTCCTACAGCTTCTAAAATGGCATCGGCAGCAAATGGCGGCGGAACAAAGATTAAACTTACATTAGCATGCGCATTATGCACTGCTTCTTCCATTGTATTGTAAACAGGTATACCTTCAACATCCATTCCGCCTTTGCCAGGTGTTACACCTGCTACTATCTTTGTACCATACTCTCTACATGCCAAAGCGTGATATCTGCCTTCCTTTCCTGTAATGCCTTGAACAACAACCCTACTTGTTCTATATACGCAAACAGCCATTTATTTCTCCTTTTTTTCTTCTGTTTTTTCTTCTGCTTTTTTTGTGGTAGTTGCAGCTTGTTTTTTTGATAATTCCGAAACCATTTTCGCAGCCTCTCTTAAGTCTTCGGCTATATAAAATTTCATTGGCGCTTTTTTCAGTATTTCCATTCCTTCTTCTTTATTCATTCCTGTCAACCTAATAACAACAGGTATTTTAACTTTAACGGTTTTTAATGCTTGTATTATTCCATTTGCAACCTTATCACACCTTACAATTCCACCAAAAATATTAATAAAAATAGCTTTTACCTTAGGATCTCTTGTAATAATTTCAAATCCCTTTGATATTGTGTCGGGAGTAGCCTCTCCACCAACATCAAGGAAGTTTGCAGGTTCTCCACCGGCGAGTTTAATAACATCCATAGTTGTCATTGCAAGTCCTGCACCATTAACCATACAGCCTATATTACCTTCAAGTTTTATAAAATTTAGACCTGCAAATCTTGCTTCAAGTTCATCCGGATTTGATTCTGTCAAATCTCTCATTTTTGATATCTCTTTTTTTCTGTAAAGCGCATTATCATCTATTGTCATTTTTGCATCCAGCGCAATTAAATGACCATTTTTTACCACTACGAGAGGGTTAAGTTCAAGCAAAGAACAATCTTTATCCATAAAAGCTTTATATAGAGCGCTGAATATCTTTTGAGCCTCTTTTCCCTGCTCAACAAGATCAAGATCGTATTTCAACCTTCTAATCTGATAAGGCAAAAACCCTACAGCAGGATCTATCGGGATTTTTATAATATCTTCAGGATATTGTTCTGCAACTTCTTCTATGCTCATTCCGCCTCTTTTTGACGCTATGACCGTCGGTCTCGATGTTGTTCTGTCTATTACTATTGAAAAGTACAGTTCTCTATCAATGTCGGCAACCTTTTCAACAAGAACCTTCCTTACTTTAACGCCTTGAGGACCTGTCTGCTTTGTTACTAATTTTTTCCCAAACAATTCTTGAGCTATATCTCTTGCTTCATCTGAAGTCTTTGCAAGTTTAACTCCACCGGCTTTGCCTCTTCCGCCTGTCAATACCTGTGCCTTTATCACTACGGGAAGGCCTAATTCCATAGAAACCATCCATGCATCATAAGGAAAATGAGCAACCCTGCCTTCAGGTACGGGAATTCCATAGCTTGCCAGCACCTCTTTGGCTTGATATTCGTGAAGCTTCATTAAATACCTCCAACAAAATAAAATCTAAGTTAATAAATAACTCCTTTTTATAATGCTATACATAATTCTTCTTAAAGTCAACACAAAAACACTATTTACGGCTTAAAAAATATTTGATTTTTATTGACATATAACGTAGAAAATATATAAATTATTAACTTTAATTTATACTTGGAGGTGTTGCAATGCTTAAAGTATTTTATATGCGCATTGTGTATCTGTTTTTAGCTGTGTTTTTGTTGAATATTTCGAATGCCTATTCAGCACAACAGGTAGACAAAAAATTAGACATCAACAAAGCCACAGTTAAAGAACTTGTTAAGGTTAAAGGCATAGGTAAGGCGAAAGCTGAAGCCATAGTGAAATTTGTTAAAAAAGAATCCATAAAAACAATGGATGACCTTTTAAAGGTGCAAGGCATAGGGAAAAAGGTCTTAAACAATTTAAAGGAAAAGTTCGAGGTTAAAAAACAATCAAAACCCACACCTAAAAAACAAAACAAAAAGAAATAGCCTTCACTCATTAGGCATACAAGCAGCCTTAAGAGCTGCTTGTATGCTTTTATTTCGTTTTACCGATATTAAAGGGTTATGAAGATATATAAAGTTCAAGGACTACTTGACAACATTATCATGCCTTACTTTACCCTAACAAAAAATATTAGACCTTATAAAAGGAATTTGGAATATTGAGTGTTAAAATCAAGAGAAATCTAAGCGCCGCCAAAGCGACGCTTAGCATTATTTATGGTAATAAAGCTGTCTTAAATAATCTACTATAGGAGACAATTTGTAAGAAGGAAAAATTATTGTAACATTATCCTTAGGTTGTGGTAGATGTATTGTACTGATTTTTTTTGGCTTATATAATATTGATGAAATATTATCTATAAGCTTGGGAGTATAAACCTTAACTGTGGTTTTTGGTTTAGGAATATTATATGGTATAATTTTTTTCGGTATTATTGGCATATACGCCCATCTTTTCTTAGCTTTAATTGTTACAACAGCTGCATCGCTATCTTCCTTTGA
>JAMOQJ010000017.1 GCA_027064065.1 Desulfurellales bacterium
AAAGAAGATGGAAAAGACGCCTTAGGGCAGATTAAACAGAAGAAATACTACGAAAAATACATAAATGAAAAGAAACCTATCTATCTAATTGGAATAGAGTTTGATAAGAAAGAGAGGAATATAAGCAAGATAGATATTGAGAGGCTGGAAAAATAGGTTTTTAAACTTTTTTTCTTGATATAATAAAATAGTATAGAAAAAGCATAATGGCTACTACAATGCCCGCAATATTGAACTTTAAATTAGGGTAGAATGTTAACAGTCCTACAATAAAAAATACTATTCTTTCGATATAGGAAAGTCTTTTAAATAGATATCCTTCTATTGCTATTGTAAAACTAAATAATCCTATAATCAATATTACAGCAGGCTTTACGCTTGTTAGCGTTAATCCGCTTAATAACGGCGTAAACAGAAAAAATATGGGTATAAGCAACAAGCCCTTTGCCAACTTAAATGCTTCAATCGCCGTAGGTAGTGGACGAGAACCAGCTATGCCGCTTGCTGCAAATGCAGCCAATGCTATAGGTGGTGTAACATTTGCCGTTTCTGCAAGCCAAAAGACCGTCATGTTAGCTGCAAGTATACTAACGCCAAGCATCTTAAACGCTGGTGCTATCAATACTGCTAAAACTATATAAGACGCCGTAACAGGTAAACCCATGCCCAAAAACAGAGCAGCCAAAGCCGTCAATACATATAAAAGAAATATACTGTTTGATGTTATCGACGTTACCATAACTGAAAAGGCTATTCCAAGCCCTGTTAATGTAATAATACCGACAATTATGCCTGCTGTTATCAATAAAACGCCCGTTGCCACCATATTCCTTACGCCGAATATGCAAGCTTCGTATATCTTTTTTGGACCCATTCTTGAATCTTTTCTTAACCAACTTGCAGCTATCACCGATGCAATGCTTATAATTGCAGAATAGGTTGGCGTAAAGCCATAGGCTAAAAGTGCTATTAAAACGATTAATGGAATCATAAAATGCCATCCGTTTTTTAAAACGGTCTTTAAATCCGGAATATCTTTGTCGTCAAGTGGTTTTATATTAGACTTTTTAGCCCTTATGTGGACGTTTAGTAAAACGCCAAGATAATAAATCAAAGCCGGTATGAAGGCTACGCCTATGATGGTTGTGTATGGAATTTGTGTCCATTGGGACATCACAAAAGCGCCTGCGCCCATAATAGGCGGCATCATTTGACCGCCAACTGACGCCGACGTTTCGACTCCGCCTGCGAATTCAGCAGAAAATCCTATTTTTTTCATTAACGGTATGGTTATCGAGCCTGTTCCGACTACATTAGCTACAGAACTTCCCGTAATAGAGCCCATTATTCCGCTTGCAACAACGGCAACCTTGGCAGGCCCGCCAACTGTTTTTCCAAGCGTAGCCTTTGCGAAGTCTATTATAAAATCACCTGCACCACTTTTTAGGAAAAACGCCGCAAAAAGGATAAATAAAAATACGTAAGTTGACGCTATGGTTGTGATATATCCAAAAATTCCGTCGGTTGTGAAATACATTCTGTAAAGATATGTGGATAGATGAATGCCTCTGAAATTAAACATGCCTGCCGGCATATATTTTCCCAAAAAAAGCGCATAAGAGCTAAAAAATATAGCCAAAATAGGTATTACGATGCCGGCAACCCTTCTTGATAGCTCTATGATGAGAATAATGGCAACGCCAGATACAATCATATCCCTTAAAATCAAGGTTTCGTTTCGTGCGTGTATGGTATTTTCAAAAAAGACTATGTATAGTCCACTCAAGAAACCCAAACTTGCAAGTATAAAGTCCAAAGATAGGGTTTTCTTCGGGTGTTTTTTAGATGTAGGGTAGAGTATAAATCCTATAAATACAATAAACGAAAAAAATATCGCGTTTTGGTGAAGCGTAGATATTACGCCGAAACTATTAAACCATAAGGCGAATGCCGCCAAGATAACACTGGCTATCTTTACGGCACTGCCAATAAATCCGATGCTATTTATGTTTCTTACGAGTATTTTAGAGCCTGCATCTTCTTGCTCTAAAAGCTGCTTTTCTTCCATAGGTTATTGAGCCAATAGTTTTTTAGGTATATTTATACCTTTTTCCTGATAATATTTTGCAGCTCCTTTTGCTAAAGGAACGGGTAATCCCTTAATTGAATTTTCAAGTTTAATAGCGTATGTTGCTTTATGTATGTTGTGCAAAAACGGTAGGTTTTCGTATATTGTCTTAACTATCAGATAAACATCTTCTTGAGGAATTCCCTTTCTAACGGCCAAGAAGTTTGGCTGAGCTATTGTATTTATATCTTTTTTCTGTCCCGGATATGTTCCAGCTTTTATTACGTATCTAAACCAAACATCATAACTTTCATCTATCTTTTTAAGTTGTTCATCGGTAAAGTTTAATACAGTAGCTTTGTCGCCCAACCTTGCAAACATTCTTGTAATGGCTGCAACAGGCGGTCCAGCTGGTATGTTAGCGCCAACTATTCTTCCGTCAATCATAGCGTCTATGCTTGGATTATAGCCAAGATATACCGGTTCTACATCTTTTCCTACCTTAATACCCAATGCCGATAGAATCGTTTTTCCGCTTCCTTCAGTTCCGCTTCCGCGCTTTCCTATAGAAAATCTCTTGTGTAAACCTTTTAAGTCCATTATATTGCCGGTTTTTGCGTATTTTTTAAGCAGCGTGAAATGTTCTACATTTTGCCAAAGAGCCGTAACAGAATAGAAGTATCTTTGAGGTTCTTTGTAAACACCTTTTCCGTTATATGCCATAGAGCCGAATAATCCCTGTAAAATAGCAAAATCTGCTTCCTTGTCTTTAAGAAGTCTTACATTTTCGCCGCTTCCAGCCGACGTAATAGCCGTTGCCGTTATGCCTTTTTTTGCAAGCTTCATATTGATTAAAGTGGCTATTGCAACACCAACAGGATAATAGGTTCCGCCAGGTGTTGCTGTTGCTATGATGTAGTTTTTAACGGCAAACGATTTTGATATTCCAAGTGTAAATACAAAAACCAAAGCACTCAATAAAATAACCAAATTCTTACGCATATCAAAGCACCTCCTTAAAATTATTTGTTAATAATAAAGTATTATTCATTTAACCCTGTGTCAAGTTAAATTTAAATTGGTAGTGTTAAGTATAATTTAATGATAAAAGGCAGTAGTTTGAATCCTTAAGCAAAATGATTAAAGAAACGTATATTTATGTTAGATGCCCTTGACAAATAGAAATAGCATATGAACACCTGGGCAATAGGTGAGATAGTTTAATAGATACGCTCTACGATATCTGGCAATATGCTGTCTGCTTCTTGAAGTATTACTTCGTCTGCAAATATTGATATGCCCGAATATTCTATATTTATTTCCACGACAAAGGCGTTGTTGTCGTGCGCTATTTTTGGTAGGCTTGCCGCCGGTTGCACAACTCCGCTTGTGCCTATAGCAATAAAGCAATCACAGGTTGCACTTTTTTTCATAGAGTTGTTTAATATATCTCTGTCGAGATTTTCTCCAAACCAAACGATGTTTGGTCTTAAACTTCCTTCTTTACAGTATTTGCATTTGGGCACCAATTCGCGCTCTTCATAAATTTTGTCATCTTTGTATACTTGTCCGCATCTCATACAACGCACTTCAAAAATATTGCCGTGCAATTCATATATCCGTTGATTTCCTGCTTTTTTGTGTAGTGAGTCTATATTTTGAGTGATAAGTGTAAAATTATCTTTAAATATGGTTTCAAGTTTTGCTATTGCATGGTGGGCTGCGTTCGGTTTGGCTTTTTTTATCAGCCTTCTTCTTTCATTATACCACTGCCAAACGAGTTTCGGGTTATCCACAAAGGCTTTTAGCGTTGATAGTTCTTGCGGTGAATATTTTTTCCATAAACCGTCTTTTCCTCTAAATGTTGGTATACCGCTTGCTTTCGATATGCCTGCTCCGGTAAAAACGACAAGCCTTTTGGCATTTTTTATATTTTGTGCAATTTGCTCGATTTTATCGTTCATGTGAAACCTCCTATTGCTATGATTTTTGAAGAACTCTCCAGTGCACTTACAAGTTGAAATGCTCTAAATAGACTGTCTGAATATGCAAACACGCCGTGCCCTTTTGCCACTACTACGTTTTTTTTAGGATTATTCTTGAAATATGCAGGTATCTCGTCCTTTGCCAGCTGCCAGTTGTTGTAAGGAATATCTAAGATATCTACCTCTTTCAAAAATAGTCTTCCTTCGTAGTCTACAGGTGTTATTTTGTTTTCTTTCAAGGATAGACTAACGGCGTATGGACAGTGAGCATGAACTATCGCTTTTGCGTTTTCTATTTTTTTATATATATTTATGTGAATTTCCACTTCGCTTGATGCTGCATTCCATCTTACGTCTTTCTCGAAACCTATTTTTACTATATCTTTTCCGCGCAAATTATATAGGCTCTTTCCGGTTTTTGTTATCCATACGCCATCTTTTGCTTTATAACTCATATTGCCGCTTGAAGCGTCTACCATGCCGCTTAAAAATAGCATATCTCCTATGCGTCTAAATTCTCCTATCATTTTTTTTCCTCCAATATATGTATGCCGTCGTTATAGCTATCGAAAAGATGAAAATATAGATGTAACTTTTATGTAACATATGTTTTACCGATTCGGGATGGTTGCCAACAGTATAACCAATAAATGCCAAAATGGACACCCAAATCAAAGCGCCCAAAATAGTAAATATAGAGAATGCAACAATATTCATCTTTGCCAAGCCTGCAGGAAGCGATATATATTGTCTGATACCCGGCATAAGCCTTCCTATAAATGTGCTTATTGCTCCGTGTTTTTGAAAGAATTGACATGACTTTTTAAGTGCGTTATTGCTCAAACCCACGTATTTACCGTATTTTTCTAAAAATGGATAGCCCATTTTATAGGATATGTAATAGTTAAATAGTCCGCCAGAAAGACTGCCTGCCGTTGCTGATAAAATAACCATATATAGGTTCATATCACCCTTAGCCGCAAGATAAGCAGCAGGCGGAACAACAACCTCACTTGGAAAAGGAAAAAACGAGCTTTCAAGAAACATCAAAAGGAATATGCCTGTGTATCCACCGTATCCTATGTAGGTTAAGATAAATTGAACTATACTGTCCATTAGGAAACAATCTCCTTTAGTTTTAAAAATAGAATGTTATATTCATTTAATAATTCTTCCGATGGGTTTTTTTTGAGTTTTTCTTTTATTGTATTCAATTTTTGTTTTATGTGCTCTTTTTCAAAATCGCTTACAAGGGATAAAAACACCTTTCTTCTTTCATATTTACTTTCTATTTCTGTATGCTCTATCGACGCCAACTCATAAGCTAAATTTACAATCTCTTTGTTTTCTATAGTTTGTGTGAATGTATCAATCTTGAATTCTTCTCCCGAAAGGTAAAAGTTTAAGATATGGCTATACAGCTCTTTATACTTTCCGCTTAATCTATCTTTAAATTCTTCAAAATCCTCTATCCATCCCATCAACTCTATATCCTTTATAAGCAGGCTTAAAAAAGCATCTTCCTTGTTGATATTTTTAAAGAATTCAGTTGTGGTTTTGGTTTGAGAAAAGGTGTCTTCAGAAACATTTAGGGCTTTTGCGGCTTTTGATATATAGCTTGTTCTCATTGTTGCATCGGATATTCCCATCAAGGACGGTTTTATCTCTTCAACAATCTTTAATCTGTTTTGCGGTTTGTTTATGTCGTATTTGTTTTTTAGATAATCTATGAGATAGTCGAAGTAATCTTTTGCTTCTGCTATTTTTTTGAGATATGCGTCTTTGCCGTATTTTAGTATAAAACTATCAGGGTCTTCTTTATTATCAAGTGTTACCACATAAGAAAATATGTTGCTTGAAAGTATTGTTTTTGCGCTTCTTGTCATTGCCCTAAAGCCGGCATCATCTGCATCGTAGTTAAATATTAATGTATCTGTGTATCTTTTAATTGTTGCAATGTGATATTTAGATAAAGCCGTACCAAGCGTAGCTACTGCATTCTTTATTCCGAACGAATGTAGTCTTATACAATCCATATATCCTTCGGTTATTATGATTTTTGATATCTTTTTTGCGGATTGCATAGCTTCAAAGAGTCCGTATAAAATTTTTTGTTTTGAGAATATGGCAGTTTCTGGTGAATTTATGTATTTTGCCTTTGTTTTATCGTTATCTATAGCTCTTCCACCGAATGCTATGGTTGAGCCTTTGTGGTTTCTTATGGGAAATATTATTCTATCAGCAAACCTATTATATACACCCTTTTGCGTTTTAACAAATATACCGCTTTTTATAATATCTTCTTCTGAAAACTCTTTTTTTAAAAGCATAAATAATTCGTTGCTATTTGGAGCATAACCAATTTTAAAACTATTTATCGTTTCTTTATCTATCTTACGTTTCTCTATATATCTTTTTGCTTTTTCGTTCTGTTTTAATTTTGCAAAAAAGTAATCGGCAGCATATTCATGAATATCTATCAAAGGATTTTTTTTGATTGTTTCTTTTGTTTTGATATCTATGTTGTAACGTTCGGCAAGCTCTTTTATTGCATCTTTGAACTCTAAGTTTTCTATCTTCATAAAAAATGTTATAACATCGCCACTTTCTCCACATCCAAAACAGTGAAAAAACTGTCCCTTGGGATTTACCGAAAAAGATGGTGTTTTTTCTGAATGAAACGGGCATAACCCAAAATAGTTGGTGCCCCTTTTTTTGAGTTGAACATACTGCGATATAAGGTCGACTATATCCACCCTGCTTTTTATCTCATCGACAATTGAATTCATTTCAACTCCACTATCGTTGCTCCGTCTCCGCCTTCATTTGGGTGTGCGGTGTGAAATGATTTTACGTAAGGATGATTTTTGAGTGTTTCATGCACCATTGAACGTAAAATGCCGCTTCCTATACCGTGTATAATGCGTGCCGTTTTGATTGAATCGGTTATTAGCGAGTCTATGAAACGCATAAGTTCAAGTTCTGCTTCGTCTCTTCTTTTTCCTATTATGTTTAATTCGATAGATGAAAATTTATTTTGAGATTGTACTAAAATCTTCTTTTCTTGCTTTTTTTCCTGTTTTGCTTTTTTAAGAGATGATAGTTGGGCTTCAAATACTTTTCCGTTTATCTCTATTGTGGCTTTTTTACCTTTTATTTTTAATATTGTTCCTTCCATAGAATTAAATATAACTCTATCGGATACGTTAAACGTTTCTTGAAGATTTGCCTTAGTTTCTGTTTTATTGAATATATCTTGAGCCTTTTGCTTTATTTTGTTTAATTTTTTATGTGCCTGAGATACGTTTTTTTCTTTTAAAAGATTGCTGAGTTCTAATTTAAGTTCATCTATAATTTCTTCATATTGTCTTTTTTTAATTTCTTCTTGTTGTTTTAGGTTTTCTATAATTATGTTTTTTTCTTGTTCAATCTGTTTTGTAAGATTTTCGTATTGAATTTTCAGTTTGTCCAATTCTTCACTCTTGTTTTGCAACCTGACAAGTTCGTTTTCCAGCTCTGTTTCAAGTTTTGAGAATTGGGTTTCGTTATTTTTGTAAAATTCGTCTGCATCTTCTATTATTTTTTTTGGCATATTGAGCGTCTGAAGTATTTCTCTTGCATAGCTTTGACCTATTTGCGAGTACTTTAGTCTGTATGTAGGTTTTAGTGTTTCTTTGTCAAATTCAAATGCTGCTGTAGGATATTGTTTTGACGCCAATATATGTGCAAGTTTTTTGTAGTGTGTAGTAACGACAAAAACGCATCTGTCGGTTAGGTTTTTTATTATGGAATAGGCTACTGCTTCGCCTTCGTCGGGTGATGTTCCGCTTCCTATCTCATCAAGCAGAACTAAAGAGTTTTTTTCTAATGAGTTGAATATATTTTTTACAGCTATCATTTTTGCCGAGAATGAGCTTAAGGATTCGAGTATATTTTGCTCGTCTCCTATTATCGCAAATACACTGCTAAATTTTCCTATCTCTACTTTTGATGCGATAAGCGGTATGTTTGAAAATGCGCAAAGGACACACAATCCTACCGTTTTTAAAAATACCGTTTTCCCGCCGGTATTAGGTCCTGTGATTATTAGTTTGCTGTCTTTTTTTAATTCTATATCCACGCTTTTTGTATCTTGTTTTATGTGAGCTAAAATAGGATGTTTGATATTTTTTGCGTATAGAATAGGTTTGTTTGAAAATACTATATCTGGTTGTTCAAAATCCTTTGAATATTCGAATTTTGCAATCTGCAAATCCAAAAAACCGATGCGTTTTTCGTTGTGCATTAGTCTTGATGAGTGTTTTCTTATTAATTCGGTAAGGGCTGTTAAAATTCTTCTTTTTTCGGCTTCTTCTTTTAATATAAGTTCTTCAAGCTCGTTGTTTTTTGGATATATGGCGTCTGGTTCAACAAAAAATCCGCCGGATTTTGATATATCTATTATCCTTCCGTTTATGTACTCTTTGAAATTTGCTTTTGTTAGAATTGTATATCTTGAACGTTTTAGAAAAATTGCTGTATCGGCTATAACTTCACGCATTCTTGAATGCATTAGGTTTTTAAGTGTTCTTGATATCTCTTCTTTGAGTTGCTTAATTTGAGTTCTTATCTCAAACAGATAGCTTGTTGCCGTATCTTTAACAAAACCGTGGTCGTCTATTGCCTTTATTATTTCATCAAACAACTCTTGCGGAAAATCGAAAACTATATATTTTTCACAGATATCCGAATCGTGCTCTTTAAATTCCTTTTCTATCTCTTTTATCATTCCAAGGAAGTTACCAATCAAGAATAATTCTTTTTCTGTCAACCTTCCTGCAAATGAGTCTTTGATTAGTTGAGATATGTATATATCGTCAAGCGGTATAGTTCCCCACCTGTAGAAATAATCGAAAAACTCCTTTAGCATTTCAAATTCATATTGAGCTTTCTGTATGTCAAAAACAGGTTTTAGATTGCTTAAAGCTTTTTTACCGTACGTTGTTTGTATGAATTTTCCTATTATGTCTTTTAGTTTATCGTATTCAAGCGTTTTAAATACATCCCTCATAGCCATATAAATATAGTGATTTTTGGCAACAATAACAAGAACTATTGCTTAAAACACAAAACGAAGGCTTCGTAGAACTCTTTTCCGAATTCATCAACAAAAAATTCTTTGTTGTTTTTTAAGGCTTCAAATGTAGTTTCTGGCGGATTGTCTTTGTATTCCCTTTTTGATGTGATAGCGTCGAATATGTCGCACATAGAGCAAATTCTTGCAAATCGATTTATATCTTTCTTTCCGTAAGGATATCCACTGCCATCTTTTCTTTCATGATGCTCTAATATTATTTTTATGATGTTTGGGTCTTTTATCTTCAATTCTTTTTCTAATATTTCAGCGCCCAATACAGGGTGTTTCTTTATTTCTTCATACTCTTTTTTTGTATATTTATCCTTTTTTTGTAAAATATTTTTGTCTATCTTTATCATTCCTATATCGTGCATAAAATATCCGGTTGCAACTTTTTCTAATTGGGTTGATGAGATGTCGGGATATAAGATTTTTGTAAGCATAGTTGAATATATACCCACATTAAACATATGTGTTGCAATGTTATGGATATTGTTTTCTATAAATGACAAAAATATGGATATAGAAGACGAGCTGTTTAATATGCTACCCACAAATTTCGTCATATTTTTTGATATATTTTTTGCTATTGAAATATTTTTGTTATTCATTAGCATTTCTAATTGATTTGTAAATGTTACATATATTGCATACATCTTGTGCTGTTCTGGCATACTTTCGTCTTTTAGGATATCGTCCAAGCTGTTGGTTATGAGTTGTTTGTATGCTTGAAGTTGCTCTGATGGTATGTAAATTATTCTGTTTGCGTAGTGTTTAAATAGCAGACTGCCTTTTTTGAGTGGTGTGTTTTTTGAAAGTATTAAAACCGGTTGAGTTTTATTCATTGCGTATATGTCAAAATTTCTTTTGATAGAAGGCTTTACCACGCTCAATCTTGCAGGAATGAGCTTCATTTTATTTCTCTATACCGACTCTAGCCAAAACGTTTTGTTTGTAGTAGTGCTTAATTTCCTTCATTTCCGTAACTAAATCGGCTTTTTCTATAACTTTTTGGGTTGCATATCTTCCGGTTATTATAAGTTCTGCATTTGTCGGTTTTTTATCCATTAAATATATTAATTCATCTTCTGAAAAAAGGTTAAAAAATACGGCAATATTGGCTTCGTCCAATATCACAACATCGTATAGGTTTTGTTTAAATGCATCAAGAACAAAGTTGTACCCTTCTTTGGCTTTTTTTATATCTTCTTCTGTCGGTTTTGAGTGTATAAAGCCTTCTCTTCCGAATTGTTTTATTGTGATGTTTTCTAATTTTTCTAATGTTTTATGTTCGCTGTAGTATTGACCCTTGACAAATTGAACAAACAAAACCTTTAGGTTTGCGCCCACAGCCCTTATCGCAAGACCTATTGCCGCCGTTGTTTTGCCTTTTCCGTTGCCCGTGTATATTTGTATATAACCTTTATCGTTCATTTATTACACCTTCTAACAACTTTTGCTCTTTTTTCAAAAAACCTTCTCCGATATGAGCCAAACTGTTATAGAATACGGGTGTCTCCTTGTAGTTTTGGACATCGCTAAAGAAGTCAAATATCCACGTAAACAGATGCTCAAAGAAAAATTCTTTAAATACAGGCAAGCATCCCTGCTGATTTTCGATGATGAATGATGCAAATTCAAGTTCAAATGTTATAAAATCGGGAAATTCCTTTTCGTCAAATATTTCTATTCCACAATCTTGATATATTTGGGCTATTTCGTCGCTGCTTTCGCTTACCAATAAGCCTTCTTTATAAAATGATTCATAAGGGTGGAGTGGAGTTTTCGGGTATCCCGATATAAACAACGACGTATATATACCTTGCCACTCGTCCAGTTTTTTATCGGTTAATGTTTTTAAGGATTGTTTTAAATTTTTGATACCTGAAATTCTATACCCGTTTTTGTTCAAATTTGTATAGGAATTTGATATAAATTCAACGCTTTTGTTTAAAATTTCATCAAATCCTTCCTGAGGGTATGTAAAACCTATACTTAAAAATTTATACATAGATATTCTGTCTTCAAGCATTACGTCATCCTTTCAATTCTTATTCAATTTGAGTATAACAATCTAAATAACAGTGTCAACAGGTATATCTATTTTGAGAATCTGCAGAATGTTGCATATTCGCAAAAAGAGCAGTGCTCGTCGGGATTTGCGAATATATATTGAGATTGCTTCATGTGTTGTATAATATAAGAAATTATTGTTTTAAATTTATCTATTTGATTGCCTTCAAGTGTTTGTTTTATGTTGTCGCAACTTTTGGATATTTGGTAGATAGCAGCTTCAAAACTTATTTCTTCATCTACTTGTTTATCTGTTGTATGTTTACCAAATGTTTCCTTTGCCATTATAAGATAGGCTGGCAATTGAATAGAGCCTACAATATCATAAATCTCTTTAAGGCTTTTTTCATCATATTCTTTAAATATCAATTTTTTACCGTTAAATATTTCTTTTATTTTTTGCTTTTTTACAAAAGGCGTATGTGTGCCTGTTTTGTAGTCTATTATTCTTATTTTTTTATCCAATTCGTCAATTCTATCGGCTATTCCACATATATTGAATTCTTTGCTTTTAATTTTTTTCTCAACCGAATTAAGTTTAAATTCATCTGTAACCTTATCGCACTCAAAAAAACTTTTTACTCTATGCTTGGCTATCAATTTGAACGCCCTTAGCTGAAAACCGCTTATTTTGTTTATATATTCATAAGCGCTTTTTAAATTATCTGATGGTGCATCTGCCAATACACCTTCAAGGTTATCTATATCATATAGCATATTGCGTTTAATTGTTTTATATAAATCCTTATATATACGTTTTCCTACGAATTTTTTAAAGTTTTTTTCAAAAAGGTAGTGGATAATGCTGCCTATCGTATTTGCTTCAAAATCTTTTTCAAGACTTGCGCTTTGTTGTATTTTCTTTATCCTTTTTAGGTAGAACTTGTAAGGACACGATAAATAGTCGTTTAATAGTGAAGGAGAAACGCATTTGGATAAAAGTTTATCTATTGCCTGTTTTGTTTCTATGTTTTTTTCTATCCTGCATTCCTGTTTTTCTAATTTTGGCAATACTGTATCGAATGTATTTATATCTATGTCCCTTTTTTGCTTTGCTTCTCTTAGAAGTATAAGCTGCTCTACAAATCGACTGCGTATGTTTTTTTCATCACCCTTTGCGCTTGATTTGTAAAGTATAAACGCATTGTTTGAAGAAAAGATAAGCCTAAAAAAGTTATATCGCATAAGCATCTCTTTTTCACGGGATGACGGCAGGTTTAATGATATTTTTATCTCTTCTGGCATAAGCGGGTCAATCTTGTCAACAGACGGCAGTATGCCTTCGTTTACATCGGCTATAAATATATATTTAAATGATAGAAGCCTTGCTTCAAGCATTCCCATAACCTGAACGCCCTTTAAAGGGTGTCCTTCAAATGGTATAGATAGTTTTGAGATACATTCCTTTATGAGTTTGTATATGAAAACTGAATTTAGGGTTATATTATTATCTAAAGCATCGAGTGGATTTACAACTTCTTGATAGAAGTATTGAATTGTCTGTGCATTAAATATATTGCTTTGTTTTTTTAAGGTGTTTTTGTCAAATAGGTCAAATAGATTGATGAATGCATTGAATAGTGTTTGAAAATCGGTGGCTTCGATAAAGGGTTTGATGAATTTATGAAAAAAGAGCTCTTTATTGTCAAATTCATAAATTGATGATTGGGTTGTAAGTAGTTTATTCTTTAATTCTTCTATCTCTTCAAAGTATATTGTGAGATTAAAAATATTTGAGTTTAGCAATCTATATAATAGCTTGGAGCTACAGAGATATTTGCCCGATTCTTTATTTTGTCTATCAATTTCTATTATCACAAGCATCAGTTGTTCTAAAAAAATGCCAAAATCTGTTTGAGCAAATGGATAGCCCATTGTTATATTTAAATTTTGTTTTTGGTTTTTGTTTAGATATGCCATAAGCGGCGTAAGGGTAGGACTACTCGGCAAGATTACTGCAATATTTGCAGGGTCTGCTTTATCCTTGAGTGTTTTCGATATTTTATCTATTTTGTTTTTTATGAAAGCTGCTTCGTTATGGGATGACGGTAGATTAAAAAATTCAATCCCAGTATCCTTTTTATCTTGTTTTATCTCTTTTATTGATATATTTACATCATTAAATCTTTTTATTAATTTTTCTGTCGGATTAAATGTATCAAAGTCATAATATTTTGAATTAACCAAAAAGCCGTCTCTTTTGTATAGGTCGGTCTGGATTAAAATTTTTACGTTACATTTGTTTCCTATATTTTTTATGATTTCTTCTTCTGATTTGCTTAAGAATATAAGCCCTGAAAAGATAAAATCAACATTGGCAAATTTATCTTTAAACTCTTCTGTATCGGTAATTTCTACGGCTTTTTTAAAAAATCGTCCACCATATCCGTAAGGGTAATGCTCATCGTAATAAAGATATAGTGTTTTTAAATTTTCTAATATCTCCCTTGCGGGCTCAATAACCTCTAAATATTGAAAATTTTCGATTTTTTCTTTTGTAAGTTCTCTATCAAATTCATCGAATAAGTTTGAAAGCCGTTTTGCCCATACAAAAACCGATTCAGAACTGTTACCAAGCTTTTCAAAAAGAATTGGCAAGCGTGTTTTTAGTATATTTAAAAAGAATAGTTCTCGCTCTAAAAAGGAGTGGATTTTAGGCGGATTTTGTAAAAACTTAAAATTCAGATATTTTGCGAACTCTTCTATGGTAAAAAAATCCACCTTTAAAAAATCATTTGCATTTAAACCTTTTTCTATAAATCTTATAGGCCTTTTGTTTGCGTTAATAAACAGTAAGCGTTTGTCCAAATTTTTTATAAGATTTATGCAGTATTCTATATAATTTACGCCTAAATCAATCTTAATTATCTCAATCGACATTAACTATCCTTCCTGTTTTTGCATAATATATAATGCCCTTTGCTTTTTTGAAGAAATTCATATAACTCTTTATCTGGTTTTGGTGTTTTTTGCTGTAGCGACCTGTTTTGTAATCGATTATGTAGAGCTGGTTGTTCTTTTTAACTATTCTGTCCGCCCTTAAAAGATTGCCATCATCGTCAACAAATTCCTTTTCATTATAACACTCTTCTATATCTTGGAAAAATTCTAAAAGATTGTAAAGTGTTTGTGTGATAAGCGTTATTATGTATTTATCTTGAATGGGTATAATTGATGATGCCTTTAAGAATGCGTTTTTAGCTATTGTTTGTATCTGGTTTTTATCTTCTACTGTTTCTATGAAGGACATTGCAAGATGGTAAGTATTCCCAAATTGTCTTTCTTTTGGGTTTATGTTTATTTGGTCAATTTGCGGATATGTTTTTAGATTATCCTTTAAAAATCCGCCTTTTATTTCTGTTTTTAGTATGTTTTTTTCTCTGTCTTGTATTTTTTTCTGTGATTGTAGTGTGCCGCTATGGTATGAATTATTACCTAAAATTTCATATAACATATTGGACGCTGTTATCTGTTTTGGAATCTTGTTGTTTTTGTTTTTTGAATAGCAACCAAGTATGAATAGATTTTCTATAGCCCTTGTGTTTGCTACATACATCAAGTTTAAAGCTTCTATGAAGTTTGATTTTAGTTTTTCGTTGTAGGTATTGTTGATACTATTCACTACTGCCCTTAAATCTTTTGTAACCCTTGAAAAGAAGCGCTGTGATTGTAGTGTGAATGTGTCAAACATCTCTATGTTTGCATCATACAATCTCCAATCGTAAAACGGAACAATAACCGTGTGGCTTTCAAGTCCTTTTGATTTATGTATTGTCATAATTTTTAATGCGTCAATGTTTTCAGAAAGCTCTATGGAGATGTCTTTTCTTGAATAGAGATACTCCAATATTTCTTCCGTTGATTTTTGTTTTTGGGTTAATTCCAATACAGTCTCCAAAAGCGTATCAAAGTATATTGCGTTGTTTTTATAATCGAATCGTTGTATAAGGGCGCTAAACATTTCGTATGGAGATAGAAATTTTAAATCATAATCTTTTTTTTCTATATTTATACCTATTTCATATGCCGCTTCCTTGTAGCTTGGGTCGTTTTGATAGACTATTGCCGAAGCTAAAAGCAGGAGTTTTTTTATTTCAAAGTTGTTTATCAGCGCTAATGAATCTTCGGTTATAAAATTCAAAGACGGAAAATCCTCTCTAATCCAACGTGAAAGTTTATCTATATTGCTTTTTTTTCTTGATAGAATCATAATCTGTGAGGGTTTTATGTTGTTATTGAAAAGACCTTTAAGTGTATTTTTTATACTTATTCTATAAAAATCATCCTGATTGTCTTTATCCTTTATCTGTCTTAACTTTACATTTACAAAGCCCAATTGTGTTTTCTTGTTTTCTTGATAGGAGTGTTGATATATGTCTTTAATATCTTTTTTAAGTATGGATGCAAAACTATCATCATAGTCTATATTATTTATTACGTCGACGATTTTTTGACTTGAGAATACGTTATTATTGAATTTTACTATATTGCCGTATGAGCGATAGTTGTAACTTAAGAATTCATTTTGCAAAGATAGCGGCTTTAATGTATCAAATATTCTATAGTCTCCGCCGCGCCAACCGTATATAGCCTGTTTTTTGTCGCCAACCACAAACAGTGTGCCTCCTTCTGATAGTGCATTTTCTATAAGTGGCAAAATGGCATTGAACTGTTCGTGGGATGTATCTTGAAATTCATCTATCAAATAATGCGATATGCGTTCACCCATTTTACAAAAAGCATAGCTTACACCATGTTCTTGATTTAAAACCATACCTGTTTTCTTTGCAATACTGCTTCCGTCAACTATATTTAAAAACGATTTTATACTATCTTTTTTTTCTTTGAATACCTTTAAAACCTTAACGGTTGAGTCTGTTTCATAGATATGTTTTGCTATTGTATAGATTGAAAAAAGCTCTATACATCTGTTTAGATTATTTTTTAGATTGTCTATCTGTTGCGTTTCTATCTTGTCTTTATTTTTTATGAGTATATTTATGTCATTGGTAATCGTTAGTATTTTGTCTATTTTATGCGAAATATTGTTCAAGCTTAAATCTTTAATAGGCTTGATTTTTATGCCGTTAAATGCTTCTTCGTTTTTCAAAATATTATTTATATTTTGCGCGCATTCTGTGATGCGTTTGTCTGCAAAATTCCTTAAATCTTGCAATGTTGTAAAATGTTGTGATAGTTTACTGTTGGTATATGCTAAAAACGACGAAAAATCATTTATACTCTCGCTAATTTCTATATCTTCAAATGTTTTTAAAGCTTGTCTTATGATTTTTTCTCCGTTTATTCCAGCCTTATCCAACATTAATAGCGCTTCAAGAAATTTGAGTAGTTCCGTTTCATATTTTGTGTCGGAAATCAAATTATCTATAGCAAGGTCAAACAGTTCATCTTTATCAAATGTTATCTCATAGTCAGGACTGATATTTAAATCGACGGCAAGCGCTTTTAGAATTTTATTCATAAACGAGTCTATCGTTGTAACGTTAAAATCACTGTGGTTTTTTATAATTTCTATCAACAATACAAGAGCATTGTCTCTGTTTTGTATGTTAAAATCTGTTTTGTCCAGATTACCGTTTTTTATAGGGCTTAAATCTTTAAGAAATGATATTATTCTTTCTTTCATTTCCGATGCGGCTTTATTGGTAAATGTTATAGCTACTATTGAATTTATCTGTTTTGGCGGCACAAAAGCTGAATATTTATCTTTTGATATGATTTGGCAAGTTGAATAGCATCTTTTGCTCTTGTTTGACAGATAAAGACTCAATAGTTCTATAAATCTTTTTGACAGCTGATATGTTTTTCCGCTTCCCGCCGATGCTTCGATGGATAATCTGGGTTTAAATGTTGTTTTTGTAGATTTATTCACAATTGGCTTCCTTTTCATTATACAAGTTAATAACAACTTTGTTAAAGTCATTAAAATCTGAGAAGTACTTTTTTAATAATCTATCAATAATTGCCCAATTCACTCGTTTACCTTTTTTCAAAATTATTCTTGATTTTATTGGCTATTTTAACAACCAATTTTTAATTTTGTTTTAAACTCCGCACTGTTTATGTCTTTTTGTGTTATAGATAGTGTGTTAATTTCTATATATTCATAATCAGGTTTTTTTATAAATAAATCTCCTTTTATTGAAGAAAGTTTTTCTTTTGTTGTTTTGATTGCCAAATCCGACTTATCAATACCTATCCATTTTCTATTTAATAAGTGAGCGGATTTCAGCGTTGTTCCAGAACCACAAAAAGCGTCTAATACAATGCTATTTTCATTTGAAGATGTTTTTATAATCAAATCCAATATATTTTGATTTTTTTCGGTAGGATAATTTGGATATTGTGGATCCTTATATTCCCAAACATCTTGAACCCGTTTACCTTCTCTTTCGTCGGCATATATTATTTTTCTTGGATTTCCTGTTGACGACCATTCAATTAAACCCTCGCTGTCCCATTTTTCGAGTGTTTCTACGTCTGTTCGCCAGTGTCTGCCTTTTGGTGGCAGCATTCCTCTAAATTTTTGATTAGACTTTCCATTTTGTGTTTCTCCTGGTGCGTGAATAGGAACGGTAGTATATCTGCGCCCGTTTTTATCTTTTTTCGGAAATAATTTTTCAAGGTCTCTTTCGGAATATTTCTCTCTCGGTTCATTCCATATCGGCGATTGTGTTTTAGTGTAAAATAGAATCATATCTTTTATATTGCCATATCCAATGCGATTAAAATTCTTCGGATTGGATTTTATTCTTGTAATATCGTTTCTGAAATTTTCTATACCGAATACCTCATCCATCATAACCTTCACATAATGGCCTATTTTATAGTCGGTATGCAAATAAATTGAGCCTTTATCAGATAATAATTCTCGCAGTAAAATTAATCTTTCTTTTAAAAAAACAATAAAATCAATACCTGTAATTTTGTCTGAATAAGCAATGTATCCATTTCTTGAATTACTTATGGTTGACGCTCGTCCGTCCGTTATTGTAAAATTACTACCCGTGGCAAATGGTGGATCTATGTATACTAAATCTATTTTGCCTTCTAATTGCCTTTTATCCAAAAGATATTCTAATGCTTTGATATTTTCACCTTTAATGAGTAGATTTTTCATTTCTCATCTCCATTTAAAGTTGGTATAAGAATTCACGTAATACCAAAGCACTCATTATATTATATTTTTTGTATGTTTCGGTAATCGATTTATACATTTTGTTTCTGCCTTTTATGTATAATACTCCATCAAGAATGGCAATTTTTATGGCTTTTACATTTTTAGTTTGAATAGTGCTGATTGCATCATTGAATTGGGCGTTTTGATGTCCGCCAAAATCAGTTAAAAATTTTGCTTCACCAATAACATATTTTTTATGAAATCTGGCAACAAAATCCAATCCCTTATTATGTTTATAATTTAAATGCTTTTTTGCAAAATCCATCATTGCTTTATCTCCTGCATCAAGGATTGCATCATTTTCATTTGCCACAAATTCATCAATTGGAACAGGCATAATGCCTAATGATTTTCTTTTTAACCAATCTCTAAACATAGGTCCTATTTGACGATTAGTTTCCTTAGGCTCACTGCATCGTTCAAATATTTTATTCAATCCCATTTCATATAGCCGTCCACTGATTCTATTTATTGTTTTTGGGTTTCTTTCTAATGCTGTTTTATCTCTTTTCAAATAAGCAATATAACTATCTTTTATTGGAAATAAATCGAGCTTGAGCAATTCTTTTACTAATGCAAAATTATCTTTTCTCTTAAATGCCTTTTCTACTTCTTGCCAAATTTCTTGATTTATTTCTCTAATGCCTTCTGGAATTGTTGGATATACTTGAAATAAATCATCAAGATATGACCTTTGGTTTGCGTATTCTATACTTAATTTTATCCACTGATTCATTGATTTTTCCTTTAATTTTTAAATCATTTAATTTCTCATACATAAGTTGAAACTTCTATTGTTATATGCTATGAATAAATATATAATTGTCAAATCTTAAAATACCATTAAATTGCATATTTATCAATTTTTTCTTTCTCATCCACTCATTCACTCATTCACTCATTCACTCATCTACTCATTTCCCACTCCACCCTACTTATATTCCTCTCTTTCTTATCAAACTCTATTCCAATTAGATAGATAGATTTCTTTTCATTTATGTATTTTTCATAGTATTTCTTCTGTTTAATCTGCCCTAAGGCGTCTTTTCCATCTTCTTTGAACTCTATAATATATATTGCACTATCAAACTTCAGGGTTAAATCTATCCTTCCTTTGTTTGTTATATCTTCTGCTA
>JAMOQJ010000018.1 GCA_027064065.1 Desulfurellales bacterium
AAACAAATGACCAAAGGCTGCAAGTAAAGACAAACCTGTTGTAATACCGACAAAGAACGAATAGCCAATTATGAGAAGCCCCCACGAAATCTCGCGTGTTACATTATAACTTGCTTCCTGGCCATTAAAGAGAATGCTGAGCATGCCGATACCACCAACACATATAAGAACAAAATAAAATAACAACCATACATCTACGGTAAATCTTTCTTTTTTTAAGATTCCTTGAGGCATACTTCCTCCTCTTTTACGGTATTTATTAACTTTAATGCCATAAACAAAATTTTACCGTATAATTTGCTTTTGTTTTTTACGCATTCATAAAGTTTATCGAGCCACCAAAGATGCTTATTGATCATCAAACAAGCCTCTTTTATTTTTTCTTCCCTTAACAGCAAAGATAAAAAACCAATCTCCAAAGCCATATG
Source organism: Desulfurellales bacterium (assembly GCA_027064065.1). Lineage (GTDB taxonomy): Bacteria > Campylobacterota_A > Desulfurellia > Desulfurellales > Hippeaceae > JALWEJ01. The sequence continues at coordinate 429 of JAMOQJ010000018.1, forward strand.
GTCAGGCGGCATTTTAAATTCATAATGATTAAATTCAAATCCACATTCCTTATAAAATTCCTTTATCGATAAGGCTTCTTTACCCATAAGTCTTTGCGCAGACCACCAGGAAGCATAGGGAACGCACTCTATTTTTTCTATATTGCTATCAAATAGATTTATATAGTGGCTTTGGATATCTTTTAAACTTTTATTATTCAAGAGTTCTTCCACCTTTTTTGTGGAATTGTAAATATTAAACAATTTTTTCAAGTTGAGTTCTATATTATCGTCAGGATAGAGCAATAAATCAGCACATAATGAAAGTGCTTCGGATAGATTTTTCATAACATCCTTTTAAAAAAACCCTTCCTCTTTTCTAAGAAGAAGGGTTTTAGCGAAGTTGTTATATGATTAAATTATTTTACGCTTTTACCCATTCCTTTTGGAGCACCTTTCTCTATCGGCTCTTTAGCTTTCTTCCATGCCAAAAAACCACCCTTCAGATTGTAAACATTATAACCCAACTGTGCCATATCGTAAGTAGAGATAGCTCCTCTTCCGCCGGTCTTACAATAAACAACATAGGTTTTGTTTTTATCTTTGAACCATTTTAAAGCCTTGAAATCAAGAAGACCTCTTGGTGCCCAAACAGCTCCAGGAATATGACCAGCCTTATATTCAGGCAAACTTCTTACATCTACAAAAACAGCATTCTTCATCTTTGCCGCTTCGGCAACCGCTACTTGTTTTATGTGTTGTTTTGCTACAGCTATTTTTTTCTTTGAAACAGGCGTTGCCGCATGTACACCAAAACTTGACGTTAAAATGAACATTAAAGCAGCTATAAAAGATACATAAAACCTTTTCATAAAAACACCTCCCAAATAAAGTTTTTATTTTCAATTTGGATTATATAGAAAGGTGTTATGTTGGTATGTGATGTAAATCACATTAATCGACTAAGATATTTCCGAGCAGTAGGATTGAAGCTTTTCAAAATTTTTAATAGTTATACGTTTTTGCTCTATATTTAAGATACCTTCTTTTTTGAGCTTTGATAAGATTCTGCAAACCGTCTCTCTGCAAACACCACTCAAGGATGCTATTTCAGATTGATTTAGAGATACTACGCATTTTTCGCCACTTAAACGCATATAATCTTTATTTGTTAATATGTTAAATATTCTCACTTTTGTATCATTTAATGCTACATTTTCCAATATTTTTGACTTTATTAAGAATCTATGAGACATTAGTTCAATAACCCTTGTATATATTTCAGGGTATTTTTTAAATATCTTTTCTGCATCATTTCTATAAATATAATAAACGCTTGACTTTTTTATAACTCTTGCGTTATATATTGCTTTATTCAATGTAAAAGCAGCAAGACAGAAAGGCTCATATGGTTTAACATACCATAGCGTCAACTTTTTCCCATTTTCGTTATTTTTATAAATTTCAACCTTTCCTTCTTTTAAAATCAACAATCTATCTACAATATCGTTTTCCAGATAAACCATTTCTCCTTTTGAATAATTTTTGACTCTTAAATATTTATCGATTTCAGTTAGTGCATCGTTTGTTAAATGAGAAAATATATCAATATTTTTAATGGTTTGAGTATTGCTCATGTTTTACTCCAGGTATCAGTATATAAAACAACTAAAAAATAATCAATTAAATAATTTACGTTGTAATACCGCCCTTGAATGATGCTATAAATATAGCAAAAAGAATCGTAGCAATACCAATAAACTGCATCATACCCAAGGTTGTGCCAAAAAATAGATAGGCAAGTATGGTTGCGCCAACAGGCTCTCCAAGAGTGGCAATAGCCACAAGAGTCGTCTTTGTGTACTTGAGTGCCCAATTAAATGATGTGTGACCAATGAGTTGAGGCACAATAGCTAAAAGAACCATGTATATATATGATGTTGCTTTGTAACCAACAAAACTCTGTTTGGAAAGTATTGCAAACAACAAAGAAAATAGAGCAGCAAAGCTGTATACCATGGTTATATAGCACATTATATTCATATCCTTTCTAAGATAAGAGCCTATAATAAAATAACCCGAAACTGCAACAGCTCCTAAAATAGCAAAAAAATCTCCTATTAATGATTTTTTGTCTAAGTTGCCAAAAATTATACCACCGTCTGCAAAAGCCAAGATTGCGCTACCTGCAACTGACGCAATGATACCAAATGTTATAAATTTATTTTGTTTTTCTTTTAAAATAAAATATGAAAATATCCCAACAAATATAGGGCTTGTGGCAACAAGGGTTACAGAGCTTGGAATTGATGTATATTTTATCGATGCTATCCAAAATATGAAGTGAGCGCTTAAAAATAGACCGCCCAACATAGCAAAAATAATCTCTTTTTTGTCTTTTATTTTAATGCCACCATTTTTAATTAAGGTATAAAATATAAGCATCAAAGAAGATGTAATAAGTCTATATGAAGTAATAATTACGCTTGGAACATCATTTGTGAATTTAATTAATATTGAAGCCAATGAAACACTAATAATTCCAACAAATAAAGCAATAATGACCTTAAACATATCATATTCTAATATATAAAGATTCAGCAATCAAGAGTTGGAAGTTAATATATTTATGTAAGTTCAATATATTAAAAAGTTTGGGGAAGTTTATAGATGTATAAAAAACGACAAAAAATTTCCATAGCGAATAATAATGTTTTAGGTAGCAATTTTTATTTGACCTAACAACTATTTCACACTATACTATCATAGACTAAAATGTAACAATTTTTGAAGGGGGTTTTTATGAAATTTAAAACCAAGCTCCTACTCTACGGTATTGGTTCTGCTTTTATATTTGCATTTCTTTTTGCAATCTACTCTGTGCACTGGAATGTAAAGCAAATAAAAGTAGAAACAGAATTAATGAGAAATACAATAACGCAAGAAAAAGAAAATAAGCTAAAAACCATGATACAATGTATTTTATACAAATACGAAAAGATGGCTGAAAACGGTATGGGAAAAGATGAATTAACCAACATACTCTTTAACGAGCTAAATCAAACAAGGTATGATAATGGTAAAGGATATTTCTTTGTCATAAATAAAGAAGGTGTTATGATTTTAGACCCACCAAAACCCCAAATAAATGGGAAAAATGTATATAATATGCAAGACAAAAAAGGCAACTATCTTTTTAAGGATATGATAAGAATAGCAAATACTCAAGGTGGAGGTTTTGTTAGATACTGGTGGAAAAAACCCGGAAGCGGAGTGTTGCCTAAATTGACATATGTTTCAAAGATACCCGGCACGGATTTGATAATCGGAACAGGTGTGTATATAGACGATATAGAATCTCAGGTTGCGCTGCTTAAAGAAAGAATAAAAAAAGAACTTTTAAGCTCAATGAAAGAAGCAGCTATAATGGCTTTGATAGCTCTTATGATAGTAGCGCTGTTTGGTATTTATATTGCAAAACAATTAGTTAAACCTATAAATACAATGTCTGACAACATTGATGATTTAATTAAAGGAGAAGGAGATTTAACAAAAAGGGTTCATTTAGACACAAATGACGAATTCAGCAATCTCTCCGAAAAAATAAATGCCTTCTTGGATAATACACAATCTATGATAAAACAACTAAAAGAATATGTATCATCACTTACAGAATATTCAAGCAATCTATCATCTACCGCTTCTGAGATATCGGCATCTACAGAAGAAACAACAAGAAACTTACAAGAAATGACAAGCGCCGTGAATGATACGGCTCAAGCTGTGGACGGTGTTGCACGCTCTACTGAAAATATTAACTCTCTTGCAACAGAAGTTGGCGAAGTAAACCAAAAAATGCTTGAAGATACAGAAAAAAGGGTTGAAAGAATGAAAATCAACGCTCACCTTGCCAAAGAAGCAATGGAACAGATAAATACAGTAGGAGAAACATCAAAAGAGATAGGCAAAATTGTGGGTGTCATCAACGAAATAACCGACCAAACAAACCTGCTTGCCCTAAACGCAGCGATAGAAGCAGCAAGAGCCGGAGATGCTGGACGTGGCTTTGCCGTTGTCGCAGATGAAGTTAGAAAATTGGCAGAAAAAACACAGCGCGCAACAGAAGAGATTAGAAATATGGTAACCAAGATGCAACGTGATACGAGTATGGCTGTTGAAAAAACAAACAAAACAAGCGATATGATATTAGAAGAAGTAGAGACAACGCAGCAGGATAAAGAAAATATAGAAGATGTGGTAGCAAGAACAAACAATGTTATAGATGAAATCAACTCAACAAGCGCAGCAACAGAAGAACTCTCATCAACTATATCCGAAGTTGATATGCAGGCAAAAGAGATAGCGCAAGCTTCACAAGAAAATGCAAAAGCAGTAGAAAACATAGCAAGGATTTCGGAACAGGTCAAATCCATAGCAGACGAGGTTCATAGGTCTGTGGATAGATTTAAGGTTTAATAATCAAAATATCCCTAAAAAAACGCCTATATAAAATAGGCGTTTTTTTATTTTTAAATCAATACAATCAAAAAAAGGAATATTATATGCTAATATACAAAATGCTATGATGGTAGTTTTGCATATTAAAAAACAATAAAATAAAAATGGGGGTATTTAATGAAAAAACTGTTCTTTGGTTTATCTGTATTTGTTTTGGTTTTTATGTTTTCATGTTCAGATGATGTAACAACTGTGAATGGAACCGTTAAGGCAAGTTATTTAAAAGGTGTTAAGGTTTGCCTTGAAGGAACAAACAACTGTAAAACAACTGATAAAGATGGCAAATTTGAATTCAAGGATTTGGTTATTCCTGCTACTTTAGAACTAAAAATAGGCGATACGCTACTAACCAAGGTAAAAATAAAAGATAAGAATGTAAAAATAACACCAAAAGTATTGGCTGGCGATAATGAAACATTGGCAAGCTATGTCGGTGCACTCCTTCATAATATCGGTGGATGTAGTTTGTCTGATAATTCATGTGATTTATCGAGTATACAATCTGTAAATATAAGTGATTTATCAGATAATAATTCATTGGTTAAACAAATAAAAAAAGCATTGCAAGATAATGAGACCTTACAATATGATATTATCGATACAGACAATGAAACGGTTAATAAAATAACTACAAAAAATGATGCAGAAATTTACGCAAGCATAAATCCTGGCATGATAGGAAAAGATAATATTTCATATTCAGCTATTACAGATGACGGCAATTATTTACATTTAAATTTTGACATAACAAATAATACGTTATCGTATACCTACAAGCCTAATGATAATAACAATTCTACATCACATCAAATCATACTCAATAATGAATACAAAAATGTAGTATTCAAGGACTCGGATGGAGCTTTATACTTTATTTCACCGGGATTTATAGTTGCTAACATAGATATAAATAACGATAAAGATGTTGTTATAGGGTTGCAGGATATCTCAAATAAAATAGATATAAAAGACATGCCCGATTCTACTCAATATAATTATATTGAACCTGACGGTAAAAATACATCACTCAACATTATTTCAATATGGAAAACCAGCAATCTTGGAGGGAATTGGTCTGATGATGAAGGCGATTTTGGAAAATGGTCAATAGACAACAGTAGTAAATATATTAATATTGTAAATAATGAAGCAGCAATAAAAGCCTTTATCAAACCGAGCTATGATAACGGAAGTGCAAGTTTTATCTTGGGTGGCATTGATTCAGAAGGTGATGAATTTATAGGGTTTGGATTGGAAGCCAAAACATTAACCGATAAGGATATGTCTGGAACATATTATTACTATAGATTTAAGGAAGAAGACTATGAAACTATATGCTATGGTAAAGCCACAATCACAAGCACAAGTTTTTCATATGCTGACCAATATTGTCAAGATGATTTAATGGAAAGCTATAGTGATGATTTTGAAATAAACAATCCTAAAAAAGGTATGGCGAAATTAAAAGACAAAAATGCATATTTAATGGTTGATAAAGAAAGCGGAAGCCTAATATTTATAGACACAGAAAGCGAAAATATGATTATAGGAACAAGCAATCCTGTTATCGATATTAAGGAATAATCCAAAGACTCCCACAATAATATCCCCTCACATTGCATAAACAAACAGTGTGAGGGGATTTGTATTTATTAAAACCCACCGTTATAGATAAGATAGATGCCTGCAAGGACTAAAAGAACGCCTGATGCTTTTTGAATAAGGTCAAGCCTTTTAATGACAGATGTAAATTTTAGGAAGTAGTTTATAAAAAATGCTGACAATAAGAATGGCACACCAATACCGAGAGAGTATAAAAGTAGCAGTATAGCTCCTTTTTGCATACTTGCGCTATCGGCTGCTATGATAAGAATGGAAGAAAGCATTGGACCTACACAAGGACTCCACCCAAAACCAAATATTACGCCGAAAACAAATGATGACAAAACACCGTGAGAATCAACCTTTAAATTTGCCCTTTTGGTTCTTGATAAAAAACCAAACTTAATAACACCTGATAAATATAGCCCAAAAAATATAACAATAACTCCTGAAACCCTTGCAAACATAACCTTATTGCTCAATAAAAAGGTTCCAAGAGCGCTGGATGCAACTCCCATAGTTACAAACACTAAAGAAAATCCAATAATAAATGCTAAAGAGCGTGTCAAAACAAAGCGATACTGCATCCGACCGCTCTTTAAATCATCCAGACTATGCCCTGTAACAAACGATATATAAACAGGTATTAAGGGCAAAATGCACGGCGACACAAAACTCAAAATACCTGCCAAGAAAGCACCAAAAAATACACCCACTCTAACCTCCAAAAATAGAAGCAAAGAATTTTGCTATAGGATTTTCATAAACCTTTATATTTTCTTTAAATAGATTGTTTATTGTCTTTTTCATAGAAATAGAAAAATTACTATTTGGATTTGATTGCGCTATTAATTTTTGCTGCTTAACCGCATTGGGCAGATTCTTATCATTTAAAGCGTATCCTATACTCTTAAATTCTTTATTTAAAAATTTTTTACATATCTTATTTAGATTATCAGCAATGGTTTTTGCTTCCGCTTCATTTTTTGCCATATTAATGAAAATTTTTATATTTTCTTTATTGTAATTTATCGACATAATCTTAATCATAGCATAAGCATCGGCAATCGACGTTGGCTCAGGCGTTGCAACCACTATTATTTCTTCTGTGCTTTTTAAAAAATAGGTTACCTTTCTTGAAATACCTGCTCCCGTATCTATCAACAATATATCAGCATCCTTAATTACTTCGGATAGCTCATCTTTAATTTTTGTAAATACGGGCTCAGTTATATTTGCTATCTCTTCTATTCCGCTTCCCGCGGGTATTATTTTAAAATTGTCGTTAACCTTAACAACAATATCGTTCATTTTTTTACCGTTTTTTATAACATCAAGCAAGGAATACTTTGTCCTTAATCCCATTAATATATCAACATTAGCCAAACCCAAGTCGGCATCAAACACTACAACTTTTTTACCTATGGTGGATAAAAGATAAGCCATATTTGCTACTATATTGGTTTTTCCCACACCACCTTTTCCGCTTGTTAGGGCTATAGCTCTACACTTTGTTTTCTTCTTTTCATCTACCATCTTTCTCAACTTATCAGCTTGATCAGCCATTTTTATACCCCTTTATAATTAAAGATGATACCTTAAGCGGCTCTGCCTCCATTATATCATCAGGAACATCCTGACCAAATGAAACATAAGAAACCGGTTTTTTTAACTTAACTGCCATATTAAGCATTGTGCCAGGTGTGTTAGTTTCGTCTATCTTTGTAAATATCAAGTCGTCTATAGGAAGCCTTGAAAATCTATCGTATATATCAAGGCAATCTTCTTCCTTTGTATTTATAGCAAGAACAAGCGAAATGTTTAGATTTACCGTGTTATTAAAAAGAGAGAATATCTCACTCAATCTTTTTATGTCTTTTGGGCTTCTTCCGACTGTATCCACAAATATATTATCCATATCGCTAAAATCTTTTAAAGCATGGGCAAAATCTTCTTTTGTTATACTAACAACGGCAGGGATATCCATAATTTTTGCATAGCTTAACAGTTGGTCAACAGCTCCTATTCTATAGGTATCCGTAGTAATAATACCTATATTCTTATTAAATTTAAGCTTATAGATAGCTGCAAGTTTTGCCAATGTCGTGGTTTTTCCAACACCAGTCGGACCTACAAGCACCATAGCCTTCTTTGAGAGTCTGTTGAATTTGAAAAACTGCGAAATGACTACAGATAGGTATTCCTTTACATACGTATCATCCGATATCCTGTCTTTATTAATATTTTTATACAGTGCTACAGCAAGCTTTAATGAGTATTTTTTATTTATGCCTATATCGCACATATAGTTAAAATATTTATGCATACCCAATGGTAATTTTGATAAATCTATATCAGAATCCTTTTTTGCATAGTTTATAGCACTCTTTAGGTCGTTTAAGTCATATTTTATATCCTTAACAATCCTTTGAATGTTTTCTTTTCCCGCATTTTCTACCAGCTTTTCAAGCCTTTTAATTCTTTCTTCCAATTCATTTGTTTGCGGTTTTTTCTTTATCGTTTTTTCTTCTTTTGACATATATTTTTTAGCAACAGCCTTAAACGATTCTTGAGGCTTTTTATCTATCTTATTATCTATGGCAGCCGTTACTTCTATAAGCTCTTTTTTAAAAAAAGAAAATATAGAGCTTTTTGTAATCTTCTTTGTAGAAACAATAACGGCGTCTTCGCCTAAATCGTGTTTAATCTTTAAAAGAGCTTCACGCATAGTGCGAGCTCTATAGGTCTTTACAATCATAACTCAATAGTTCCCACGCTTCTAATTTCAACGCCATCTGCAATTTCAGAATACGAAATTACAGGAACCTTGGGCAAAAAGCGTTCTATAAACGATTTAAAGTATCTTCTAATCTTTGGCGATGTTAATATTATAGGCTCCATTCCGCTTTCTGCAACATTTCCTACAACTTCTTGAGTTTTTTCTAAAAGCTGCTCAGATATATTGGGCGGCAAATCAAGATAACTCATTCCGCCCTGCTCCTTAATGTTGGCATTTATTATACCGTCAACACTGCTACCAAGAGTTATCACATTAATCACACCGTTTTCATTCTTGTATTTGTTGCTAATATGATAAGCCAAAGCAGCCCTAACATATTCGGTTAGCATATCTACATCCTTTACGTATGGTGCATAATCAGAGAGCGTTTCCGCTATTGTAACCATATCCCTAATAGGCACACCTTCCGATAAAAGGTTTTTCAAAATTCTATGTATAGCACCCAAAGAAAGCTGCTGCAACAACTCTTCTATTATTTTTGGATAATCTTCCTTTGTAGAGTCAAGCAAAGCACTGGCATCCTGACGAGTAAATATATCATGAATATGTGTTCTAATCAATTCCGTAATATGGGTAATAACAACAGTAACCGGGTCAACAACGGTGTATCCTTTTACTATGGCATCTGTTTTCTCTTTTGCATCAATCCAGACAGCAGGCAATCCAAACGCAGGCTCTTTTGTTTCTATACCCTTTAAGTCATTAACACCACCGGGCTTCATAGCAAGAAAGCTTTCCGGATATACCGTATATCTTGCAACCTCTACGCCCTTTATTAAAAATACATATTCATTTCTATCCAAGTTTAAGTCGTCTCTAATCCTAATTGACGGCACAATAACACCAAGCTCCATAGCTATCTGTTTACGCATAAGTTTTATTCTCTTTAACAAATCCCCGCTTCCGCTCTTTTCATCAACAAACCCTATCAAACCGTAACCAATTTTTAATTCCAACATATCTATCTTAATGGATTCTTCTATATCTTCAGTTGTAACTTCTTCTTGCGGTTCTTCAATAGACTCCAACTCTTCTTCAGCTATCCTTTTTTCTTCTTCTTTCTTGCGGCTTGCTTGAACACTATACGCTATTGCTGCAAGAATAATAGACAATATAAGTAGATTGAAGGTTGGCATTCCTGGAACAAAAGCCATAATCATAATAACAAGTGCCGTTATATATAACACTTGATACTGTTTTACTATTTGATTTATTATATTTATGGATAGGTCAGATTCATCAGAACTCCTTGTGATAATTATACCGGCAGCCGTGGATATAGTTAAAGCAGGCAATTGACTAACAAGCCCGTCACCTATGGTCAAAACCGTATATCGGCTTGCTGCGTCTGATAAACTCATATGAAACTGCATAACTCCTATTACTATACCGCCCAAAATATTTATAACCGTAATCAACAAACCGGCTATGGCATCGCCACGCACAAACTTAGAAGCACCGTCCATAGCTCCGTAAAAATCAGCCTGCTTTGCTATCTCTTCCCTTCTCCTTCTTGCCTCATTTTCATCAATTAATCCAGCATTTAAATCGGCATCTATGCTCATTTGTTTGCCGGGCATTGCATCGAGTGTAAACCTTGCAGCAACTTCTGCAACCCTGCCTGCACCCTTTGTTATTACTATAAAGTTTATTATTACCAGAATAGCAAAAACAACCAAACCGACAACATAATTGCCACCGACAACAAAATATCCAAACGTTTTTATCATTTTACCAGCGGCATCTGCACTCTCACCGCCTTTTAAAAGAATAGCCCTTGTTGTTGCCACATTAAGGGACAGTCTAAACAGCGTAACGCCCAAAAGCAGAGATGGAAAAGTTGAAAAGTCAAGCGGCCTTTTTACATACATTCCAACAAAAAATATAAGTAAAGATAAAGCAAATGATGTCGACACCAAAAAATCAATAATAAATCCAGGCAGCGGTATGACAAGAACGGTTAATACGACCAAAACGGCTATGATAGCACTAAAATCGCTTAATCTAATGGCTTTTTCTATTGATTCCACCTATTTAATATAGTTTCTTTCTCCAAAAATTCCTCTTCCTATTCTTATAATTGTTGAGCCTTCTTTTAAAGCAACCTTATAATCATTGCTCATACCCATAGATAGCTCTTGTATATTTGTTTTATATTTGTCGTTAATAGCATCTTTAATATCTCTTAATCGCTTAAAAACCCAAGCTATTTCGTTTGCATCTTCAGCAACTGGCGCGACACACATCAAACCGATAATATCTACATTTTTAAGTTTTAATATTTCGTCCATAGAATTAAACAGTTCGTCTTCCAAAAAACCATATTTTTGGGGTTCTTTTGCTACATTAACCTCAAGCATTATGCTCAATGTCTTATCAAACTCTTTTGCATATCTATCCACCCTTTTTGCAAGCTCAAGACTGTCTATCGATTCTATACAGTCAAAATACAAAACAGCTTTTTTTGCTTTGTTTTTTTGAAGATGACCTATCAAGTGCCATTCTATATCGAGATGGTCTTCTTTTGATAGCTCTATCTTTTCTATGGCTTCCTGAACCCTATTTTCACCAAAAAGCCTTTGTCCGCAGTTGTATGCTTCTTTTACCTTTTCGTAAGGAAATGTCTTTGAAACAGCCATAAGACGGGCTTTTTTAGAATACTGTTTAATATTTTCCAGTAATTTATTTATATTATTACATACATTTTCCATAGCCAAGCCTCCAAGTTTGAAAATATAGCACAAGCATAACAGTTTCACAAGTTAATATACGTTATTTGACACATCTATTCTACACGTTTTTTGAGATGTGTATATACTTATTCCGTGAGTAAAAATATAGCTTGCCATAACGGCAGCTGTAATAGGTATCACCAAATCAGCAGCGGATATCTCCAATATTAAAACAATAGCCGCAATAGGTGTTTTTGCGCTTGCGGCAAGCATTGCAGCCATACCAGATAACGTAAATATCACAAAATCACCGCCAAAAAATGAACCGAATATATTGCCTATTAAAGCTCCAATTAGCAAATTTGGCAAGACAAGACCCCCCGAAAGTCCAAAACCTATGGTTAAGCTTATAAGTATGATAATGAGCAAAACATACAATATAGCATCAAGTGCAGGCATTTGAGTTTGTACTATGGTATTTAAGGCGTAGTAGTCTACAGAAACCGATAAAATTCTGTAAACATCATGCTCAAACATAATAAATAATATAGGAATAGATAAAACAACGCCTACAATAGGCCTGAAAAACGGTTTTATATAGGTTGATATACACATGCTGAAGTGATATGAAGAAACAAATAGATAAACAAATATAGAAATTACTAAACCCAACAACATAAGATAGGGCAAAATACCAAACTGCCAAGCTGTTGAGCTATGGAGAGCTATGAGAGTGTGGGAGCCTCTAAGATAAGAAAAAACTATATAACTCAATATCGAAGCTATTAATGTTTGCGGAAAAGGCCTATAGTCCATATCGGAAACATAGCGTATTTCTAAAGCAAATATGGCTGCACCGAGTGGAGCCTTTAAAAGTGCCGATGTAAATGCAGCAGCGCCAATTAAAATAACATAATCTTGAAATTCGTCTTCTATTTTAAAAAATTTGGATATATATGAAGATATAGATGAACCTATAAAAAACGAAGGACCTTCTCTTCCTGCTATAAACACACCCGAAAGCGTTAAAAGACTTGCTATAGATTTTAAAATCATTGTTTTTAAAGGTATTCTTCTTTCCATATTTTCCAAAACATAGCTTATCCCAGCACCAGATACTGCAGCATCATTTGTAATAAAAAAACCTGTTATCAAAGCAACGATAAAAGGAAATAGGTGAAGAATATAGACGTTAGACATCAATATTCCATTTATAAAAAAGAGAAGATAGTCAAACAAAGATGCAAACAGCCCTACAACAATTCCGACAGCTAAGGAAAACGGTATCCATTTAAATATATATCTTATAACAGCTATCCAATTAAGACCGATACATCTAACAGAATTTTTGCAATTTATAAGTATATTTTTTGCTTTGGAAATGTTTATCATGACTTATTCATCATTTTATGTTCAACATAAACTTTAACTAAGGCATCAGCTACCGATATAATAACAGGCCCTACAATTATCCCAATAGGACCAAATACTATAATTGCTCCTATTATACCAAAAAATAGAATCATAGGATGGATATTTATCTTGCTTCCTATAATTATGGGCCTAACATAGTTATCAACCATACCTATAGCAAAAACGCCCCACACAAACATAAATATACCGCTTATGTAACTACCTTTTATCAAAAGATAAATTGCAGCCGGAACCCAAATTGCAGCCGTACCCACAAGCGGAACAAATGAAAGCAGAGCAATCAGAAACATCCACATAAAAAACGCATTCAATCCAACTATCAAAAAACCTATAGCTCCTACTATTCCCTGAATAAGAGCAGTTGCAACACCGCCCAAGACAGTTGCATTAATGCTTGTTTCCACCGATTTTATTATACGCTCAAAACTTACTTTATCATTTATTATCGGAGCTATATAATTTATAAACTTATCCTTATCTTTAATAAGATAAAATGTAATAATGAAGGAAAATATAAAATTTGCCAGAATATTGTATGTCTGAGAAAATATCACACTCGCATTCTTGGTTATTAAAATGCCCGTATTTTTTATTAAAGAAAAGAGCGCATCATCAATCTTGTCGAGCCAAGGAGCAAGTAGTTTCAACTGTGAAATATCTTGAAATTTAGCAACAACACTTTGGAACGCCAATTTTATGGCATCTATATTATTGATAAACTTTTCGGTTTCATTAACCATAATATATATTGCAACTGTAATAGGTAAAGCTATTAGTATTAATATAACTATTACGGTTAAAAACGTTGATAGAGAAGGCTTCTTTACAATTTTTTCTATCTTTAAATGCAAGGGATAAAATACTATCGCAAGCGTTATACCCCATACGGCAGCTTTCCAAAATGGTAACATTATGAGAAAAAATATAATAGAAAAAACAATTAAAGAGATGTTAAGAAAATTAAACACCAAAATTCCATCCTTTCTTATAGACTGCTATATATTACAAAAATATAGCAAATATTGCAGCAAGTTTTTAATCTTCAAACAGCCTTCCCAATCCTCCAAGAACAGAGCCTTCACCCTTTTGGTCTCCAAATAGCTTAGGCGAGCTTTCTATTATCCTATCTGCAAGTCTTGAAAATGGCATACTCTGAAGATAAACATCACCATGGCCGCTTAAGGTAGCCAAAAACAACCCTTCTCCGCTAAAAAGCATAGATTTCAAGCCGCCAGCTTTCTCTATGCTATAATCTATACCTTCACTAAAAGCAACCAAACAGCCGGTATCAACCCTTAGCGTCTCACCGTTTAATCTTTTTTTAACAATTGTACCGCCTGCATGGATGAACACCAAACCATCGCCCGTTAACTTCTCTAAAATAAAACCTTCACCACCAAAAAAACCCACACCTAAGCGCCTATTAAAGGCTATATCTATTTTCGTACCTAATGCGGCACACAAAAAGGCATCCTTTTGGCAATATATAACGCCATTATATTCAGACAAATCCATAGGAATAATTTTACCAGGATATGGAGCTGCAAAGGCTACACGCTTTTTGCCGCTACCCATATTCGTAAAATGTGTCATAAATATAGATTCTTGAGCAAGCGCCCTTTTGCCAGCGTTAACCAACTTTCCAAAAAAGCCGCTATCAGCTTCCGAACCATCGCCCAGTCTTGCTTCAAATGTTATACCGTCTTCCATATAGTTCATAACTCCCGCTTCAGCTATAACGGTCTCTCCAGGGTCAAGCTCAACTTCAACAATCTGCATTTCATTTCCGATGATTTCATAATCAATTTCATGACTTTTCATAACTCACTCCTTTTTTGACTATTTTTCCTATTATATGCGTAATATTATTAAATTGTCAATTTGCAAAACCTAAATGTTTGACAAACCGATTGAGTTTTATTAACTTGATGACTGGAAAAAGGAGTTATTATGTTGTCTATTGGTAGTTCTGAGCTGATAGTTATATTGGTTGTTGCGTTAATAATAGTAGGTCCAAAAAGGTTACCTGAAATATTAAGAGAAATTGCAAAGATTTATAAAAGCTTTATGGATGCCTTTAACGAAGCAAAAGAAGAATTGGAAGAAGACATAGACGAAATAAATGTAAAGAAAGATATTGAGCAGAAATGGAAATCAATAATAGAAGATGATGACAAAGAAAAATAAAAAAAGTCCCAATGAAATGACGCTTCTTGAGCATATAGAAGAGCTCAGAATTAGATTGTTATGGATTTTGGCAGGTATCATTGTAGGCATTGCGGCTACATATTCATACTCAGAGCAGATAATAAACATAGCCATAGCACCACTTAAAAAAGCACTGCCTGAAGGCAGTAAAATAATCTTTACAGGCGTAACAGAGGCGTTTTGGGTTAGGCTTGAAGCCGCTTTAGTTGCCGGCATTATCATCAGCATACCGTTTACATTCTATCAAATTTGGCTATTTATAAAACCCGGATTAAAGGATGAAGAGAAGAAGTTTGCACTACCATTTGTTTTCTTTTTCAGTCTCTTTTTTATTTCCGGAGTCTTATTTGCATATAAGATTGTTTTGCCCATAGGATTTAACTTTTTGTTAAGATACGGAGGCCAAGAGTTATCGGCTATGCCAAGCATAAAACAGTATATGTCTCTATTTTTAAGAATGCTTACAGCATTTGGGATTATCTTCGAACTGCCTATCATATCCTTAATTTTATCAAGAATGGGTATTATAAACGCAAAGGATTTAATTAAAAGATTTGATTATGCTCTGCTTATCATATTCATTACGGCTGCTATTTTAACGCCGCCCGATGTTGTTACTCAGTTTCTAATGGCTGGACCTTTAATATTTTTATATATTGTGAGCATAGCAGTAGCTTTTGTATTTTCAACCAAAAAGGATTATTAAATGAATCTTG
This sequence comes from Desulfurellales bacterium, assembly GCA_027064065.1. Classification (GTDB taxonomy): domain Bacteria; phylum Campylobacterota_A; class Desulfurellia; order Desulfurellales; family Hippeaceae; genus JALWEJ01. Next base: position 16,358 of record JAMOQJ010000018.1, read on the forward strand.
CGATAGGCAGTATGTTCTTTATATTTGGACTTGTTATAGGCAGTTTTTTAAATGTTTGCATATATAGAATACCGATAAACAAATCCGTAGTATATCCACCATCATCCTGCCCGTCGTGTGGCAATAGAATAAAATGGTACGACAATATTCCAGTCATAAGCTACATCCTTCTTGGCGGCAAGTGTAGATACTGTAAAACAAAAATCTCTTTCATATATCCATCAATAGAGCTACTAACAGCCATCTTGACAGTTGCAATATATATAAAATTTGGATTAACATACCAAACCATAGCTTTCTTGGTCTTTACATATGCGTTAATTGTCGGCAGCTTTATCGACCTAAAATACTACATCATACCCGACAGAATAAGCTTGGGCTTAATAGTTGTCGGATTGTCATTATCCTATTTTCTGCCTGTAGGCATAAAGGGTTCTTTTATCGGTGCCATATCAGGATTTGTAATTTTGTATGCTACAGCAGTGCTTGGACAGTTACTTTTTAAAAAAGAAGCCATGGGCGGAGGCGATATTAAACTTTTAAGTGGAATAGGCGCATTTATAGGATTAAAGGGTGTTTTATTTACGTTATTCTTTAGCTCTTTTTTGGGAAGTATAATCGGAATTTTGTTAATTATTTTCGGAAAAAAGGACTTAACCAGCAAATTGCCTTTTGGTCCTTATCTATCTTTAGCCGCAATATGTTATCTATTCTTCGGTAATTGGCTGATAAAGGTTTTATACGGTGTTTAGATGAAAAAGATAGATATATATATTTTTAAAAATCTACTTGTTGGATTTACCACATCATTTCTCATAACAACAATGGTTATGCTTATAGGAAATACCATTAAAGTTTACGATTTTCTATTTGCAAAGGGTGTTAGCTTAGGTTTAATGTTAAAAATATTTGGCGATATGGTAGCATTTTTATCCATATTCACAATCCCTATGTCTCTAATGTTAAGCATAAATTTTTTATACACGGAACTTTCAAGTCGTTCAGAAATAACGGCATTAAGAAGCTCGGGTATTTCACTAACAAGGATATTCTATCCGGCATTTTTATTTACAATAGTTATATTTGCAATTCTTTTTTACGATACATCTTTTCTTGCATATAAGGCAAAGTTGGATTACAAAATAAATCTCGCCGGCGCTTTAAAAAATAGGGTTTATATGGGATTAAAACAAAAAAAGTTTTATACAGGAATAAAAGATACGACAATGTATGCAAACGACTTATCGTCAAGCAAGAGAAGTTTGTATAACGTATTCTACGCAAAAGGCAATTCGGCGATTATAGCCAAGGAAGCCCACTTTAAAGATGCCCAGATGGGTATATTAGTAAATTTCAAAAAAGCCGAAATTTATAATAAAAGCGGAAACAATATAGAATATGGTCATGTAAACAACTACGAATTAGCCATTCTATTTGGCGAAGACAAACCACACATAGGCAAGTATAACACAAGATATATGACCATGACTGAGCTTATAGATTATTACAAAACACAAAAAAATCCAACCGCTTTATACAAGATAAACAAAATGCTCGTATTTTCTTTAAGTGTCTTTGTTTTGTCAATTATAGGCTTTTCTTTGGGTATAACATTCTCAAGAAGCGGTAAAAGTGCAGGTGCAATAATCAGCATATCTATATTTTTCATATTCTACATATTGCAAATGCTTGGAGAATCACTTTTTAAGAGTCATTCTCTTATATGGCCTATATGGCTTCCCGATTTGATTCTTTTCCTTTTCGGAGCTTATCTATTCTATAAAAAATCAACAAACTGACAAAAATCATCAAAAAAAGACAAAATAAATATCCGTATCTATCAAAAAATGTCGGCAAGCTTTCCGTTATTATTAAATTTCTATTCAAAACGTCTCTTGTATCGTTTTCTAATTTTGCATATATCTTTCCGTTTGGTGCAATGATTTCTGAAATGCCCGTATTTGCAACCCGAACAACCCATACATTATTCTCAACAGCTCTAAATATTGCATTTCTATGCAACATATAAAACGTCGGAGTTTTATCGAACCATGCATCATTTGTAAGAATAGCAAGCAGATTTGCGCCCATATTCTTGTATTTTCTCGATATATCTGAAAATGCTTCTTCATAGCACACCATTGCTCCGATTTTTAAGTCTTTATAAGGTAATATTATATTCCTTTTGCCTTTTATAAAATCTCCAGGGTCTAAAGATTTAGGGATAAATTTTCCTAAAATACTCCTATACGGTATAAACTCAGCAAAAGGCACAAGTTTTTGTTTGTCGTAATAATTTATATTATTTTTTTTAATCAAGGCTATACTGTTAAAATATTTATCGTTTTTTATCCTTACAACTCCGACAACTAAAGCTATGTTTTTTTTATTCTTAACAAACCCTACAAGCTCATTGTTATCTTCTTCAAAAAGATATGGATATGACGACTCAGGCCAGAATACAACACCGCTTTTCACTTTTGAGCTTTCCTTTAGATAAATATGTAAATTTTTATCAAGATAACTTCTATCCCATTTTTGATTTTGCGGTATATTACCTTGAACTACCAATATTGTTTCTTTGTGGGAATCAATTATATTTTCATTCGGCAAAAACATAAAAACAGCAAAGAAAGCAATAATGAAGTATCCGATATGCCTTTTCTGTAAAATAAGATAGAACGAAAGCGGCAAAAACAGAAGGCTAAGCGTAACAAAGTATGAGCCGAAATATGATGACGGTCTTATAAAAAATGGTATGTCATAGACTAAAATATTAAGATTACCTACGGGCATACCGCCAAACAAAGTAGATTTTAAACATTCAAACGCAACCTTCAAAAAAGGAAGCCATACAATATCCAGTTTTAGCTTCTTGTAGATATTAACAGGAATATAAAGATATAAAAAATGGTACGATACTACAAT
>JAMOQJ010000019.1 GCA_027064065.1 Desulfurellales bacterium
TAGCAATACAATAGCACCCAAAATCCCGTATTTTCCAAGAGAAATTCCTATCAAAATAACACCCATATTTTCTATAGATGAATAGGCAAACATTCTTTTATAGTATTGCTGATTTACTATGAACAAAGCGGCAAACATTACCGTTAAAACTCCCAATGAGAATACAAAACGATTTATTTCGTAGGAATTGGATATCTGAAGCACCCTTATTATTCCAAATATTGCAGACGGTAAAAGCACCGATGAAAAAATAGCGCTGACAGGAGCAATTGAGCGTCCGTGAACGTCAGGCAGCCATGTATGCATAGGAAAAATACCCGCTTTCGTTCCAAATCCTATTATAGTCATAGCCGAACCTATAAGCATAATCGAGCTTGGATTAATGTGATGGTTAATCATATACGGTATATTTAAGGTTTTTGTTTGGGCATATATAAATATTATACCGACAAGGGATGCTATAAGCCCTACAGAAACGATTATTATATAGCGCCAAGACGCTTCTATTGACGGATAGTTATTATCTATTGCTACAAGCAGGGCGCTTGTGATTGTTGTTGCTTCTATTCCTACCCATACAAAACCTAAATTTCCCACTGCAACACTGAAAAGCATGCTTAATACGAATAGATTCATAAAAGCCCAATATAGATTTTTTTTCAGTAAGGGTTTTTTGACATGTTCAAAGTAACTAATGCTAAATAAAGATGTTGTAAAATATATAATAGTTATCGTTGCAATCATTATTTTTGAAAGCGCATCTATGTATAACCATCCACTAATCAATGGCTTAATGTTCCAAATCAAGATGGATAGTATTATGCTTATTAAAGAAGATGCAATCGTTGAAAACTTTGCTATCTTATCGTTTGATACAAAAGATATAAGAGCAGATAAAAGAACAATGGCAAATAAAAAATAACATTCAAGCATTATTTTACCCCTTAAACTCTTCAAACTCGTCTATTATGTCAGATACGTTTTCTTCCCTTAATTTTATAATTATACCAGAAATCATCACGATACCTATCAAGTCAAGCAGTATGCCGCCTTCGATTATAAACGGCAATTCGGGAAATAGATAGCCACCAAACAGAAATAGGCTGTTTTCTGCAACCATATAACCGATAAGTTGCACAAAGGCGTTATCCCTTGAAATGATTAAAAAAATTCCTTGAAATAACAAGGCAATTGGAATTGAGCCGCCTAAAACATTTAAAGAGTTGTATATTGTTGAGTGGTAGATTATATATCCTGCGACGACAAAAATAAGCGATAAAATAATCGAAGCAGCCGTAGGTATAGTCGGTTTTATCTCTCTTTCTAAATAATGCTCTTTAAATCTTTTTTTAATGAAATATGGTATAAAAAAACCTCTAACAGCTGCTGTTAGCGTTGCCAAAATTAATAGGTTAGTGTTATTCAATACTATACCGTCTGCAAACAAAAATATAGAGATGGCGTATGACGAAACAGAAAAGGTGTTGACTATCTTTTTTAAATATATTTGCCACTGCATAAAAATAACAAGCACTATTTCCAAAAAACCTACGATGAGAAATATGTCTTTCATAGAGAGCCTCCCGTTGTGAAATAAACAAGTATTGCCAAGGATGCAAAAGCAAATGCAACAGCTACATATTCAAAATTCTTAAATAGCTTGTATTTTGATATTGTTGATTGAATGGTGGCAAATATAAATGTCAGAATAATCATTTTTAAAAAATGAATAAGACTGTAAATCAAAACAGACGTGAAACCCACCTTCATTGGCACCCAAAAAGGCACTGAATAGTCGTTTAAAAAAACACTCATAAGTAAAAATTGCTTTATATATCCACCCCATTTCATTAATGCCAGCTCAGCTCCTGAATATTCAAGCTCTATTGCCTGATCTATCATACCGAATTCGTTATTGGAATGAGATTCTATAGGTAGCTTACCGGTTTCGAGCAGTAAAACCATAAAGAAAGCAAAAACGACAAGCCAGTGAACCAAAGAGAAATACCACTGTGATGATGTTTGCATTATATTATTTACAACATAAGGATTGTTTGTATGTGATATGACGCCAAATGTGATAAAAATCAAAACGGTTATTGGTTCTGCTAGTGCACCTATACTTGATGTTCTTGATGTGCCAAGATGTGCATAGTTGCTTCTGCTATCGAGCGACGCTATCTTTTTTAGCGCTCCTATTGCTCCAAATATCAAACCGCCGCCTATAAAATCGACAATAGGTCCAAACGATAAAGGAAATGCCGTTATAATAGGTAAAACAAGCGTTAAAAATAGATACATAGAAAATGTCATATACGGTATAAGTTGAAAAATTGGAGATGCTACCTTTGGAATAACGCTTTGTTTGTTAAAAAGTTTGTATAAATCATAGTATGGTTGAAAGATAGATGGACCTTCTTTTGATTCGAACTTTTCAGTCAGCTTATTAAATATGCCTATTATTAAAGGAGAAAGTAAAACTACGTAGAGAAGTTGTAGCAAACTCAACAAATAAAGCATCTTGATAACTCCTTACAAGTATATTTCTTGCAGGAGTCATCGGCCCTTTTGAAGGACGGTTAAAGGCGAACTCCACCGCCTTTTGACAGATGAGCTTATATCAAAAACCGTTTATTTTGTCAATAAGTAGTAAAAAATTTACTTTATATTGGTTTATCCGTGAAATTATGTAATTTTGTAAACTATATATTATTTTGCTTGATATATACATCTATTAAGCTTAAATAACGATTTGTCATTAGAAAAACAGACTAATAACTCCCTAAAATTTCAATCTCAATATCATAAAACGCTTCTAAATTTTTAAAATCGCTGTCAAATGTGATTAATTTATCACAATATCTGTCTGCAATTTCGAGATGAATAAAATCGTTAATATTTCTACATTTATTAAATTTTTGGCATTTTTCATAAGCGGATAAGACAATATTTTTACTCATTGATGAATTTACAAAATTTTTAAAAAAATCTACTTTATCTCTTTGTTCTTTAAATTTTTTGAGCTTACTTATCGCAAAAATAAATTCCATTAATACTGCGGGTGAAATAAAAAATTCATTTTTACCTATTGCTTGATATATTAATTTTTGAGATATCTTTTGTTTCGTTTCATCTTGTTTTATGCAATAGTATATTAAAATATTTGTATCAAAGTATATCATCGTACATATCCTCATCAATTTTTGTTATGTCTATATTTTTATCTTCTAAAACACTAATATTTTTGCTAATTCTTTCAAACTCTTCAAGCAGTTTTTTGGTTTTATCATCTTTTTTTCTTTTTATAATTTCACTATCACTAAAAATCAAAACCTCAAGTTTTTTTCCGATATATTCTTCTGGTAACTCAATAACAAGTTTATTACTATCAGTTTTTACTATTTCTTTTATCATTTAAGCCCCCTTTTATTTTTGTAATTTTTGCACCGTTATAATAATAATCCCAATATTCATTTAATTTTTGTATGTTTTTTCTTTTATCCATTCTACTTTATACATAAAACCCCGTATATTAACATAATAGTCGCTGCGGTTGAGTTACGCATTTAGAGTAACTATATAATAAAAATGTGTCAGCTTCAACTTTAATTCTGTAGTAAATATTTCAAATATGGTATTATTTCACAACAAACCACCTTTTTGTGTAATTTAATAATCCATATTTTTTTAAGGCGGTTTGTTGGTTT
>JAMOQJ010000020.1 GCA_027064065.1 Desulfurellales bacterium
ATAACCCATATAAACATCCAGAAGCCGCAAAAAGAAGGATGATGTATGTATTAAGACGTATGTATGACAACCATTTTATAACCTTGAATCAATACAGAAAAGCGATGAATACGAAGATTGTATTAAAAAAACATCCGCCCAATTTTTTTGGGCTTATTGTTGCACCCTATTTTGCTGATTATGTGAGAAATTGGCTTATAGATAAGTTTGGAGAAGATGTTGTCTATAAAAGCGGGCTTAAGGTTTACACAACATTAGATACCCAACTTCAGCGTTATGCTTTTATAGCCGTTAAAACAGGTATATTAAAATTGAAGAAAAAATATGACGGCTTGCAGGGCTCTCTTATAAGTATGGACCCAAAAACTGGATACGTAAAAGCGATGGTTGGTGGATTTAGTTATGAAGAAAGTCAGTTCAACAGAGCGCTTCAAGCAAAAAGACAGCCCGGTAGTGCGTTCAAACCGTTTATTTATTTATCTGCTATACAACAAGGATATTTGCCAACCGATACGGTAAAGGATGAGCCGGTTGTGTTTAGATTTTCTGGGCAGGAATGGCGTCCACAGAATTATGAAGGCACTTTTCATGGCACTGTTACACTAATGTATGCCTTGGTTCATTCGGTTAATATAGCTACAATTAATCTTTTAAACAATATCGGTGTTAATGGTGTTATAAAGCTTGCGAAGAAATTGGGTATACAAGAGCCTATACCGCCGGATTTGTCCATAGCTTTAGGTTCTTTATCTTTAAGGCTGATAGAGCTTGTCAGGGCTTATGCTGCATTTGATAATTATGGCCTTTTGCCTAAGCCTATATTTATTACAAAGGTAGTAAATAGGGACGGAGAAGTAATATATGAAGAAAAGCCGAAGCTAAGAAGGGTTTTTGATACGGTTGACGGTTTTATCCTTACAGGTATGCTAAAAAATGTTATAAATTACGGAACGGGAAGAAAGGCTAAGGTTATAGGAAGACCTTTAGCTGGAAAAACAGGAACTACAAACGACTATAGGGATGCTTGGTTTATAGGGTATTCGCCTTCGCTTGTGTGTGGTGTTTGGGTTGGGTACGATAGCAACAAAACCATATTTAAGGGTGCGACAGGTGCAAGGGCGGCTTTGCCTATTTGGATAATGTTTATGAAAAATGCATTGAAAAACAAAAATATAGAAACCTTTCCTATACCTAAGGGTATAACATCTGATGTTTTAAAGAGTTTAAGACCGCCTGAAAATATACCATCATACAAGAGCAACTCAAAACCCACCATACAGACTATATATGATAAGTATTTTCAATAGCTATGGATAGCGTAATCATAGATGATGCTGAGTATGTAGATAAAAGAATAGATATTGTTTTATCTTCCATATTGGATATTCCGAGAAATAGAATACAAAATTATATAAAAAGCGGATATATAACGGTAAATAGTAAAGAGATTAAAAAAAACTATAAGTTGGAATTAAACGATAAGGTTTCGCTTGCTATACCTGAAGAACAGGAAATGTCTATAGAGCCAAAAAAAGCTGATATTAAAATCGTTTATGAAGATGATGATTTGGTGGTTGTGGATAAGCCAAGCGGGCTTGTTGTTCATCCGGGAGCAGCAAAAGAAGATACAACAGTGTTATCGGCTTTGATGTATTTAGGTGTTAAGTTATCGATTGTAGGTGCGCCGTTAAGGGGCGGCGTTGTGCATAGAATAGATAAAAATACGAGCGGAATACTTGTTCTTGCAAAAAGCGACAAAGCTCATTTTCTGCTTGCAAAACAATTTTTTTCACATACTATAGATAGAAAGTATATAGGTATCGTGTGCGGACATCTTAGAGAAAAGGTTGGTGTGGTTGATGCACCTATAGCAAGACACCCTATAAAAAGAAAGGAGTTTTGCGTAAGAAACGGTGGTAAGAATGCAAAAACCGAGTATAAGGTTTTAAAATCGTTGAATGGGATGGATGTCGTTATGTTTAAGTTATTTACGGGAAGAACGCATCAAATTAGGGTTCATATGAAACACCTTAATCATCCATTGGTAGGAGATGAAGTCTACGGTAAGAAAAGCAACATAATAAAAAGACATGCTCTTCATGCTTTTTTTTTGAAATTTATTCATCCTTCTACAGGCAAAGAGATGTCTTTTTTTTCAAGATTGCCAAATGATATGTTAAAGATAATAAAAAGTGGAGGTTAAAGATATGAAAAAATTTCTTTCTGTTTTATTGTTTGCGGTTGCTTTTTTATCTTCATGCGCAACCCTTCCAATATTGAAATCGTCGTCAAATAAACCTACCTTGCACGATTTGCCGGTCGTTCAACATTTTGAAGCAAATGGCGGCATAAGAAGCGTTAGTCTTTCTTGGATACCTGTGAGTGACCCAAGGGTTGAAGGGTATATCATATATAGGGCGTCAAACGGTAAAGGTGATTTTAAAGAACTTGTAACCTTGAGCGGACGATATAAGGCATCATATGTGGATGACGGTGGTTTTTTAAAACATCTTGAAGATAATACAGACTATTTCTATAAGATTGTCGTATATAGCGCTAAAGGTAAGGGTCCCGAAAGCAAGATAGTTATTGGCCATACAGCTCCACCGCCACAATCTCCTACGAGCATAACATCTCAAAGCGGACTGCCGAGAATGGTTGTTATAAAATGGAAACCCGTAGAAGATAAAAGCGTAATAGCCTATGATATATATAGAAGTTTATCTAAAAAAGGACCATTTAAAAAGGTTGGAAGGGTCAATGGCCATATGAATACCTTTTACGTGGATAAAGGTTTGCAGGATGAGACAACGTATTTTTATTCAGTAGTGTCTGTAAACTACAAAGGTGTTGACGGTAAGATTCTTGCATATACCGAAGCTACCACAAAAGCAAGGCCTATATCTCCTACAGGCATAAAGGGTGAAATCGTTGGTGCAGGAAAACTAAAGATTAGTTGGCTGCCAAGCCCAACCGCTGATGTGGTTAGATATAAGATATACAGAGGAATATCGCCTGATTATTTAAGTTATGTAGGCTCTGTCAGTTCGGCAAAGCTGTCATTTGTTGATAAGGGTTTAAGTCCCGGTTTTGTTTATTATTATAAAGTTACGGCTTTGGATAAAGACGGTATAGAAAGCAAGACATCAGAGGTTGCAAGCGTAAAGACAAAACCGTTACCTTTGCCGCCAAAAGGCATAAGATTACAGCAGTTGGACGATAATTCCGTACTTGTTGAATGGGATAACGGCTCAAGCGATACTGTAAAATATGAAGTCTTTAGAAGATATTATATCGTTATAGCAAAAAAAATAGCTGATACGACAGATACTAAATATACGGATAAAGACGTATCAGGAAACACTACATACTACTATTGGATTAAATCTGTTGACCAATACGGTCAAGAGAGCAAACCTTCGCCTGTTGCAAGTATTAAAACAAGGTAGATGTTTGTAAAACTAAAGAGTGCTCTTGTTGTAGGCATAGATGCAAAATTAGTTGATGTGGAAGTAGACTCCGCAAGGGGTCTACCTTCCGTTTCCGTTATAGGCTTGGCTCAAGGCGCAGCCAAGGAGAGCAAAGATAGAGCCATACATACACTCTCAAATAATTCCGTTAAACTTCCTCCAAGAAAAATAACCATAAACTTAGCTCCTGCCGATATAAAAAAACAGGGTTCATCTTTTGATTTGCCTATAGCCTTAGGACTTGCACGAATATCGGGAGTAAAGATGATTACGGATGGGTATTTGTTTGTGTCTGAGCTTTCTTTGGATGGAAAATTAAGAAGTGTAAACGGAATATTTCCTATAGGCGTTTTTGCAAAGCAGAATAATTTAAAACTCGTAGTAAGTAAAGAAAATGAGAAAGAAGGAGCGTTGAGTGGTGCTGAGACATACGGATTTGAAGATTTTTTAGAAGTTGTGAACTTTTTGTCAGGAAAGCTTGAAAAAAATCCCTATGTTTTGGATATTGGAAGGATTCAAAATAATCGCAACAGCTATGATGTGGATTTTTCCGATATTAAAGGCCAAGTAAAAGCAAAAAGAGCTGCTTTGATTGCGGCTTGCGGTTTTCATAATATGCTGCTTGTAGGACCGCCTGGTGTGGGTAAGAGTATGATAGCAAAGAGATTGCCCACAATCCTTTCTTCTATGGATGAATCCGAGATGCTTGAAACCACAAAAATATACAGCGTTGCGGGTATGTTAAATGATGAACATCCTATAATTACACAAAGGCCATTCAGGTCTCCTCATAGTACTTCAAGCGATGTTAGTATGATAGGTGGCGGCATAAATGCATCTCCTGGAGAGGTTACGCTTGCCCATAACGGTATTTTATTTTTGGATGAATTTCCGGAATTTAAAAGGAATGTATTAGAGGTATTAAGACAGCCAATGGAAGACGGTTATATTACCGTATCAAGGGCGTCTGCTAAAATTACATACCCTTCTAAATTTATGCTTGTTGCAGCTATGAATCCTTGTAAGTGTGGATATTATGGTTCAAAAAAGAAGGAGTGCAGTTGCACAATTGCTCAGATTAAACAATACAGGTCAAAGGTGTCAGGTCCTATTTTGGATAGAATAGATATTCAGGTAAATGTGTATGAAGTTGATTATGAAGAGATGATAAACGATGAAATTTCAGATTCATTCTCGTCAAATAGGATGAAGGAAATTGTAGAATCGGTTTATGATATTCAGAAAAAACGATTTAGGACGGATAATATTTCGTATAATGCCCAGATGAGCGAAAAACACCTAAGACTATACTGCAAACTCGATAAGGCTTCAAACGAATTTTTGAAATTGGCAATGGAGAGATTTGGATTTTCTGCAAGAAGCTATTCGAAAATATTAAAAATAGCAAGAACCATAGCCGATATCGAAAAAAGCGAAACAGTCAAACCTTCGCACATAAAAGAAGCTATATCCTATAGGGTTTTAGATTGGGATGTTTGATTAGCTGTTGTTGAAGGTGTTGATAAATTCTTTAAATTGGTCAAACGGTAACGGCTTGCTTATGTAGTATCCCTGTATGTAATCGCATTGATTGATTTTTAAGAAGTTTAGCTGAACTACCCTGACATATTAAGGATTTTGGGCAAGAGTAACGTTAATTGCGGCAATACGGTAATAAATATTAAGGCTATTAGCATAGAAACAACAAACGGTATAACGGCTTTAAATGTATCTTCTATGTTTATGTTGGCAAGGTGAGTTGTTACATATAGATTTACTGCAACCGGCGGAGTGAATTGTCCTATAGCTAAATTAAATGTCATCATAACACCGAACCAGACCAGATTCCAATGAAACTGTGTCGCAATGGGTAAAAATATAGGTAAAAATATGTAGTAAATGGAAATAGCATCTATCATCATACCGGCAAAAAACAATATTAGATTGATATAAAATAGAATAATATACTGATTTGAGCTTAAAGATAGAAGATAGTGAGAAATTCTATCAAGGACACCAAGAGTGCTTGCTGCCCAAGAAAAAAGACCTGCGAGCGTAACTATAAGCATTACAATTGCGCTTGCATTTGATGCATCTACAAGTATCTTATAAAATTTTTTCATATCTAACGTTTTGTATACCACAAATCCTAAAAACATACCGTAAAATACAGCAACAACAGCGGCTTCTGTTGGTGTAAAGACTCCGCCGTATAGCCCGCCCAGTATAATGATTGGAGCTAAAAGTCCCAAGAATGCTTCTTTAAATGTTTGAAAAATAGATACATCTTCTTCATCTTTTCGTAGTTTTCCGTAACCTTTTTTTTTGGATATGATATAAGCAGGAATTACCAAAGATAAGCCTGCGATAATGCCGGGAATTACACCTGCGGCAAACAGTGTTGTAATGGACGTGTTTGTTAATGCTCCATAAATAATTAAGGCTATGCTTACGGGTACTATTATTGCAGTTGAGCCGGCTGATGCTATTAAGGCAGCGCTAAATCCTTTAGGATATCCTTCGTATATCATCGCAGGGATTAGAATTGCGCCGATTGCTGCTGCATCTGCTGGACCTGAGCCTGAAATGCCACCAAAGAATACGCATACAGATACTGCTACTATCGCTAAAGCCCCTGGACGTTTACCTACAAGAGCGTTTGCGAATCTCACTATACGTTCTGATATTCCGCATCGTTCCAATATAAAACCTGCAAGTATAAATAACGGTACTGCAAGCAGTTGGAATTTGGCAATGCCTGAATAAAAGTTTGGAGATACAATCGTTATACCCAGATGTGCTTGCCAGATAACCAATATCGCAGCAATGCCTATGGAGACTGCTATTGGAACACCTATTATCAGTAAAACAAGAAAGACGCCGAACAAAAGAAAACCCATTATTTATTATCCTTTAGAATTTTTATTATATTTTGGGTGGTTCTTATGATTATTAAAATTGAGCCTATAGGGATTGCTGATATGTAAATCCATTCGGGAATATTTAAGGCTTCCGTTGTCATTTCCAATTCAATCGCATCTCTTATATGAAAATAGCTTAAAAATCCAATGGCTAAAAATAGTAAAAGGCTCATTAAATTGCTAAATATGTGCAGAGCTTTGCTGAATTTTTTAGATATTTTAGATTCGAAAAAAATGAGCCTAAGATGCAGATTGTGTTTAAATGCTGACGATGCTCCAAACATAGTCAAAAATACCATAGCCGCTACTTCAAGTTCTTCGCTAAAGGCAAACGAATACTTTAAAAAATATCTGGTGATTACGTTTGCAAAAGCCAGAATTGCTATAAAAAGCAACAAAAAAGCACCGACTACTTCTTCTAAATTATTCCAAAACCATTTTAATTGTTTCATAGTTAGGTAAAAATAAAAGGGCGAAAAATCGCCCTAAATTATTTGTAATCAACTGCTTTTTCGGCTTCTTCTACAAGATTTTTGCCTATTTTAGGGACCCATTTATCATAAATTGGTTTTGTAAGTTTTTTAAATTCTTCTATCTGTTTTCTGTCAAGGACGGTTACAGTCATACCGTGTTTTTTAAGCGTATCAAGAGCGCTTAAATCAGGAGCAATTAATCCCTTTCTAACCTGAGTTTTTTCCCAATAAGCGGCTTCTATGGCAGCCTGTCGAATGATGTCTTGGTCTTCTTTTGTAAAGCTATTCCAAACTTTATTGTTGACAGACATCATTAACGGGTCGATGACGTAGTGCCATATTGTTATGTGTTTGTGGTATTGCCAGATTTTTACAGGTATTTCTATGCCGACGACAGGGTTTTCCTGTCCGTCTACAACACCCTGTTGAAAGGCAACCTTGGCTTCGCTCCAGTTCATATTTATTGGATTTGCGCCGAGCGATTTCATAATATCGATAAAGATTGGTGTTCCAACAACCCTTATTTTTAATCCTTTTAAATCAGACGGTGTTTTTATCGGTCTTTTTGAGTTTGTTATTTCCCTGTAGCCGTTTTCTCCCCATGCAAGGATTGTTACACCCTTCTTTTTAATCATTTTTTTGAGTTCTTCGCCGACATATCCTTCGGTTACCCTATCCAGTGCTGCATAATCAGGAAAAAAGAACGGTAGGTTAAATAGGTTAAGTTGCTTGATTGTTGATGACCAGTTGATGGTTGAAGCAAAGGCAAAGTCTGCAACGCCTTCCCTTAAGATTAAAAATTCGTTTGTCTGTTTTCCAGCCATTAATGATGCTGCTGTATAGACCTTTATATTGATTCTTCCTTGGGTTCTTTCTTTTACTAATTTTGCAAAATATGATGCTCCTTCGCCCCAAAGAAGCTTTGGTCCCACAACGCAGCTTAGTTTGTATTCCTTTTTGTATTGTGCTGAGTGAGAAAAAAGCGGCATTAAAAAAACTAACAAAACCCCCACTAAAAATTTTTTCATGATATCCCCCATAAAATAAGATTAATAGGGCTAAACCTATTGCATTTACACTCAACAATGTATAATAAATTCTAATTCTTATGTCAAGATTGAGAAAAGGTTGCTTTTATAGGTATAGCCATTCGGTTTTACATATAGTTAATATTTGTCCAATTTTATTTTATTTTTTTAGTTTTTTGTGGTACAATACACAGGATGAAGGCAAGAATATTGGATGTATACATAAATAATCTTTTTTTGATGGCAAAAAGACATAATGCAAAGTTATATTTAGTGGGCGGAGCGATAAGGGATTATTATTTAGATAAAGATACACAGGATTACGATTTTGTACTGTTTGGCAATCTTGATAAAATTGCTGTCGATTTTGCCAAAGGGTTAAACTGTAAATACATCAAATATGATAAAAAGTTAAAGACGTATAGGATTTTTTGTAGGATTAAAACCATAGATATAACCGAACCAAGAGGAAATAACATAGAAGAAGATTTAAAAAATAGGGATTTTACGATAAATTCCATAGCTTATGACATAGAAAACGATACAATCATAGACCCTTTAGGTGGTAGGGATGACATATTAAAGAAAATAGTCAGGATAAATCACGACAATTGTTTTCTTAATGATTCGATAAGAATAATAAGGGTATTTCGACTTGCCGCCTTAAATAGATTTGATATAGAGCCCAATACACTTAGAATTGCCCAAAGGGATAGTCATTTGTTAAAGAACGCATCCAAAGAGAGAATTACAGACGAATTAAAAAAATTTTTATCGCTGCAAAATACGTTTACTTATCTGCTATTGATGGATAAAGCTTCTGTTATAGATTCTATATTCGAAGATTTATCTTTAACAAACGGGTGTATTCAAAGTGAGCACCACCTATTTGATGTCAAGACGCACTCTTTAAGCGTTTATAACTTTTTAGAATGGTCTTTTAATAGATTGGATAGAATTTTGGGTAGGTGCTATAAAAAATATCTTGTGCATTTTAGCTCTAAAAAAGGGAATGTTTTAATATCGTTAAAATTAGCGGCGCTATTTCACGATGCTGGAAAGCCATTCTCAAAGATAATAACAAAAGACGGAAAAGTAAAATTTCCTGAGCACGAAGCGAAAAGCTCAGAGTTATTTGGAATGTATGCTAAAAAATATCCGTTTGGGAAACATATAACAAAATTAACAAAATTTTTTATAGAAAAACATATAGAGCCGTCATACATATTTACTTTGTGGGATAAGGATAAATTAAGATTTGAAGAGATAGTGGATTTCTTTTTAGGCTATGAAGAATATGGTATAGATTTGTTGTTTTTTGCTTTAGCCGATACACTTGCAAAAGGAAAGATAAGCGCTGTAAAAAGAGAAGTCTATGTGGATTTTTTAAGGTTTATGGCAAGCTCATATTACAACAAAATAAAACCCAAGCTTTCCGAGAAACCGTTAATTAACGGCAAGGATATCTTAGATATGTTTCCGTCCATACATCCTAAACAGATTAAATTTCTTCTAAACGAAACAAAAAAAGCACAAATCACTAAAAAAATCAAAACTAAACAAGAAGCTATTGATTTTTTAAAAGAGCTGATTTAATAAATTTTTTTCATATATTTATAGGAATAGAAGTTGCTAAAATATAGATATCAAAAGTAGGAGGTGCGCCTAATGAAGAGAGCTGTTCTATCTTTTGCTGTCTTAATCGTATTAGCTGGGTGTTCCACATCCAATCAAGAAAGAAAATATGTCGAAATGCCCGAATATGTAAAAGCTCAGCCGTCCGTTCATGTAGAAACAGTTAGTAATGAAGGTTCTTTATGGCGAGATGATGGTAATCTTGTAAGCGACATAAAGGCTTATCGGGAAGGTGATATATTGACAATAGTGGTTAATGAAGTTGCATCAAGCAGTAATAAATCAAGTACAAAGCTGTCTGAAGATTCATCAACCAAAAGCGGTTTAACAAAACTTTTTGGTCTTGAGAGTGCTGTATTTAGAGCTGCTGGTACGGTTGCTGGAGCTGGAAATTTAGCCGATGTTGGCGGTTCGAATTCTTATAAAGGTAGCGGCGAAAATACCAAAGACGATAAGCTTCAGGCTACTATAACGGCACGGGTTATTAAGGTTTTGCCAAACCATAGATTGTTTATCAGAGGTGAAAAGCAGATATATACAAACGGTGAAGAACAAACTTTAATCTTAACTGGAATTATAGATAGATATAGAATCTCAAACGACAACACGATAAATTCGGAATATATATCGGATGCAAAGATATTCTATAACGGCAAGGGTTTGGTTAGTGATTCAAGGAATAAAGGGTGGCTTACCAAATTATGGGAAATCGTAAGACCGTTTTAGGTGATGTGTTATGAAGAAAATTATCTTTGTTGTTTTATCGGTTATTTATCTTTCTTTTAACTCATTTGCCTTTGATGTAAGGATAGGTGATGTTGCAAACATTGTAGGTGTTAGAAATAACCAGCTTGTTGGTTATGGTCTTGTCGTTGGATTGGCTGGAACGGGTGATGGAAGTAGCGAGAAATTTACGATTCAATCAATAGCTAATATGCTTAAGAAAATGAACGTAACACTTACGGATAGTGTCGTAAGCTCTCTGCAGACAAAGAATGTAGCAGCGGTTATGGTAACAGCTACACTACCGCCGTTTGCAAAGCAGGGAGATAGGGTTGATGTTACCGTATCGTCAATAGGTGATGCAAAGAGTTTGCAGGGCGGAACATTGATAATGACGCCTTTAAAGGCGGCAAACGGAAAGATTTACGCTGTTGCTCAGGGAGCTATATCAATAGGCGGATTTAATATAGGTTCAGGTGGCGGAAATAAGGTTAGAAAAAATCATGCAACTGTCGGTAGAGTGCCAAACGGTGCTATAGTTGAAAGAGAGGTTTATGTCAATATAAACTCAAAAGATAGCATAACCTATTCTTTGAAAGAGCCGAGTTTTAAACTTGCAACCGAGATAGCCAAAACAATAAACAGATTTTATAGAAAAAACATAGCATACCCACAGGATTCAGGTAGTGTCAAGGTGCATGTGCCACCGATGTATGCTGGAAATGTGGTTGAGCTTATATCTCAAATAAACCAATTGAACGTTGCTGCCGTATCAAAGCCAAGGGTTGTTTTGGATGAAAAAACCGGAACGGTAGTTATAGGTGGAGATGTAACTGTAGAGCCTGTTAGTATTTCACACGGCAGTCTAACCGTAACAATAGAAAATACAAAAAGCGTATCACAACCAAATGCTTTAGCTGAAGGAGAAACAAAGGTTGTTAATAATAAAACCGTATCCGTTGATGAATCTCAAGGGAAGTTTATAACATTTTCAAAAGGCGCCAAGGTTAGCGATTTGGTAAAAGCGTTGAATAAAGCAGGCGCAACGCCAAGGGATATGATGGCAATATTTCAGGCTTTAAAAGAAGCCGGAGCTCTAAATGCTGATTTGGAGATGATGTGATGATAGAAGCTATCAAAAATAGTGTGGCAACCGAAAGCAATCTAATGCAATTAAAAAAAGCCTGTAGAGGGTTTGAAGCAATTCTTGTCGATAAGATGCTTGAAGAGATGGATAGAAGTTTGCCTAAGGACCCATGGGTAAAGAATAATGCTCAAAACAGCATATATAAATCTATGTATTTTGATGCATTAAGCAGAAAAATCGCCAAGGACTCACCGTTTGGTGTGGGCAATATGCTGTTTAGCACACTAAAAGATTATGTCGAGTATAAAAAGAATGTTAAGAATTTCCATAAGGTCAATATCAAGCCTTTTGCTCAAAAGAGCCTGAAGATGATAGAATTGCCAAAGAGAATCAACATAGAACCGATAGAGCGAGACGTTAAATTTGTAGAGAGCAGTTTGTCTAATAAATTTAATGCAAACGGTAAAATAAAAAATACCGTAGAAAAGGCTGCCAGAAGGTATAATGTTCCAAAGAAACTAATATATAGCATAATTAAAGCCGAATCCGATTTTAATCCTAATGTTATATCAAAGGCGGGTGCTATTGGGCTAATGCAACTTATGCCGCAAACAGCTTTGGAGCTTGGCGTTAAAAATATATGGAATATAGAAGAAAACGTAATGGGTGGCACAAAGTATATAGCATCGCTTCTAAAACAATTCAAAAATGAAAAACTTGCTATAGCCGCATATAATGCAGGACCTGGCAATGTAAAAAAATACAAAGGCATTCCACCGTTCAAAGAAACACAAAATTATGTAAAGAAAGTGCTTGCTTATATAGATGGAAAATATTAAAGTTTTGCTGAGTTTATCCGATTAGTTAGGTAGAAAGAAAAGATTGGAGGCTGTTATGAAGATTGACGGTTTTATTGGAGATGTGCTCAGCAGATATAGCAAGCAGGCAAAAGCAGTTGAGAAAACCGACATAAAACAAAACAGAAAAGAAACTGTAGCTTCTCAGGATAAATCAAAGGCTGAAGATAGGGTAGAAATATCAAATTATGCAAAAACTTTGGCTCAGCTTGGTGAGAGTGATACCGATAGAGCAAAAAGGATAGAATCCATTAAGAGTGCTATAGAAAATGATAGCTACAAGCCAAATATAGACAGCATAGCAAAGTCTATCTTAAAGGAGTGGAAGGGTGAGTGATTTGGTTAGATTAAAAGATATACTATCATCCTTTATTGAAGTGTACGATAATTTACTGTCGGTAAGTGAGCAGGAAAGGGAATATCTGGTTAATGTTGATATTAAGAATTTGATGAGAATTGTTGAGCTTAAGCAGTATATAGGGATAAAATTAAAAAATCTCGAAGATGAGTTGAAAAAAATCTTAAATAAATATAATGCAGATAATATAAGCGATTTTCTTTTTGTGGTCAGCGAAAATAAGAGCGTTGATGATATAAGAGTATTGAATGGAATGCTGCAGGAAAAGATTAATGAATTTAATAGACAAACAGAGATTAATCGCATGATAACGGAAGAGAGTGTATCGTTTTATAACGGCTTAATGAATATATATATGGAGCTGTTTAAAAGCAATAATGAAAACTACGACAAAGACGCTTCTGTTAATATTAAACAGGAATCCGTTAGTGTGAGGGTGTAAATGCCTACTATTTTTGACGGTATTTTTATAGGAAGAAGCGGATTGCATGCCAATCAAACATCTCTTAATGTTGCAGGCAACAATATATCCAACGTAAACACACCTGGGTACACAAAAGAAAGGGTTAATCTTCATACAGCAATTCCTATATTTGCCCAACCCGGTGAGTTTGGAACAGGCGTTCAGGTTACGGAAATTGTTAGTTTTAGGGATGAGTTAATTGATAGAAGGGTTAGGGCTGCATATAAAGAAAAGGCATATTATGACAAACTAAATTCTACACTTGATGAAGTTCAAAATGTATTCAACGAAGAAAATGGTATAGGTTTAAAGAAAGCGATGGAGGAATTTTTTAATTCTTGGCATGCTCTTGCTCTAAACCCTGATTTATTTACAGCAAGACAGCAGGTTTTAGAGAAGGGGCAGACACTTATCAATAATATAAAAAGTTCTTACGATTCTCTTTCGGACATTCAACATAACTTGGATTTAAGAGCTGAATATATAGTAGATAAAGTAAACAGTTTATCAAAAAGGATAGCGGAACTGAACTTTGAGATACAAAAAAACGAATTAAGCGAACACGACCACGCAAATACATTAAGAGACGAAAGAGGGAGACTGCTTGATGAGTTAAGCCAATATGCAAATGTTGACATCTTAAATGATACTTCTGCAAATAACTCAAAGCAGGATTTGACTGTCTTGTTGGGCGGTGTTCCAATTGTAACGGGCAAGGATTATAACGAAATATCGGCAGAACCAAAACCGGGTGCAACTGAAAAATCGGTTTACTTTGTTTATTCTTCCGGAGAAAAGCTTGATATTACAAATAAGATATTTGGCGGAGAGCTTGGGGCTGTTTTGGAGTTGAGAAACAAGACCATACCTGAATATAAAAATCAGCTAAACGAAATCTCAAAATCTTTGATTAAAGAAGTCAATAAACTTCACTCTTCAGGTACAGGTCTTACGGCATATTCTCAAATAATAGGTACGTATTACATTAAAAACGTTGATGCCAATGTATCCAATAAGATTTCATCAGGATTGGATATTGCTATAAAGCCGGGCTCGTTTAAGGTTAAGGTTGTAGATTCTTCAAACGATAATGTCGGAGAATACACCGTCGCCGTAAAAAAAGGCGATACAATAAAAAACGTCATAGATAGATTCAATGGAAAATTAAAAGACTACGCTACAATGAATATATCAGAAGGCAGTCAAGGTAAGATACAGATTAATACCAAAAACGGCTACAAAGTGTCATTTACATACGATAGTTCGTTTTTCTTAGCGGCAACAGGAATAAATACATTTTTCAACGGACACGATGCGTCGGATATGAGTGTCAATTCTGTATTAAAGAACGACCCAAGCAAGATTGCGGCTGGAAAAACGCTTTTGCCCGGAGATAGTACAAATGCAGAAAATATTGCTCAATTGCAACTTAAAAAAATTATGATAAATAATTCAAGAACCTTAGATGAATATTACAATGCCTTTTTGGGAGAAATAGGCTCAACCAAACAAAGATATGCCGATGAATTGACCGTAAAGGTATCGGTAGTTCAACAGCTCAAGATAACAAAAGAGTCAAAGGAAGGTGTGTCTTTGGATGAAGAAGCAGCTGATTTGATTAGGTTTCAGAGAGCTTATCAAGCAAATGCTAAATTTATAACCGTAATAGACGATATGACTCAAACCTTGTTGGGGATGGTTAGGTGAGGGTTACAGAAAATATTCTTTTTAGCAACTTTTTATACAATATAAACAAGATTAACAGTGATACATATAAAACAAATTCTCAAATGTCGAGCGGAAGACGCTTGCTTAATCTTGATACCGACCCAATATCGTTAATGAAGGTTCTGTCGCTTAAGGATATACAGTCCCGCTTTGCTCAATATACTACAAATATCAATTCTGCTAACTCTGTCCTTGATACTCAGGATACGGCTTTAAATAATGTTGACGGACTGTTACAAAAAGCAGACAGTTTGTTGATACAGGGAGCAAATGCTGTAAATAGTGACCAGACAAGCAGAAAAGCTATAGCTCAACAGCTTGATGCAATTAAAAAAGAGATAATAAACTCTGCAAATACCATTTTTGAAGGTAAATATATCTTTGGAGGGTTAAAAACCGACACTAAACCAATCCAAGACAAGCCACAAGCTGTTGCTGTTACGAATCAAAATCTGAGCGACCCTAATCAGGTAGTGGAGATTGAGACAACCGAAGCGTATAAAGATATAAATCAATTTGAAGATGGAAATTATACAATAAAAATAAAAGACGGAAAGCTTTATGTTTGTAAAGATGGTTGCCCTACCACAACGGGGGGTGTTCCTACAAACCCTATTCCAATAGATGAAAATTCAGAAGATAATTCAAATGTTAACGGCAATATTTTGGCTACATCTATAGATTTAACAAATGAGAATATCAAGGATAAAATAGAAAACAACGGTTGGATAGATACAGGAAGAGGCATAAAAATAAGATTAAAGGATATGGATTCTTCGAGCATAACGACCTTTGATGCTACTATAGATGTTTCATATACTTCAGGTGGAAAATCAATCTATGCTGGAGATGATGGCCATAGAGAAGTCGAGTATTCAGACGGATTAACAAGCCCTATTACACTTAATGCGAAAGAGATATACAAACCACACAATCAGGTATTGCAAAATAGCAATTTTATGATAGATGAATCCACCAATGACCCAGTTACTGAAGAATCCTATTTAACAGATATTTCTTTGAATGAAGCATTAAGTAGGGTTAAGTTAGAGGTTGGAAGCACAATAACTATTAACGGAAGCGACCACAACGGAAATTATGTTAGCGGTGCTTTTGCTGTTGGTGGTTCGACCACATTTCAATCGTTAATAGATTACGTTAAAACGCTTGATTCGATAGAAATACAAAAGAACAATAAAACATTGGTAAAAACAGATGGCACCATAGCAAGCTCTGCAGACCATTTGAGTGATTTAGGAATAAATTCCAATGTAGATTTATTTGGTTATACAGCATCGGGAGCGTCTGTTTCTATTGCGGTTGCGCCTACCGATACCATCTCTCATGTTTTGAGCCAGATAGAGCTAAACTTTCATGTTGGCGCTGAAATTAAGCATGGAATAATTGAGTTAAAGGGTTTGACGCCCGGAGAAAATAAACTAAACATTTTTGCTCAGACTCATACGAACAAGCAAGCCGTATTCGGAAGCTTTATTGAGACAAGTAAAGGTGCAAGTGGCGGATTTAAGGATACGGTAGATGGATATGTAAAAAATGGGCATCTTTCGTTTGAAGACAAAAGACCCGGTGAAAGCAAATTTAATATAAGTTTTTCTATTAAAGATTCTTCCGGTTCGCCGGCATCAAATGTATTTGGCGTTTTTAATGTTTCTAATTTGGGAAGAGGTGTAGATGTATTTAAGGAATTAAGGAACGCAAGCCAGGCTCTTCTTGATGAAAACAGTGTAAATCAAATAGGAAAACCTACAAAATGGGAAAAGGGTAGTTCCTATAATATTAAATTATCAGGAAATTACCTTGGCGGCATTGATGATAATTGGACAGTCAAGGTTACCGACAATGCAACGGATATACACACAACAGGCGGAGAGTTGAAATTTGATGTAGTTAATCAGCAGAGTGAAACAGTTGCTAATGTTGATTTAATAAATAACGGAAGCGAATATGAACTAACCGTTAAAAATAAAGACGATATAATTATACAGCATGTAAAGGATAGCGATTTAGATAAAATATTGAGTAAAATAGTCATAGAGACGGGTGGATATCAAACTATCAAAAACAAAGATAGTGTAAACGGTATAAATGGAACGCAGGGTGTAACCCTGAATTTTTCTAAGGTTAGCAACAATAGCACATTTCAAACGGGAGATATGTTTTCTTTTAAGGTTAGTAACGGTTTGGAAAGGGCAATTGAGCAGGTAAGGCTTTCTTTAGGTCAGGTTTTGACATCAAGGGCGGTTGTTGGAGCTAGAACAAATAGGATGACACTTGCAAAAGAAAGAATAGACTCTATAAAAATAACAAATTCAAAAACTATCTCCGAACTTGAAGATGCAAATATTGCCGAAGTTTTTGCCGATTTTCAAAGAAATCAAATCGTGATGCAGGCGACATTAAACGCAGGCTCAAAAATATCTTCAAGAAATCTATTTGACTATTTAAGATAAATCTTTAGATATTATATTTTTCTTATTATTAAGCGATTTTTCCAGTATTTTTTTAAGTTTTTCTTCTCTTGATTTTGAACTTTTTTGTTCATAAAGCATTTTGTCGGCTTCAGTAAACATATCATTACATGATTTAAATTCGCCGTTATTTATAGCGTATCCATAAGAAAAACTTATATATAAGTTTTCTTCTTGCTCTATTTTCTTGAATTCATCATTTGCTCTTTTTAATATACGTTCTATGCCGTCTTTATCGGTATTTGGCGCTATTATAGCAAACTCGTCTCCGCCTATTCTTGCAAAGATGTCGTTTTGTCTTAAAATTGTTTTATATACTGATACAAACCTTTTTAAAGCCTTGTCGCCTTCGGGATGTCCTAAGACATCGTTTATTATTTTTAACCCGTCCATATCCATTACAACTAAGGCAAAAGGGTTGTTTCTACTATTAAAAAGCCTATTGAGCTCTTCATTAAAAAATCTTCTGTTATATGCACCTGTTAAGGGATCGTGAAAACTTAAATATTCAAGTTTTTGTTTGCTTTTATATATATCTGTAACATCGATACAGGATATTAAAACATGCGGTTTTTTCTTTATGTGTAATTTACTAAAGGACATTGCAATCCATCTTTTGTTTTTTAGTTCAACATCCATACGATATGTTGTATTCTTGCTTAATAGTGTTTTAGTGAATGTATCTTTTATAATTTTTATGTATTTTTCATCTGCTAAATCTAACAGTTTGATGCCGTTTCTTTCTATTGGTAGAGAATTTATAATAATCTTTGATGCGTTGTTGTAGTATTCTATTTTACAGTCTTTTGTTAATAGCATTATGCAGGTTTCTATATTTTCTACAAATGTTCTAAATTTTTCTTCACTATCTTTTAATTCTTGATTTAATAGATGCTCATTTGTTTTGTCTTTTAATATAATAGCAAATTCCTGTTTGTTTAAAGCATATATTGAGTATTCTATATATTTTTCTTTATAGGTCATAGTTTTTGAAGTTATGGGCGTGTCGTTTTGTATGACGTATTCTAAATCTTTGACTATTATTGAGTTGTCAAAAAGTAAATCCGATAGCTGTTTGCCTATAAGGTTGTCTTTGTTTGTTTGAAAAAACATCACAGATGAATGATTTACTGTTGTTATCACACATCTTTTATCTTTATATTGAACGACAATCAGGCAGGAAGGCATATTGTCTACAATTTTTTGATGTCTCTGTTTTGCTTCCACAAATTTTTGGTAAAATTCGTTTCTTTCTT
>JAMOQJ010000021.1 GCA_027064065.1 Desulfurellales bacterium
ACCGTTGCATACAAAAAGTATTCCTTATAATATGTTTTTAAATAAGCTGTTTGATAGGCAATATATGCATAAGTAGCCGCGCGTGATTTATCTAAGCTGTATTCTGCAAATTTAGCCATCAAATCAAATACATACTCCGTCTTTTCTTTACTTATACCATTTTTGACGCTTCTTTTGACAAATACTACTCGCTGCTTTTCTATCTCCTTCTTTTCATGCATAGCTTTTCTTAAAATATTTGCTTCTTCAGGAGTATATCCAGCCAGTTTGTTTGTTATCTGCATAATCTGTTCCTGATACAAAATCATACCGTATGTCTCCTTTAGAATATGCTCAAGCTCAGGAAGCGGATATTCAACTTTCTTCTTGCCGTGTTTCCTGTCGATAAAATTGTTTATTATACCACTTTCCAAAGGCATAGGTCTATAAAGGGCAATAAGAGCAATTAAATCTTCAAAGCAGGTTGGTTTCAAATCCTTAATCAGACGCTGCATTCCTTGCGATTCAAGCTGAAAAACACCTAAAGTATCACCTTTTTGCAACAACTTGTAGGTTTCTTTATCGTCAAGCGGAATCTCATATACATCAAAGTCGTCTCCTATCAATTTTACCGTATCTTTTATAACAGATAAAGCTTTTAGTTCTAATAAAAGGAATCTGCCGATACCTACATCCTTGATATACTCAGATGAAAACTGGGTAAAATAAATTTCTTTATCCGATAACTTATACAAAGGACAATACTCATAAATAGGGTATTTTGATATAACCGTATCAAAAGGGAATGTGCGAATGCCATTTTTCACTCCTTCTAATGTTTTAGATATATCGAACAATCTTTTTATTTTGCTGCTTGATTCCATTTTTTCTCTGAGTTCTGGATTGCTTTCTATGCTTTGTTCAATATTATAACAATCTGGAATCATCTTGATAATCTTGCCTATTTCGTCTTCGGAAAACCCTAAAGCCTTACCAACATTCCTTATAGAACCTTTTGTGCTTATTGATGAAAATTTCGGAATATAAGCGACATTGTATGAACCATACTTTTCTTTAGCATAATTTAAAATCTCATCTCTTATATCGCAAGAAAGGTCAAAAGATATCTCAGGCACAATCATGTTTTTGGGATTTAAGGCTTTCTCAAACACTAATCCATGCTTTATTGGATCTATATGATTTACACCTATACAATACATAACAAGGCTACCTGCCGAACTTGAGTCTGTTGCTTCAATCAAAACATCATTGGCTTTTGCATAGTTTACAATATCCAAAGCTATCAAAAAATGCTCTGCAATATTTGCTTGTTCTATAATATTAAGCTCAAAATCGAGTCTTTCTTTGTAAATACTTTTTTCATTTTCGCCTAATTTTGCTGTTTTTCTTTTTAGCCCTTCATAAGCCAGCTCTTTCAAACGCTCAATTCCATCTATCCTTTTTTGTTGTGCGAAATGCATATTATCAAGCTCAATTTTATCGCACATATCAGCTATTAGCTGAAAATTTCTAACAAATTCAGGATGATCTTCGAAGGTAGCAAGCATCTCTTCTTCTGTCTTGAAATAGAACTCATGTGATTTCATATTTTCTGTTTTAATCTGGTTATCCGTTTGAATACTCAAGAAAACTTCGTAAGCTGTGGCATCGGCTTTATTTAAATAACGACAGTCGTTTATAGCCACAAGAATTGTATCTGTCTCGATATAATTATCCGACAATATTTGACTTAAGGTTGATATGCCTATGGGTAGTTTTTTCATGTTATTCCTCCTTGTGTATTGTCTATAAACATTATATCTTTAAAAACTATATACGGCAAGGCAGATGGTGTATACTTCTTAAACAGCTACCTAATTCGATTAAAAACTTTCGGTATAATCGCACCGGATAAAAGTATATTCCAAAAAAGGAAAAGCCATAAAAGAACCGTAGGAATTATGGCAACTGCCCCATATATCTTGCTGTAGGTAAAAAGACTAAAGTAAAACGATAGTAACATCTTTAAAAGAAATATAAATAACGTAGTAATAACGGCAGCAATAATAACGTATAAATAAGATATATCCTTCGTCTTTGCTATTAAGAATAGACTTAAGATAAAGACAAACCAAACAAGCAGTGGGAATATCTTAACATACAACATATTTGCAAATTCAGGTAAAAAAAGCGGAAATATGACCTTTGCTGCTATAATAGCCGATATAACCACGCTTGATAAAATCAAAGCCAAAATAAAGAAAAAAATCAGTTTAAACACGCCTACCTTTTTGTTATACACGCTACTTGCAAATTTGAAGAATGCGCCTATCAAAGAAAGTATAGAAAAAGAAAATATAATAAGGTTTATAAGTTCAAGATGGGATATGTTGTTTAGAAATATATCGAAATATTCCAACAGTTCATTAGAATAGGCAGGAACTACATCTATAATTGTAGATTTTATCGTAGGTATCTTAGATTTTACAAACGGTATATGGGATGAAATAAATATCAAAAAGTAAAAAAAAGGAACAATATTTAAGACTGTTAAGTATGTTAAAAAAGAGCTCCACAGAATAACATTGTTTGTTTTGTATTCTTCAAGAAATATCTTAAGAACTCTTAAACGGTATGGCATCTATGACCTTTTCTATTCTTTTTATTGATTCGTCTTTGCCCAAAATCATCAACATCTCGTAAATGCCGGGCGCTGCACTCCTTCCTGTTAAACCGATTCTAACGGGTTGAGCAATCTTAACCATCTTAATTTCAAACTTCTCCATCGTTTCTTCAAACGCCTTTTTCAAACTCTCTTCGTTTTCAAAATCGGCTTCTTTTAACTTGTCCAACAAAAACTTCATAGGCTCTTTAACCGATTCTTTTAAATACTTCTTTGCACCCTTTTCTTCGTAATCCTTTGGTTCAACACAATAAAACATCATACCATCGGCAAGTTCGACCAACGTTTTCGCCCTAGCCTGCATCGTTTCTATTGCCTTTGACAGATAATCATCAGAAAACGATTTGCAACTATCATCAAGAAAATCTTTTAGGTATTTTAGCAACTCTTTAGGACTATAAGATTTAATATATTCTTCATTTACCCACAAAAGCTTATCAGGGTTAAAAACGGCAGCAGATTTATTCAGGTTTTCAAGGTTAAAATATTTTATAAGTTCGTCTTTTGTAAATATCTCTTTATCGCCGTATGACCAGCCAAGTCTTATAAGATAATTAACCAAGGCGTCTGGCAATATACCGAATTCTTTATATTCCAAAACACTCTTTGCTCCGTGTCTTTTTGAAAGCCTTGTCTTATCTTCGCCCAAAATCATAGGAACGTGAGCATATTCAGGCGGCTCTTTTTCAAATAACCTATACAAGACAATCTGTTTTGCCGTATTTGTTAAATGGTCATCTCCTCTTATGACGTGTGTTATGCCGCACTCTATATCGTCGACTACGTTTGTAAAATTATACATAAACGAACCGTCAGAACGCCTTATGATAAAATCATCAAACTCTTTATATGAAAAGTGCATATCGCCGTGGACATAATCCTTAAAATCTATATCTTCTTTAGGAAGTTTTATTCTAACAACATAAGGCTTATCACTATACTCTTCTTTTAAGTTTCTACAATGTCCGTCGTAGTGGGGGTTTTCGCCTTTTTCCAACTGCTCTTTTTTGAGTTTTTCAAGCCTCTCTTTAGAGCAGTAGCACTTATAAGCCAATCCCTTTTCAAATAAAAAATTTAAATACTTTTCATAGATTGCTTCCCTTTTGCTTTGATAACATATATCGTCCCAATCTATCGAACACCACTTCAAACCTTCAAGAATCGCACGTGTATATTCATCTTTAGAGCGTTCTTTGTCGGTATCTTCTATTCTTAAGATAAACTCTCCATTGTTTGCCTTTGCAAAAAAATAGTTAAATATAGCTGTTCTTAATCCGCCTATATGAAGATGCCCTGTAGGGCTTGGAGCAAAACGCGTTCTTACCATCTATTTTTTCTCCTTTATGTCGGGATATATGGTTACTTCAACCTGTTTTTTTGAATCAAACGACTGAGAAACAGCATAATCCTTATCGATATAATACACTATAACATTCGACGACATCTCGTTTTTATTGCTTGTTACTATCGCATTGCCTTTTAATATAATTCTTTTATCCTTTATTTCATAGATAGCCTTATCAGCTCTTGCTTCCTTGTCGTTTTTGGTTATAACAACATGACCTGTGCATATTATTTTAGACACGTCTTTATAATCTTTATTTTTAAATATCTCAATTTTATCGGCTTTAAGCGTAGCGCCATCCCTTTCTACCACGACGTTTCCATAAAAAATATATAAACCCTTTTTATTAAAGGCTTCAAACTTGTCGGCTTTTACATGCACTGGCAAATTGCCCTTTTTTAATAGACTATTGTTTTGCGCATACGATAACGTCGCAAACAGCAAAAAAACCACAAAAACAAATCGTTTCATACCAACTCTTCAAGCGATTTTTTTATCATTTCGATAGCGGCTCTTCTATGAGATAGTTTATTCTTTAAGTTAGAATCCATCTCAGCAAACGTTCTATCATAACCGTTTGGAATAAAAATAGGGTCATATCCAAAACCACTATCACCAACGGGTTTATCCGTTATCGTTCCGTATACGTAACCCTCTTTTTGAATAATGGTATCGTTTATAATTAAAACCATACAGCATACAAAACGAGCGCTTCTATCTTTAATGCCTTCCATATTTTTCAACAGTTTTTTAACGTTGGCTTCGTCCGTTTGCTCTTTTGAATAGCGTGATGAAAATATTCCAGGTTCGTTATTTAAGGCAAACACTTCAAGGCCTGAATCATCAGCCAAAACCATATCGTTTGTGTATTTGGATAAAGACTTTGCTTTCAGATAGGCATTTTCACAAAAACTTTCGCCATCTTCTTCGACATCAAAACTATCGACAACATCCGAAGCCTTTTTTATATGAAAATCGCTTAATATCTCGCCTATCTCTTGAATTTTATGTTTGTTGTTTGAAGCAACGACGATTGTTTTATTTACCAAAAGCGCTCTCCCAATCCTTCATAAATTTCTCAAGCCCTATATCGGTTAGCGGATGATTAAAGAGTTTATCCATAACATCGGGCGGAATAGTGGCGATATCCGCTCCCATTTCGGCAGCCTCAACCACGTGCAAGGGATTTCTAATGCTTGCAACTATAATCTCACAATCAAAATCGTAATTATCCAAAATAGCTCTAATTGAGGCTATCAAATCCATGCCAATGTGAGATATATCGTCAAGTCTTCCAACAAACGGACTTACGTATCTTGCACCGGCTTTTGCCGCCAAAAGCGCTTGAGCAGCAGAAAAAATCAAGGTCATATTTACACTTATCCCTTCTTTTGCGACTATGTGCGTAGCCTTAATGCCGTCTTTTGTCATAGGTATCTTTATAACTATATTTTTATGTATTTTTGAAAGTTCTTTTGCCTGTTTTACCATCGTATCGCTATCCAAAGCCGTAACCTCTGCCGATATAGGCCCATCTACTATCTCTACTATCTCTTTTATGACCTTTTTAAAATCCCTACCCTCTTTTGCTATTAAGCTCGGATTTGTAGTAACACCATCAACAAGCCCCATATCGGCAAAATATCTTATCTTATCAACATTTGCAGTATCCAAAAAAAACTTCATACTTTCCCCCTATTTTGACTTTTGATATTCATCTTTACATTTCTTTGAACAGAAATACAAATCATCGCCTTTTAGCCTTATTTTTTTAACAGCGGCAGATTTTGGTACATACACACCGCAATTAGCGCATTTAACCAACTCTTCCAAAGAGTCGCTGTTGTTGTGTTTTGCTTCATTTCTTTGCGGAAAGATACTATCCAAAACACCATCTATCTTTCTTTTGAAAGTATAAACGGTTATAAATATAAACAAAACTATAATTAAAAATATTATCTTCAGCATAAACTCTAACTCAAAAGACCATTGACAATAAACTCTGCTGCTTCGTCTTCTGTTAATCCTTTAGACATAAGCGTTTCAAGCTGGTCCTGTTTAATTCTTCCAACACTTGCTTCGTGTGTAAGTTCCGCTTTTTCGTTATTAACCTTCAAAACCGGAATAGTTGAAACAGAAACATCACTACCCTTTACTATCTCATTACACTCTATATGCCCCCTTGCGTAAGGTGCGTTTCCGTAGGCTTCATTTATAACGTGTGCCTTTGTGGCATCCGTTGCAAATACCGTTGATGTGGCAACACCTGAAGAATTTTCTCCATTCAGTCTCATAACTTCTTTTATATCGATTATATCGTCTTCTTTGCCGTATATCTTGCTCTCCAAGTTGACCTTTGCGTTTTTCATCAATTCTATATCCATAACGACGTTAATTCTTCCAACCCTTGTTTTTGTTTCGTAGAATTTGCTCGCAAAATATGCGTTTTCATCAACCTTCATTTTAGTTATCGTTTCGACAAACACGCCGCCTCTTTCGTCGTGAAAGTGCTCGTCTTCGTAAACTACGTGAGAATTCTTACCAATATACATATCGCTTTCCATATAGTGATGAAGTTTTTCGACCTTTGTCAAGATACAGTGGGATTTAAATTTGACCCTAACATTTGCACCTATGTTATAGTTAAACTTTAAAATCTGTTCGCCGGTTTTTTCTAAAAAACCTGTGCATAGATGAACAGGTATCGGTATGACCGTATTGTCTTCTATCTCAACATCAACCATAACAAGCCCGTCGTTTCTTACCTTAGAATTAATCTTCATACCCTTTACGCTATTTAAACCTACGACTTTATTACCGCTTATAATAATCGTTGCAACAGCGGGATTTCTCAAACTGTCGTCTTTTGTATTTTTTTCATATATATCAACTAATTGATTAAATTCTTCTTCATAACCCTTTACTATATCCATCAATCTTCCTCCGCATAATTTATATGTCCACAGGTATCACAGGTTTTTTCGTAATATTCTATGATTTTATCACTATCGCCTTCCAAAAAAACCTTCCCAGCACAAATCAAATACGAATATTCGCACTGCCTTGCTATCTCTTTCCTGTGCGTTATGACAATAAGGGTTGTACCTTGCTTCTTTAGATAGTCCATAACGCCTACAATCATATCCAAACTCATTATATCAATACCTGAATCCGGCTCATCCATAATCAAATATTTGGGTTTTAATAAAATGCAACTTGCAAGCTCAACCTTCTTTCTTTCGCCACCTGATAGTTTTTTATCTACAAGTCTGTTCAGATATTTATCCGGCTCAAGATTTACAAGGTTTAATGCTTCTTCAAGTTCCTTCAATGGAATCTTTCTATTTAAAGACAGATAGTTTTTAACCGTTATACCTTCAAATCTCGCAGGCTCTTGCCACAATAGGGCTATACCCTTTTTTGCTCTATCTGTAATCGACAACTCCGTTATGTCTTCATTATTCAAAAGAATTCTTCCTTCGTTAACCTTATAATCACCCAAACCCATAATAATATAACCTATGGTAGATTTACCGACGCCGTTGTTTCCGACTATTCCGTAAACCTTACCTTCTTCAAACTTCATCGATATGCCTTTTATAATATTGTTTGAATTCTTCGAATAGTTTATATTCTCTAAAACGAGCATTGCCCCTCCCTTTTAAAAAGTTGCCTAAATAATATGATTTTATAACTCAAGGTCAAGTTTTTTGAGTTTTTCTATTTCATCTCTATATTTAATGGCGCTTTCAAAGTCCATCTTCTTTACCGCGTCGTTTAACTGCTTCCTTAATAGTCTTATTTTTTTGGGAATATCCTTTTTATCAACAAATTCCACATCATCATTAAGTGGCTGCATATAATCCAAATTACACATCTCAAGCATTCTGTTATCTTTCGATTTTATTATGCTCTTTGGCGTTATATTATGCTTTTTGTTGTATGCATCCTGCAATTTTCTTCTTCTTTCAATCTCTTCTATTGCGGCTTTCATAGAATCGGTCATTCTATCTGCATAAAAAATCACCTTAGAGTCTGCATTCCTTGCGGCTCTTCCGGCAGTCTGAATTAGACTTGTTGTGCTTCTTAAAAAACCCTCTTTGTCGGCATCCAAGATTGCAACAAGTGCAACTTCAGGTATATCAAGCCCTTCCCTTAATAAATTGACACCAACAATACAGTCAAACATATTATTTCTTAAATCACTTATAACCTTAGCCCTTTCTATGGCGTTTAATTCAGAGTGCATAT
Source organism: Desulfurellales bacterium (assembly GCA_027064065.1). GTDB lineage: Bacteria > Campylobacterota_A > Desulfurellia > Desulfurellales > Hippeaceae > JALWEJ01. The sequence goes on from JAMOQJ010000021.1 coordinate 8,259, forward strand.
ATTTTGTTTTTAAACCCAAATTATTGTAGTATTCGCTTAAATCTTCTGCCATTCTTTTTGTTAATGTTGTAACCAAAACCTTATACCCTTTTTCAACCGTTTTTCTAATTTCACCATACAAATCATCAACGGCGTTTTCCATCGGTTTTACAAAAACAGGCGGCTCCATCAAACCTGTGGGTCTTACGATTTGCTCAACAACATAAGGCTTTGATAACTCAATTTCGTATTCGGCAGGTGTTGCAGAAACAAATATCACCTGTTTCCATTTTTTTTGTAACTCTTCAAACATCAATGGTCTATTATCCAAGGCGCTTGGCAGCCTAAAACCATAATCCACAAGCGTCTGTTTTCTTGACCTATCGCCGCGATACATACCTTTTAGCTGAGGAATAGTTACGTGGGATTCATCAATTACGGTTAAAAAATCGTCTCCAAAATAATCGATGAGCGTAGAAGGCGCTTCGCCCTCTTTTTTTTTCGAAAAATGTCTGGAGTAGTTTTCTATGCCCGAACATGTGCCTACCTGTTCAATCATTTCTAAATCAAAATTGACGCGTTCTTCTATTCTTTGAGCCTCTATGAGTTTTCCTTTTTGTTTAAAATAAGCAATCCTTTCGGTAAGTTCTTTTTTTATGGATTCAATCGCTCTTTCTCTTCTTGCTTTACTCGATATATATTGATTTGCAGGATATATTACAACACTTTCTTTTTCTTCTATAATACGTGCACTTACAGGGTCAAAAAGCACAATTCTATCAACGGTATCATCAAACAGCTCTATTCTTACAGCAAGGTTTCTCATATACGAAGGATAGATATCTATAATATCGCCTTTTACTCTAAACGTTCCTCTGTCAAACTCAATATCATTTCTCACATAAAGCATATCAACAAATTTGCTTAAGATATCCTTTCTGGATAAAGCGTCATTTACGTTTATCCTAAAAGACATCGATGCGTATTCTTCTTTGTCTCCTATGCCATAAATACAGGAAACGCTCGCCACAACTATAACATCTCTTCTTGTTAAAAGGCTCATCGTTGTTTTTTGTTTTAATCTGTCTATCTCGTCGTTTATTGACGAGTCTTTGGCAATGTAGGTATCGGTTCTTGGAATATATGCTTCTGGTTGATAGTAATCGTAGTAACTTATGAAATATTCTACGGCATTGTCAGGGAAAAACGCTGAAAATTCATTATACAATTGAGCAGCAAGCGTTTTGTTGTGAGATATAACCAAAACCGGTTTTTCTATTTTATCTATAACGTTGGCGATGGTAAATGTCTTTCCGCTTCCTGTTACACCCAAAAGCGTTTGGTATTGAATACCGTTTTTTATGTTTTTTACTAACTCTTTTATTACGGTAGGTTGGTCGCCCTGCGGTTTATAGTCGCTTTTTAGTTTGAACAGCCTCCCCATTGTTATCTGTAATTTTTACGCCTGAACAGGTCTGTATTTTTCGATATTATCCTATCGATAAACAAAATTCCATCCAAATGGTCTATCTCATGCTGAATAACAACGGCTTCAAAGCCTTCCGTATCGAATCTATGCTCACGTCCGTCTAAATCCATATATTTTACGGTAATCTTTCTAGCCCTGTTTACGTTTCCCGTATAATCAGGAACGCTCATACAGCCTTCTCTTGTCTTTATTATGCTTTGCCAATCGAGTATCTCAGGGTTTAGCATAACCATTTCGCCGTGGTTTATCTTTTGACCTTTTTTAGCCTTCGATGCGTCAACGACGATGATACGAACAAGCTCACCTATTTGAGGCGCCGCAATACCTACGGAATGCGAATAGAAACGCATAGTATCAAGCAAATCTTTGGCTTTTTTTAGTATATCGCCATCTATTTCGTTTATATTTTCACATACCTCTTTCAATCTTTTATCTGGATAGATAACTATATCTTTAACGGGCATATTCTCATATCTCCTACAGTTCGTAAGTTTCCACTTTTCTAACGGAATAATCGACGCCAAGTTTTTTTGATGTCTCTTTAAGTAAGGTATTTAATTTGTGCTCATCGATATCTTTAGACACCTCTATCTCCATAATCATAACATATAATGGATTGTCAGCTTTTGTAACCCTTGTTCTTAAGTCTATTATATTTATACCGTTTCTTGAAAACGTATCGGATACACCATAAACGATTCCCGGCTTATCCGAGCCGTAAACCGAGACCATATACAAATCCTTTTCTTCCTTGTTTTCTAATTCTTTTAACTCTTCGGATTCTATTCTTCTCACCGATACGCTCATATCAAGGTCTTTTCTAACCCTGTAAAATGACTTCTTTAAATCTATTATGCTGATATTCTCATCTATAGAGACAATTAAAATCATAGAGAACTGGTCTTTTAAAAGCGTAGATGAAGAATCTTCTATACTAAAACCTTTTTCGTATAACACTTTAGCAACGGACGCCACTATCCCAGGTTTATCTTTACCTATAACTGTTATGGCATAAAAATACCTCTTCATTTTTACCTCCTTGTCAATTTACACTGTCTTATTTTATAACTTTACGGATTTTATTTAAAGAAAATTCTAAAGGAATTCCACCCTATTTCTGCCTTTATTTTTTGCAATATATAATGCCTTATCCATTCTTGCGATAAACTCATATTTATCATCATCTTTTCTAAATTCCGTAACCCCAAAAGAACAGGTTATAGTGCCTATAGAGCCAAATTTTACATTTTCTATTCTCATTCTCAAATTCTCAGCCATTTTAACGGCATCTTCAATGCCGGTGCTTGGCAATATTATTACAAACTCTTCTCCGCCCCACCTTGCAAAGGTATCGGTTAGGCGAATACTGTTTTTCACAAGCCTTGAAATTATTTTTAATACTTTATCGCCTATCGGATGTCCATACCTATCGTTTATCCTTTTAAAATGGTCTAAATCAAACATTATCAAAGAAAGACGCCTATTGTAGCGTAAAGACATATTTATTTCATAATCTAATATCTCTTCAAATTTTCTCCTATTGTATATGCGTGTAAGTTCATCATGTGAAGCAAGCTCTTTCAATTCTTCTTCTTTTTTCTTAACATCTTCTTGATACCTAAACAATATTCCATTCACACCTTTCGATATAAATATAAACAACCCGCCTATGGTTAGTATTATAATAAAAGAAACCATAAACATATCTTCTATATAGGCGCCAAATACGCTTTCATACCGCAACTTGGCTTTGTCTATTATTGACTTTATATCATTTATATCAAAACACGATATTACCAATATATTGTCTTTATATAATCTAAAATACACATAAGCATCATCAGCTTTTTTATTAGTTGAATTGCGCCTACACTTAACAATACCCTGTTTTTTCCCACTATATATACTGTCAAACACCTTTTTTATATACTGCATTCCCTTTTTATCTGCATAGTTTTCGGTTATATATTTTGTATCTATATCAAAAGAGCTACCCAAAACTTCTGCACTTTTGCTCCACAAAAACCTTAAAACTAAAAAATACTCTCCGTTCTTCCTTTTTTCATCAGTGTATAACTTGATAAAATTATGCTGAATCTCTCTTTTTTCATCTTCCACATACGAACCTGTCCCAACAAACCAATTGAGCGGCTTAAATAAACATATATAACCAATTTTTTTATGCATTCTTGATTTCCATAGTTTATATTTTCCGCCTTCTGGTTTATACCAATACCATTCAACAAATCCACATTGTTGTTTTTTTAGCAAAGATAATGTCTTTTTTATGGGATATTCACCGACGGCATCCCTAAATTCAATCAGATTTTTACCTTCCGAGCTTTTATCGGGTGGCAAAAGAATATTAACGCCTTTAAGGTTATATATAAAAAAATACCCCTTACCGTTATCAAATCTTATAGGGTCTATGGCAGCTTTTATGATTTGTATTATTTTGTTTCTTGGCAAATTTTTATTCTCTTTATACAAATTTTGCATTATTTTATACACCATATCTACCCTTTTTTTTAATTTGGGCTTTAGAATGTTTTCAACACTATCGCAATTGTACGTAAATATATCAAAAGCAGCGTTTATCTTATTCTTTTCCATTTCTATGGCATGTTTTATGTAAAGATTCTTTACGTATTCCAAATTATTATTCATTATTTTCTTTTGCTGAATGTTATAGCTATAAAGAAAGATTGATATAGTCAAAAGCAGCGCGGCTATAGGAAGCAGAAAAATAATAACGGGCAACCGTTTTTCATCCATAAAACCACCTTTACATCATTATTATCAAGATTTGCGCATCTTTAACTTTAACAATCCACTATAAAGTTTTATATCATTTTTTGCGCATTTTTTAAAGATAAAAGATACTTATATATAAAGGGTTGAATTATTACACTATCTTTAAATATAGATACACTTAAAGATATAAGGATATTAAAAATCGAAGTAAAAAGAATGTTTGACAAAATTTTTGTTTCATAAAGCAATATATCAATTTTAGTCATTCTATTTAAAAAATTTGAATAATTTTTTCCAAAGAATATACTATGCTTGAAATTTATAAAGAAGGAGACGTTTTTAATGAGCGAAAAGAAACTTTTAACGTTAGGCCACAGCCCAGACCCGGACGATGCCTTTATGTTTTATGCCTTAAACACCGACGATGCCATAGATACTAACGGATATGAGTTTGAACAGATTTTAAAAGATATTCAAACGCTAAATGAAATGGCTATAGATGAAAAACTCGACATAACGGCTATCTCATTAGCCGCATATCCAACAATATCCGACAAATACGCAATCCTATCAAGCGGTGCAAGTATGGGTTATAAATACGGACCATTAATAGTAGCAAAACAGCAAATGGAGTTAAACGAACTTAAAAATAAACTAATTGCCATACCCGGAAAACTAACAAGTGCATATCTTGAATTAAGACTATTGCTTGGAAAGAACCTAAACGTTGAAGTTATACCGTTTGATAAAATATTCGACGCTGTAGAAAATGGCGATGTTGACGCTGGTTTAATCATACACGAAGGACAGCTAACCTACTCAAAGAGAAACCTTAAAAAAATTATAGATTTGGGCGAATGGTGGTATGAAAAAACAAAATTACCCTTGCCACTTGGTGTTAATACAATCCACAGAAAATTCGGCGATGATATGCACAATATTTCAAACATATTAAAAAACAGCATTCTATATTCCCTACACCATAGAAAAGAAGCCGTAGAATACGCTCTTAATTTTGCAAGAGGTATGGATATGGACTTAGCCGATGAGTTCGTTGGAATGTATGTAAATGAATTAACCGTAGATTTGGGAGAAAATGGGCTTAAGGCTTGCAAATTATTGCTAAACGAAGCATACGACAAAGGCTTAATTGACAAAAATCCGGAGATTGACCTTGTCTGAAATGATAGATTCCACCAAACTTGAAGATTTATTGCCCGAGATTCAAAAAGCAGCAGTTATGGGCGATGTAGAAGCAATGAGAACGATGGGTGATATATACTATCAAGGATTGCTTGGTGAAAAAAACTACGCAAAAGCAGTATTTTGGTATGAGAAAGCTGTAGACAACAACGATTCTGTCGCTATCAACAGGCTTGCAAACATATATCTTGAAGGAAAGCCTGCCCAAAAGGATATTGATAAAGCTGAAGAATTATTAAAAAAAGCTGTGGAACTTGGAAATAGCGCCGCAATGAACAATTTGGGTTTAATATACAGAGACGATACCTACAATAAACAGGATTTACAAAAAGCCGAAGAGTGTTTCAAAAAAGCAATAGATAAAGGAAACGATTTGGCTTTATTCAATCTTGGTGTTTTATATTTTGATTTGGGCAAGATGGATGAAGCATTTGACTTGATAGAGCAATCCATAAAAAAAGGCAATGTAAAAGCAATGCTCTTTATGGGCGCTATATACTACACGGGAAACGGCGTTGAAGTTGACAAAAAGAAGGCATTTCACTACTTTGGATTAGCCGCTGAAAAGGACGATATTGAAGGCTTAAATTCCGTAGCATATATGCTTGAGCATGGAGACGGCGTAGAGCAAAACAAAGCAAAAGCGGCATTCTTCAGAAAACGCGTAAAACACTTAAAAGGATTATGATATATGACGTTGCCGTAGTCGGTGCGGGCGCATGCGGACTGACTGCGGCAATTCATCTAAACCCAAAAAAAATCATACTGTTTGATTCCAAAAAAGGAGCCAAAAAACTTTCGATAACGGGCAATAATATTTGCAACGTAACGAACAAGCTGGGTTTGGAAAATTTTATAGAACACTATAAACCAAACGGCAACTTTCTAAGAGATGCTTTTAAACTATTTTTCGTAAACGATACGATAAAATTCTTACAAAGTCTCGGCATACAAACAACGCTTGACAACACAAGGGTTATACTAAAAAACAAAACATCAAAAGAGATGTCAAGCATCATTCTTCAAATAGCAAAAGACAAAACAACCTTCAGGCCAAACGAAAGAATTATAGACATTAGAAAAGAAGGTGATTTGTTTATTTTAAAAACACAAAATCACATATATATATCAAAAATAGTATTACTTGCCTGCGGTGGAAAAAGTTTTAAACACACAGGAACAGATGGAACATGTTACGATATTGCAAAAAAATTAGGGCATACGATTGTAAAGCCAACACCGTTTGAAGTGCCGTTTTGTTCAAAAAATACAGAAAACCTTCAGGGAATATCGCTATATAACAAGGAAATTACGTTAAAGATAAACAATAAAAAAAAGACAATAACGGGCGATATAATTTTCACTCACTTTGGCATAAGCGGGCCTGCTGTACTTGAATTATCCGAAAACGACTTTGAACAGGCAATCCTAAAGATGAACTTAATAGGCGACAAAGAAGCGTTTGAAAATAATTTAATGTCGTATAAAGGCAAGGTAAAAAACCTGATTAAGCGCTATATACCTCAAAGACTGGCTGACAACATAATGAGAACGGATAAATATGTAAAAGAGTTATCAAAAAAAGAGATAAACAGTATTATAGATACGCTAATCAATTTTTCGTTTACGGTTAAAAAATGCTCGTTTGACAAAGCATTTGTAACAAAAGGCGGAATATCCACAAAAGAGATAGACCCAAAGACTATGGAATCCAAAATTGTAAAAAATCTATTCTTTTGTGGAGAACTAATCGACATACAAGGCTCAATCGGTGGATTTAACCTTCAAGCGGCGTTTTCTACGGGTTTTTTAGCCGCATACGAAATAAACAAAAAATTCCGCAAAAACCGTAAGGCTTTTGCGGATAAATAGTTTTTATATTGCGCTTTGAATTCTTTCTACGGCTTCTTCTATTCTTGGATTTGTAATACTTATTCTAAAATAACCTTCACCTGCATCACCAAATCCGTTGCCCGGCGTTACGACAATGCCCTTTTCTTCAAGCAGCTTCTTTGTAAATTCCGAAGCCGTATAACCTTTTGGCACCTTAACCCAAAAATAGAACGTAGCTTTCGGCTCGTCAAATTCAAACCCGCCCTTTCTTAATGCTTGAGCCATCTTATCCTTTCTTTCCTGAAAAATCTTTCTTATCGGCTCGTTGAGTGTTTCAGAATTGTTTAGGGCATAAATTCCCGCAACCTGAACGGCTTGAAATATACCTGAATCTATATTTGTTTTAATCTTGCCAAGTCCGTTTATAACATCCCTGTTTCCTACAGCAAACCCTATTCTCCATCCCGTCATATTGAAGGTTTTTGAAAGCGAATGAAACTCAATACCCACATCTTTTGCACCGTCTACTTCCAAAAAACTTATAGGCTTATATCCATCATAACAAATCTCAGAATAGGCGTTATCGCTTGCTACGATAAAATCGTATTTCTTTGCAAGCTCTACAACCTTTTTATAAAAATCGGCTTCGGCTATCGCGCTTGTTGGATTGTTGGGATATCCGATAAACATTAATTTTGCCTTTTTAAGAATATCTTCTGGTATAGCGTCTAAATCCGGTAGAAAGTTATTTTCTTTTTTTAGCGGCATTTTATACGATTCTCCGCCCGCAAACATTACGCTAACGGGATATACGGGATAACCAGGGTCAGGGATTAGCGCATAATCTCCAGGATTGATAAACGCCAAAGGAAGATGGGCTATTCCTTCTTTTGAACCTATCAGACTAACAACTTCACTTTTTGGGTCTAATTCAACGTTAAATCTTTTTTTATACCATTTTGCAACCGCTTCTCTAAACTCAAGCATACCCACATAACTTGGGTATTGGTGGTTTTTTGCATCGTAAAGCGCTTCTTTTGCTTTATCTATAATCTCTTTCGGTGTTGGAATATCAGGGTCGCCAACGCCCAAATCTATTATATCCACACCTTTCTTTGCAACTTCTTCCTTTAGCCTATCGATTTCAGCAAAAAGATACGGTGGCAGTTTTTTTATTCTCTCAGCCATTTCAACCATAATTTTCCTCCTTTTTTTTGGCTCTATTTATTGCATAAGTGCTCTATTATGTCAATATTATAACCTTTTCTCAATATTAAAGGTTCTTTATTTGCAATATCGACTATGGTAGATTGAATATTTTCCACCCTACCACAAACAATACCAAAGACACGATTTTTATATATATTAACTATTTTTTTAACGTCGTTTATTGCCTGCTTGCCTGATATGTTGACGCTGGTCGATGTTATTGGAAATCTATCTGTTAAATACCTTAAAACGTCGGTATTTGCTAACCTAAATGCAGTTTTATTATCTTTTGAAGCATAAAACGGAAATTTAATCTTTGTTTTTACTATAACTGTAGCGTTAGCTTTTAGAATAGAAACCAAAAAATCCTTATCACTAAAATCTGATGCGTCAACGATAAAATCCAAATCGGCTATAACTATAAAAGGATTGTTTACGCTTCTTTTTTTTAGACTCAAAATCTTTTTATTAGCGTAAACGTCGAACAGACAAGCAGAAAACCCATAAATTGTAAAAGTCGGGAATATAAAAACACCGCCCTTTATTAGGCGAGATTTGATAACCTTTAAACCTCGTTTATCGTTTTCTTTGATTATCATAGTAAAAAATGGGGTGAGTAGTGGGACTTGAACCCACGGCCACCAGGGCCACAACCTGGTGCTCTACCAACTGAGCTATACCCACCACAAAAAGCAAAAATGGTGAGCCGCGAAGGGATCGAACCTTCGACCAACGGATTAAGAGTCCGTTGCTCTACCAGCTGAGCTAGCGGCCCACAAAGACAAAAAGAAATATACCTAATAAAAGATTATTGTCAAGGGTTTTTTTATTCCCGTTAGAATAGGGATTTTTTATAACCGAATAAAATCTCAATATCAATTATAGAAATTATACAAAAGTATAAATTTTTTCCATTAGTGCCATTTTATACCCACTTGGTTACACTATGGTTACACCAAAAACACACTATAATTCCAGTTAAATAAGCAATTATTGCTAAAGGATGTGGAAACTTTTTTCATCTATTAGATATATACCGACTATAAAACTATACAGAAGAGAGATAAGAAATGTTGCATAAGAAAATGAAAAAAATAATCTTAAAAAGAAAGGAAGAGTGCCTATAACGCCTATAGTTAAAAAAAGGGAAGATTTTTTGAAAAATGTCTTGAGAAGAGAAGCAGCATAGTAAAATATAAAGAACAAGAAAAGGGGACATTTCTATTTTGTCAAAAAGAGGGGACATTTTTAAATTGCATTGACATTTTCCCGAATTTCTTTGACAAGTACGCGATAGTGTCTTATAATTTGAAAATCGTTGATGAGTTTACTCGCAGTAACGGAGATTGCGTAGAGTAACAAGTTATACGAAAAGAAGTTGATATGGAAAATATTTTGAGACAATACAAGGATTTACTTATTCAGAAGAGATACAGCAAAAACGCCCAAGACATTTATTGTAACTATTTTAAGGAGTTTTGTGTCTATTTCAGAAAAGAAGACCTTCTAAATATAACAGCAACCCAAATAAACGCATATATTTTATTAGAGCTTATAAAACTAAAAAATATTTCCATAAGCCAGCAAAATCAAAGAATAAATGCGATTAAATTCTATTATGAAAAGATTCTTGACAGAGATAAACAATATTATGAATTACATCGTCCAAAAAAAGAACATAAATTGCCTAAGGTTTTGAGTAAAGATGAAATTAAGAAAATTTTTGAAGTAACTAACAATTTGAAACATAAATGTATTTTA
>JAMOQJ010000022.1 GCA_027064065.1 Desulfurellales bacterium
TAGGTTTTCAACTCATTGAATACTTTTTAGAATACGACAAGTTAATAATCGTAGATGCCATAAAAACCGACGACGAAGCAGGAAGTATATACAAATTTTCACTTGAAGAGCTACCGCCCAACATTACATTCGTCTCTTCCATTCACGAAATCGGTCTTGGTGATGTTCTTCAGCAGGTTAAATTTATGGGTGAAGAAACCGAAGTAACCGTAGTTGGTATAGCGCCTTTGAGTGTCTGTCCTAACGAACTTACGACTGAATTAAGTAATTTTATGAAACAAAAGATAGAGCCCGTAGCAAATATAATCATAGAAGAAGTCAAAAAAATAGGCGGAAAGGTATGCACGAAGGCTCAATAGCCGAAAGCATTGTAGACATACTAAAAGAAACAAAAAAATCGAATAATCTTTCAAAAATAACTAAGGTAACCCTAAAAATAGGTATAATGAGCGGCGTTATGGTTGATGCTTTGCTGTTTGCCCTTGACGCCTTAAGAGAAGAAGAAGCAATTATTAAAAACACAGAATTTGAGATTATAGAATCAAACGTAAAAGCCTACTGTATTTTATGTAACAAAAACTTCGAATTTCAAAAAAACGAAGAGATTGTCCTGTTGTGCGACGAATGTAATATGCCGTTAGAGATAAAAGAAGGTAAAGAAATGGAAATTATAGATATAGAGGGAGAATAATGAAACGGGTTGTTATCGAAAGAAAAATACTTGAAAGAAACGATTCATCGGCTCAAAGAATAAGAGCATTATTGAAAGAAAAAAACATATTCTCGCTCAATTTTATGTCATCGCCCGGAGCAGGCAAAACGACTACCATAGAGCAAACAATCAAGGCTTTAAAAGATAAACACAAAATATCCTTTATCGACGGTGATTTAGAAACAGACAGAGACGCAGAGCGCATAAAAGCGCTTGGTATTGACACAGTTCAAATCAACACAAGCGGAGCATGCCATCTTGATGCCAATATGGTTTTAAAGGCGCTTGACAAGGTCTCTTTGGACTGCGATATCCTAATTATAGAAAATGTCGGTAATCTTGTATGCCCTGCAACCTTTGACGTAGGATGCGACAAAAACGTCGTAATCTTAAGCGTCCCTGAAGGAGACGACAAGGTAAAAAAATATCCCGTAATGTTTAACGTCGCCGATGTTATATTGATAAACAAGATAGATTTGGCAGATTTTATGGATTTCGACAAAGAAAAGGTAAAAAAAGAGATAAAAGAGATAAGCCCAAAAGCAAAGGTGTTTGAGATAAGCGCAAAAACGGGATACGGTTTTGATGATTGGATAAACTTTTTATCCGATATGGTTAAAAAGCGCTAAACACATATATCTTTAAACAAAGCATAACAAAAAAGAACAGATACCCAAATGCCATAAATTTTAACAGGAATTTTTTAGATTTTCCTTTATACGATACGTAAATCCTGTATGCTATCAAATTAGCCAAAGAACCTATTAGGTTGCCGTATCCGCCTACACTTACACCCCAAAGCAACTCCTTCCAATCCTTCGTAAAATCGGCAAATATCAAGGCAGCCGGAACGTTACTTATAACCTGACTTAAAAAAGCAGAAAAAACAAATATACCGTTTGATGAGTTTATTGTTATGTGAATAATATGCTGAATATTGCTCGTAAATCCGAAAAACATAAAAAATATACCCAAAAGAAAATAGTCAATTTTAAAACTTGCCCTATCGAATAAAACAGGGTATGCAATAACCAACAACCCAAGATATATAGGCAATATTTTAAGTATGATGCCCAAAGAGAGCGCCAACAAAACAAGATATATCTTATAGTTTTCCTTTACGTCCTTCTTGGGCAGTTCACCGATTGAAGAAGAAGGAATAAAGACAGCGATAATAGATATAATAGCCAAAGAGACAACAACAAAAGGATAAATTGTTAAGATAAATTGTGATAAACTAAGATTATAAAACCAGTAGATAAACATATTTTGAGGATTGCCGCTTGGCAAAAGTGCACTTGCCGCATTTGCCGATAAAGCTTCCAGGATAACAACGATATCCCTATGTTTTATATCCAAAATCATGGTTAAAGGAACAACCATCAGCAAAGCTATGTCGTTTGTTATAAACATAGACAGAAAGGCAACCAAACAAACAAGTTTTATTGCAACATATCTTCCCTTTGATATAAAAGATGCGACAAAATATAAAAGATTGGTATTTTCAAGCCCTTTTAATACTACCAAAAAAAGGAATATTACAAAAAGAACCCTAAAATCGGATAAAGTATATTCGGGTAAACTTTTTAGGTAAACCGATGTTGCAAAAACCCCTAATGTAGCAGAAAGAAAAAGCCACTCTTTTATAAGCCTTTTAAGCCAAAAGTTTACGGGTATGAACAAGCTATTCGCCTATTATCTTAATAAGCACTCGTTTATTTCTTCTTCCGTCAAACTCACCATAAAATATCTGCTCCCAAGGCCCAAAATCAAGCATTCCATCCGTTATGGCAACAACAACCTCTCTTCCCATAACCTGTCTTTTTATGTGGGCATCTCCATTGTCCTCACCGGTTCTGTTGTGTTTGTATCTGCTTATAGGTTCATGCGGAGCAAGATTCTCAAGCCATTCCTTATAATCCTGATGAAGGCCGCTTTCGTCGTCGTTTATAAACACGCTTGCCGTTATATGCATAGCGTTGACCAAACACAAACCCTCTTTTATGCCGCTTTCTTTTACAGCCAACTCAACATCGGGTGTTATATTGATAAACTCAACCCTGTTTTTCGTATTAAACCACAACTCTTTTTTATATGATTTCATACATACCCCCTAACAAATCCTTGGCATCTTATCGGAAATTGGCATGCGAAGAATCCTTTTTGAGCCGAATTTGGTATTAAGCACAACCTTACCATTTAAGTTATCATTGACAAAACCTATAACGGAAGCGTCCCTACCCTTTTCATTGCTCTTTAGCGAATCTATTACCCTATCAGCATCGTTTTCAGCAACGACAATCACCATTTTACCTTCGTTTGCGCTAAAATAGGGCTCAATCCCTAAGATTTCAGAAATTATGTAAACATCTTCCCTAACGGGAATCTTATCTTCAAAAATCTCAAAACCATAATCTTTCTTATAACATAACTCGTTTAAACACATGGCAAGTCCGCCTCTTGTCGGGTCTCTCATAAATTTTATATCGATATTCGACTCAATCAACGGCATAATCAAATCGACAAGATTGGATACGTCGCTTGATAAATTACTTTCCAAGTTCAGCCCTTCCCTTTCATTCATAATCGAAAATCCATGGTCGCCTACAGTCCCTGTTACAATAACAACATCGCCGTTTTTTATATTTTTTCCATCTATGGGTCTTATTATCTTACCTATGCCGGACGTATTTATATAAACGCCGTCGCACTTGCCATTTTCCACAACCTTTGTATCGCCGCATACGATTTTAACGTTGGATAATTCCGCCTCTTTACGCATGGAGAGTGCTATTTGCTTTAGTTTTTCCATATCAAATCCAGATTCGATAATAAATGCACTCGAGATATAAAGCGGCTTCGCACCCACACACAACAAATCGTTCACCGTTC